>CAJTRE010000019.1:22502-26211 GCA_910578495.1 uncultured Dorea sp.
GCAGACTGGGTGTGAAGTCTTTATCTAAAGGCGTGAAAGTGGATGTGCTGGAAGGAATCGTTACGGTATGTCTGGCGTTGAATCTAAAATATGGTTACAATATTAAGGATACGACCGGTAAAGTACAGGAGAAAGTAAAAGCGGCTATTGAGAATATGACAGGTCTTGAGGTTGCAGATGTGAATATCCGTATTGCCGGAGTGGAAGTGCCGGAGGAAGCATAAGTGAAAAGGTCAGAGCAAAGAGAGCACATCTTTCGGATGGTGTTCGAATTAGAGTTTCATGAAGAAGGCAGTATGCTGGAGCAGATGCAGCTTTATTTTGAACAGCTTGAAGATGCAAAAGAAAAAGATTTGGAATATATCCGTACAAAGTCAGAGAAGATTGCGGAAAAAAAAGAAGAGATTGATTCTTTGATCAATGAAAATACAAAAGGTTGGAAGACCAGCCGTATGAATAAAGTGGATTTAAGTATTTTGAGAGTGGCTGTCTATGAGATGAAGTGGGATGATGACGTTCCGGTAGGGGTAGCCATTGACGAAGCGGTAGAGCTTGCGAAAAAGTACAGCAGCGGCGAAGGACCTTCTTTTGTAAACGGTATGCTGGCAAAACTGACAGATTAGTGAGAGGTGGCAATGACACAGAATATATATACGGTAAAACAAGTGAACGCTTATATCAAGAATATGTTTGCCCAGGACTATATGCTTGGCCGTATTTATGTCAAAGGCGAAGTGTCAAATTGTAAGTATCATACATCAGGACATATATATTTTTCGTTAAAGGACGAGTCCGGAACGATTGCCTGCGTTATGTTTGCCGGGCAGCGAGGCGGGCTCGCTTTTCGTATGAGTGAGGGACAGCAGGTCGTTGTATTTGGTACGGTGAATGTGTATGAGAGAAGCGGTTCTTATCAGCTCTATGCGAAAGAAATACGGCTGGACGGAGAGGGTGTACTCTATGAAAAATTTCAGGCGTTAAAGCAGGAACTTCTGGAAATGGGGATGTTTGCACCAGAGTACAAAAAAGAGATTCCACACCATGCCAGAAAGGTGGGGATTGTGACTGCTCCGACAGGTGCGGCAATCCGCGATATTATGAATATTGCCAGACGAAGAAATCCATTTGTTCAGTTGATCTTGTATCCGGCTCAGGTGCAGGGCGAGGGCGCAAAAGAAAGCATTGCGGAAGGAATCCATATGTTAGATATCTATGGAGTTGACGTCATTATTGCAGGCAGGGGCGGTGGTTCGATAGAAGATCTGTGGGCGTTTAATGAAGAAGTCGTAGCGAGAGCAATCTTTGAATGCCGGACACCTGTGATTTCTGCGGTAGGTCATGAGACAGATACGACGATTGCAGATTACGCGGCGGATCTTAGGGCGCCGACTCCGTCAGCGGCGGCGGAACTTGCGGTGTACGATTATGTCCGGGTGGAAGAGGCGATGTCGGAATATCAGATGAAGCTTCGCCGTCTTCTTATGCAGCAGTTGCAGTTAAAGCGGTTAAGATTGCGGGAATATCAGACAAAATTATTCTATCTGCATCCGGGAAATCAACTGAGAGAACACAGGCAGAGATTAATAGAATATGAGGATAAGCTGAGACTTTTGATGCAGGGGGAATTGAAAGATGCGAAGATACGTTTTGCCATTGCCCTTGAAAAATTAAAAGGTCTGTCTCCTTTACACAAATTAGAACAGGGATTTTCCTATGTAGAAGGAGCGGACGGGAAAGCGGTAAAAAGCCTGTCACAAGTAGAAACGGGAGAACGTCTGATGATTCATGTTACAGATGGAACGCTTACGGCAAGAGTGGAAGATAAGAAGGAGGAAAGGCATGGCTGAGAAAGAACAGACGCTGGAACAATTATTTACAGAGCTTGAAGATGTTATCCAGACAATGGAGGAAGGCGAGATTTCTCTGGAGGAATCCTTCGGACTTTATCACAAGGGGATGGACATGCTGAAAGAATGTAACGATAAGATCGATAAAGTAGAAAAGAAAATGCTCGTGTTAGATAATGAAGGAGAAACTTATGAGTTTGAAAACTGATTTCGCAGAAATGCAGAAGCAAAAAGTACGGCAGATTGAAAATATCCTGCAGGAGTATCTGCCGAAACAAAAGGGCTGTCAGAAACTGATCATGGAGGCAATGGGATACAGTCTGATGGCGGGTGGAAAAAGGCTTCGTCCCATGCTTATGAAAGAAACGTACGAGCTTTTTAACGGTACGTCCAGAGCGGTCTACCCGTTTATGGCAGCTATTGAGATGATTCATACGTATTCTCTCGTGCACGATGATCTTCCGGCAATGGATAACGATGACTACAGAAGAGGAAGAAAGACTACTCACGTAGTATACGGCGAGGATATGGGAATTCTGGCAGGGGATGCCCTTCTTAATTTCGCATTTGAAACGGCGTTTAAAGCGTTTGTCATGGAGCCTGAAGACAGTCTTTTGATTGGAAGAGCGCTTACCGTACTCGGCGAGAAAGCAGGAATCTACGGAATGATCGGCGGTCAGGTGATCGATGTGAAAGAGACTGGACATGCAGTGGAAAAAGAAGTGCTGGATACTATTTATGAACTGAAAACATCTGCACTTATTGAATCTTCTATGATGATCGGAGCCATCATTGGAGGGGCCTCCGAGGAAGAGGTGAAGATTGTGGAGCAGATTGCAAAGCATGTGGGAATTTCCTTTCAGATTCAAGACGACATTCTGGATGTAACCAGTACAAAAGAGGTGCTGGGGAAACCAATCCGAAGCGATGAAAAGAATGAAAAGACAACGTATGTTACATTGTTTGGAATAGATAGGGCGGCGGAAATCGTAAAAGAAAGATCTGAGGAGGCGGTAAGGCTTCTCGTCAGTCTGTCCGGGGAGAATACATATCTGGAGGAACTTTTAAAAAAGCTGATTTACAGGGAAAAATAAGAAAGGGCGTCCATTATGTTAGAGCGCATTCAAAAAGCAAATGATATTAAAGAATTGACAGAGCCAGAATTACAGGAACTGGCGGAAGAAATCCGAATATTTCTGATTGAAAAAGTAAGTAAGACCGGCGGACATCTTGCGTCTAATCTTGGGGTTGTAGAGCTTACGATAGCGATGCATATGGTGTTTTGCCTTCCGGAAGACAGAATGGTCTGGGACGTGGGACATCAGTCTTACACCCATAAGATTCTGACAGGGCGGAAGGACAGATTTGAGAATCTGCGGCAGTATGGCGGGATGAGTGGATTCCCGAAGCGCAAGGAAAGTGACTGTGATGCTTTTGATACAGGGCATAGTTCTACTTCTATTTCTGCAGGACTTGGACTTGTAAGAGCCAGAGATTTGAAGGGAGAAGACCACAGTGTCATCTCTGTGATCGGAGACGGCTCTCTGACAGGAGGCATGGCGTATGAGGCTCTGAATAATGCCGCACAGTTGGAGACAAATTTTATTATTGTACTAAACGATAATCATATGTCTATTTCTGAAAACGTAGGAGGTATGTCCAAGTATCTGGCAAGACTTCGGACGGCAGATTTCTATACGGGACTGAAAAAGGGTGTTACGAGTACGCTGCATAAATTTCCGGTAGTAGGAGATTCTGTGATTCAGAAGATTCGGAAGACAAAGAGCAGTATCAAACAGCTTCTTGTACCGGGAATGTTTTTCGAGGATATGGGAATTACTTATCTGGGACCAATACCGGGG
>CAJTRE010000019.1:26224-51482 GCA_910578495.1 uncultured Dorea sp.
ATTTCAGGAAGCAAAGAAGATTCAAGGCCCGGTGCTTCTTCATGTGTTGACGGAGAAGGGGAAAGGTTATGAGCCGGCAGAGAAAGCGCCGGATAAATTTCATGGAATCAGTCCATTTAACGTGGCGACCGGAGAAACCGTATCGAAGAGCAAAAAAGACAGCTATTCCAAAGTGTTTGGCAAGGTGCTTTGTGATGAAGCCAAACATAATGATAAGGTTACGGCGGCTATGGCAGATGGAACAGGATTGACCGGGTTTCAGAATATGTTTCCAGAGCGTTTCTTTGATGTGGGCATTGCGGAAGAACATGCAGTAACCTTTGCGGCAGGGCTTGCCGCAGGCGGAATGAAACCTGTGGTTGCTATTTATTCTTCTTTTCTTCAAAGAGCCTATGACCAGATGGTACATGATGTCGGAATGCAGAATCTTCCGGTGGTGTTTGCCGTAGATCGTGCGGGATTGGTAGGAAGTGACGGAGAGACGCATCAGGGAGTTTTTGATTTATCATATCTTAGCATTATTCCGAATCTGACGGTTCTTGCACCAAAGCATAAGTGGGAACTGGCGGACATGCTGCGATTTGCCATTAGCCATGATGGTCCGGCGGCGGTACGCTATCCGAGAGGGAGTGCGTATGATGAGTACGAGGAATTCAGAAGTCCGGTCATATATGGAAAAAGTGAGATGATCTACGAAGAATCGGAGATCGCAGTAATCAGTATTGGGCATATGTTTGAAGAGGCGGTGAAAGTACGCCTTGCATTAAAGCAAAAAGGCTGTTCCTGTACGTTAGTGAACGGCCGGTTCGTAAAGCCGGTAGATATAGAAATGCTTCAGAAGTTATCCCGAAATCATAAGCTGATTGTAACGATAGAAGAAAATGTAAAAACCGGCGGTTATGGTATGCAGGTGGTATCTTATGTGCAGGAGCAGAATCTTCCGGTAGATGTTCTTCCAATGTCTCTGCCGGATCAATATATCGAGCAGGGAAATGTGGAGCTTTTAAGAAAAGAAGCCGGCATTGACTGGGAAACAATGACGGAGAAGATTATAAGGAGTTATAAGGTAAAATGAAAGAGCGTTTAGATGTTCTGCTTGTAAAACGGAATCTTGCTTCTTCCAGAGAGAAAGCAAAAGCGATTATTATGTCCGGAAATGTATATGTAGAAGGGCAGAAAGAAGATAAGGCAGGAACTGTATTCCCGGAAGAGGCGAATATAGAAGTCAGAGGAAATACGCTTCCCTATGTAAGCCGCGGCGGTCTGAAGCTTGAGAAGGCGCTTGCGAATTTTGATGTCTGTGTGGATGGAAAAACTTGTACGGATGTTGGCTCTTCTACCGGCGGTTTTACGGATTGTATGCTTCAAAACGGGGCAAAGAAAGTGTTTGCCATTGATGTAGGGCGAGGACAACTGGACTGGAAACTTCGTCAGGATGCGCGTGTCGTATGTATGGAGAAGACGAATATCCGTTATGTGACACCGGAGGACATCAATGAGCCGGTAGATTTTTCATCCATTGATGTCTCCTTTATCTCTCTGACGAAAGTGTTAAAACCTATTTATGACTATCTGACAGAGGACGGCGAGATTGTGGCGCTTATTAAACCTCAGTTTGAAGCAGGAAGAGAGAAGGTCGGGAAAAAAGGAGTGGTACGAGATAGGTCTACGCATCTGGAAGTTATCCGCATGGTGGCGGACTATGCAGTCTCGATCGGTTTTGATGTACTGAATCTTGAGTTTTCACCAATTCGCGGGCCGGAAGGGAATATAGAATATCTGGTACACTTGAAAAAGAACGGTGATACCGGCCGTATCTCGGAAAAAGCAGATGTGGAAAAAACGGTGGAAACGGCATTTATAACATTGGCGAAATCATAAAGGACAGGAAACATGGAACATTTTTTTATTGTTACAAATGATGGAAAAGACAAAAGCTTTGAAGTGACAGAGTATGTAAAGGGGCTTTTGGAACAGGCGGGAAGGGTGTGTACACTCTGTAAAAAGGATGCTGAAAAACGGATTATCCGGGAAGAGGTACCGGAGGATATTGAATGTGCCATTGTGATCGGAGGAGACGGGAGTTTTATCGAGGCTGCCAGAGTGCTTGAGGACCGCAGTATCCCGATTCTTGGAATTAATATGGGAACGCTTGGTTATCTGACAGAAGTGGAAGTGGGGAATATTGAAGAAGCAGTAGGGCAGATTCTTTCGGGAGAATATCATCTGGAAAGCAGAATGATGCTGGAAGGAATGTTTGAGGACGGCAGGACGGATGTGGCGCTGAATGATATTGTAGTATCTCGAAAAGGAGTGCTTCGAGTAGTTCATTTCCGGTTGTTTGTGAACGGAGAACTGCTGAATTCTTATGAAGCGGATGGAATTATCTTATCTACGCCGACAGGTTCAACCGCTTATAACCTGTCGGCAGGAGGACCTATTGTAGAACCGACGGCGTCTTTGGTTGTGATTACGCCTATCTGCTCCCATGCACTTAATACAAGCAGTATTGTGTTGTCGGGTGAGGATGAGATTGAGATTGAGATTGCAGAGGGAAGAAATGGTTCCATAGAAGAAGTTTCTGTAGCGTTTGATGGTGCGGATACGGTGACGTTGTTTACAGGAGATAAGATAAAAATACATAAATCTGGCGCGGCTACAAGGATTATGAAGCTCAGTAATGTAAGTTTTTTGGAAATACTGCGCAGAAAGATGAAAGGAAAATAGAGTTATGAAAGTAAACAGACACGCGAAGATCATCGAACTGATCAATAAATATCAAATAGAAACGCAGGAAGAACTGGCGGAGCGTTTGAATGCAGAGGGATTCAAAGTGACACAGGCGACCGTATCCAGAGATATTCGGGACTTAAAGCTTACAAAAATTCAGGGGGAGAATGGAAAACAAAGATATATTGTTCATCAGAGTTTCGACAATGGATTGAGCGAGCGGTATATTCGTGTTTTGAAAGAAGGGTATGTTTCCATGGATATGGCGCAGAATATTCTTGTGATCAAGACAGTGTCAGGTATGGCAAATGCAGTCTGCGCGGCGCTTGACGCTATGAAATGGAATGAGATTTTAGGAAGTGTTGCGGGAGACGATACCATTATGTGCGCAATAAGAAGTGTGGAAGATACGGTTCGGGTAATGGATAAGATTAGCAAGATTGTCTTGTAGGAGTAAAAAAGGATGTTACAACGTTTGTATGTAAAGAATCTCGCGCTCATTGACGAGATTGAAGTAGAGTTTAAAGAAGGACTTAATATATTGACAGGAGAAACCGGAGCCGGAAAATCAATTATTCTCGGTTCTGTGAATCTTGCGCTTGGAGGAAGGTATACAAAAGACATGATCCGCCGGGGATGTGATTATGGATTTGTAGAGCTGTCTTTTGACGTTCAGAATCATCATCAGGCAGAACGGTTGAAAGCGATTGATATTTTCCCGCAAGAGGGAGCCGTTGTATTATCCAGACGGCTGATGGAGGGAAGAAGCGTCAGCAGGATCAACGGAGAAACGGTGTCCATGGCGTTTTTAAAAGAGGCGGCGGAAATTCTCATTGATATTCATGGACAACATGAGCATCAGTCGTTGTTGTATAAGAAAAATCATCTTGGAATAGTAGATGAATTTTCCGGAGAACATATAGAGAATACGAAAAAAGCGGTGGAAAAGAGCTACAACACTTATCGAAAACTTTCCAAAGAACTTGAAGAATCGGATATGGATGAATCCAGTCGTGCTAAAGAGCTTTCTTTCTTGCAGTTTGAAGTGTCCGAGATTGAAAAGGCAGATCTGAAAGAAGGAGAAGATGAAGATCTGGAAGTGTCTTACCGTTTTATGGTAAACAGTAAGAAGATTTCGGACAGTGCGTCTGAGGCATATAATTACACGAGTGAAGGCAGTGAGAGCGCAAGTGAGAATTTAAGCCGCGCCATTCGTGCTATCGACCAGATCAGGGAGTATGATGAGAAAGCGGATGACTTGTATCAGCAGTTGGTGGAAGTTGATAGTCTGCTGAATGATTTTAACCGGGAATTATCGGATTACAGCACTTCCTGTGAGTGTTCGGAGGAAATGCTGTATGAGACGGAGAACCGGCTCAATGAGATTAACCGGCTGAAAGTCAAATATGGAAACAGTATAGAAGAAATCGTTACATACTGTGAAAAACAAAAAGAGAAAATAAAGAAACTGGAAGATCATGAAAATTATATTGCCGATCTGAAAGCAAAGCATGAAAAAGCCAAAAAGGAAATGAATTCGCATGCCCGTAAGTTATCGAAGGTTCGCAAAGAGCAGGCGGTGATACTGGAACAGGCAATCTGTGAGGGCTTAAAAGAACTGAATTTCCCGGACGTGAAATTCGAGATACGTTTTGATAAACTTGCAGAGTGCACTACTCAGGGAATGGACGATGTAGAATTTATGATCTCACTCAATCCGGGACAGCCGGTGAAACCGTTAAAAGATGTGGCGTCCGGCGGAGAACTGTCGAGGATCATGCTTGCGATTAAAACGGTTATGGCAGACAGGGATAATATTGAGACTTTGATTTTTGATGAGATTGATGTGGGAATCAGCGGGCGTACTGCTCAGAAAGTATCTGAAAAGATGGGGGTTATCGGTAGAGGGCATCAGGTGATCTGTATTACTCATCTGGCACAGATAGCGTCTATGGCAGATTATCACTATGTAATTGAAAAAACGGTGAATGAGATGGATACGACCACGAGTATCCGAAGACTAGAAGAGTCTGAAACTGTCCAGGAGCTTGCAAGGATTCTCGGCGGCGCAAAGATTACGAATACGGTTCTTGAAAATGCAAAAGAAATGAAAGAACTTGCACAACAGATTAAAGAAATCTGATTGAAAATAAAAAAACTTCACATAATAAGAAGGATACTCTATGATGGGTATCCTTTTTATTATATTCATTGAGAAAGGAAGTAAGACAGTATGAACATCAGAAAGTATTGGTATCGGAGAATATTAATTATGATTGTTATTTTTACCGTATTTGTGGGCGGGAGTTATTACATGATTGAAATGGAGCAGGCAAAGTTGAAAAAAGAAGTGAGTGCCGCAACATCAGATAAAGTTATGGTTATTCCGGGCGGTATGCCTATCGGGATATATCTGGAGACAGACGGAGTAATGGTGCTTGGAACAGATGAAATCAAAGGAATGGACGGTATGTCTTATGATCCGTCGAAGAATCTGGTACATCCGGGCGACTATATTACAGAAATCGATGGTCATAAAGTAGATACAAAAGCAGATTTGATCAAGGAGATTGAGAAGATTGAGCAAGAGGAAGTGATTTTAAAAATCAATAGAAATAAGGAATACATCAATATTAAGACGAAGGCCGTCCAATGTGGCGTGAATAAGTATAAACTTGGAATATGGGTACGTGATAATGCACAAGGGCTTGGCACGATTACATTTCTTGATACGAAGAGCCGTTTTGGTGCGCTTGGACATGGGATTCATGATGTTGATACTAATGAACTTCTGGACATCGAAGGAGGGAGAGTCTATACGACCAGTATCAAGGATATACAAAAAGGAGAGAGCGGCATGCCGGGAGGCATGGAGGGAATCATCGTATATAACAATTATAACGTGCTTGGAAAGATACAGAAAAATACAGAGGCAGGAATATTTGGGACCATTGATCGGATTAATGCACTGTTTTCAGATCAGACGCCGGTAGAAGCGGCGGCGAAAGAAGAGATTAAAGAAGGGCCTGCTCTAATCCGTTGTGCGGCAGAGGGAAAAGTAAAAGATTATGAGGTGGAGATTACAAAGGTAGATTTGGAGTCCACTGAAATTAATAAAGGAATCGTGATTGAAGTAACGGACAAGGAACTTTTGAAAGTGACCGGAGGAATCGTACAAGGAATGTCCGGTTCGCCGATTTTACAGAATGGAAAACTTGTGGGAGCGGTCACACATGTATTTGTGAATAATCCTGCCAAGGGTTATGGAATATTTGTGGAAACAATGCTTAAAAAGACGAAAAATTACAATAATTGACAATAAAAATGTAGAAAATTGTAGAAATCCAAAAACATCGTCGTAAGATGTCAGAGTTTTACGACATCATTTTCTTGCTTTGAAATATGACGAATAATATAATGACCATTGACAGTTTATATAAGGTTTTTGTTTAAGAAAGGAGGTATTTCACAGAAATGGGTGAAATAAACGTGGCAATTGCCGATGATAATGAAAGAATCTTGGATTTACTTGGCGAAATGATTGAAGCGGACAAAGAATTAAAGTTGGTCGGAAAAGCGAATAATGGCGAGGATGCGTACGCATTAATAAAGGAAAAACAGCCGGATGTCGTGCTTCTTGATTTGATCATGCCAAAGATGGATGGGCTCAGTGTGATGGAGTTAGTGAACAGCAGCCGGGAACTTCAGAAACATCCGGATTTTATCATCATTACGGCAATCGGACAGGAGCGTATCACAGAGGATGCTTTTAAGAAAGGGGCGAGTTACTATATTCTGAAACCGTTTAATAACGAAATGGTCATTAACAGAATCAAAAATGCAGGAGCAACTGTAAAACATGAGTTTAGACCGCTTCCGGGTCAGGAGGTTAATCTGAGTGCACAGATGGAGGTAGATTTAGAAGCCAGGGTGACGGATATGATTCATGAGATTGGGATTCCTGCACACATCAAAGGGTATCATTATCTGAGAGATGCGATCATCATGTCGATTGAAGATATGGATGTGTTAAATGCGATTACGAAAGTCTTGTATCCTACGGTGGCGAAGATGCACCAGACAACAGCCAGTCGTGTGGAGCGTGCGATCCGCCACGCCATTGAGGTGGCATGGAGCAGAGGAAAATTAGATACATTGGACGACTTGTTTGGATATACGGTAAGTAACGGAAAAGGGAAACCGACAAATTCAGAGTTTATTGCGTTGATTGCTGATACTATCCGCTTGGAATATAAAAACAGATAGGGCTTTTTTTTCCGAGAAAAATGCGGTATAATATTTACAATATCGTGAGTGTTGGAGGGATGAGCAATGAAAAAAATACTTTTTGCAGCTTCGGAGTCAGTTCCTTTTATTAAAACAGGAGGATTAGCTGACGTAGTCGGATCTTTACCAAAATATTTTGATAAAGAAAAGTATGATGTACGGGTAATGCTACCCAAGTATATGTGTATGAAAGATGTGTGGAAAGAAAAGTTAGAATACGTGACACATTTTTATATGGATTTGAATTGGAGAAAACAATACGTAGGAATTTTAGAGTTAAGGTACGATGGAATTACGTTCTATTTTATAGATAATGAGTATTATTTTAACGGTTTTGCGCCGTATGGAGATATGTATGCGGATATTGAGAAATTTGCGTTTTTCTCAAAAGCAGTGTTAAGCGCCCTTCCGTTGATTGATTTCAGACCGGACATTATCCATTGCCACGACTGGCAGAGCGGACTTGTTCCAATTTATCTGGATAATTTCCGTTATGGCAATGAGTGGTATCGCGGGATTAAGACAGTGATGACGATTCATAATCTCAAGTTCCAGGGAACATGGGATCCGAAGCGTGTAAGAGATATTACAGGGCTTCCCAAGTATTATTTTGTTCCTGACAAACTGGAGGCTTACAAAGATGCGAACTATCTGAAAGGCGGTATCGTATATGCGGACCGTATCACAACAGTAAGTAATACATATGCAGAAGAGATTAAGATGCCGTTCTACGGAGAGAAATTAGACGGTCTTATGAACGCCCGGGCAAATTGTTTATCCGGTATTGTAAACGGGATTGATTATGAGGAGTATAATCCTGCCACAGATAAGCATATCGTCAAAAATTATGATGTGATGACGTTTAGAAAAGAGAAAGTGAAGAATAAGATGGCGCTTCAGGAGGATATGAATCTGGAGAGAGATCATAAGATGATGATGATCGGCGTGGTTTCAAGACTGACCGACCAGAAAGGCTTCGATCTGGTTGCCTATGTGATGGACGAGTTGTGTCAGGATGCAGTACAGATTGTTGTGCTTGGTACAGGAGAGGAGCAGTATGAGAATATGTTCCGCCACTTTGCATGGAAATATCCGGGTAAGGTATCTGCGAACATTTATTATTCTGAGGAAATGTCTCACAAGATCTATGCGTCTTGCGATGCGTTTTTAATGCCGTCTCTGTTTGAGCCATGTGGACTTAGCCAGCTTATGAGTCTTCGTTATGGAACCGTTCCGATTGTCAGAGAGACAGGCGGACTGAAAGATACCGTAGAGCCTTACAATGAGTTTGAAAAGACCGGAACAGGCTTTAGTTTTACGAATTACAATGCACATGAGATGCTTGGAACGGTACGTTATGCAGAGCGTGTTTACTATGATAAGAAGAGAGACTGGAATAAGATTGTGGAGCGCGGTATGAGTAAAGATTTCTCATGGAAGAGTTCCGCAAAACAGTATGAAGCGCTCTATGATGATATGTAAACGATACCGGGGTGATAAACTTGAAGATTAGAGAGATACTTAAAGATAACCGGGTACACATTTCCTTTGAAGTGTTTCCGCCGAAGACGGATGCCGGATTTGAGAGTGTTCTGTCCGCCACAGACCGTATTGCCGCACTGAAACCATCATTTATTAGTGTGACTTACGGAGCGGGTGGAGGAACAAGTAAGAATACGGTGAGTATAGCCTCCCATATCAGTAATGAGTTAGGGGTGACAAGTCTTGCGCATCTGACTTGTGTTTCTTCCACCAAGGAAGAGGTGCAGAAGGTGATAGGGGAACTAAAAGAGCAAGGGATTGAGAATATTCTGGCGCTTCGTGGAGACCGCCCGGCAAAGCTTACATTTCCACATCCGAACCAGTATCACTATGCAGGCGAATTGATCGAGGAGATTAAGAAAGAAGGAGATTTCTGTATAGGAGCGGCGTGTTATCCGGAAGGTCATGTGGAAAGTGAGCATAAGAAAGAAGATATTGAACATTTGAAAGATAAGGTAGATCGTGGCGTGGATTTTCTTACGACACAGATGTTTTTTGACAATCATATTTTATACAATTTTTTGTATCGTATCCGAGAGAAAGGGATTACTATTCCGGTGCTTCCCGGAATTATGCCTATTACCAATGCGAAACAGATGAAGCGTACGCTGGAGCTTTCCGGTACGGCGCTTCCGCAGAGGTTTGTTGCTATTTTGGACAGGTTCGGGGACGATCCAAAAGCGATGCAGCAGGCGGGAATCGCTTACGCGACAGATCAGATTATTGATCTGATTGCCAATGGTGTGAACCACATTCATGTGTATTCTATGAATAAACCGGAAGTTGCCGGGGCGATCATGAGTAATCTGTCAGAGATTGTGAAAGTATAGGGAAGATTTATGGATACAAGGACGAAAGAGGCCATTCGTTACTTGGGATATGGAAGCAAAGCGGTAGATGATCGGACGCTTAAGCTGATTTCGGAAGCATTTACGGAGCTGGACGAGCTGGCAGATAAGCGGATCGTCTATCGCATTTTTGAATTTTTTGTCCCGGATTCGGAATGGATTGTAGTAGAGCATTTAAATATTCACAGTAAGAATCTTTCTAAGAATATGAAAGGGTGCGAAAAAGCTGTTTTGTTAGGCGCAACACTTGGCAGCGGCGTGGATCGTCTCATCCGGCGTTATTCCTGTATGGATATGGCAAAGGCAGTGGTCGTACAGGCTTGTGCTGCTGCTGTTCTGGAAGAATATCTTGACGAATGGCAGGAGGACTTGCGGATGAGGATGGAAAGGAATGGTTATTATCTTCGTCCGAGATTCAGCCCGGGATACGGTGATTTTTCCATCGAACATCAGGAAGAATTTCTACGATTACTGGACAGTGCGAAAAAGATTGGTCTTTCTATGACGGGAAGCAGTATGCTGACGCCGACCAAGTCTGTGACGGCGGTGATTGGACTTAGCAGAGAGAATACAGTATGTCACAAAGCAGGCTGTGAGATGTGTGGAAAGTCAGATTGTAGTTATCGAAGAGATACAGTGGAAAAGAGATAAAGGAGATTTAAAAGAAAATGCTGAGAGAACGGCTTGGGAAAGACTTATTATTTTTTGACGGCGGAACCGGAACTTTGCTGCAGGAGCGGGGGTTAAAGGCGGGAGAACTTCCGGAAACATGGAGTGTTACCCACAGAGAAGATATGGTGGACATACACAGACAGTATTACGAGGCAGGAAGCGATATTGTTCTTTCTAACTCGTTTGGAGCGAATGCACTGAAATTGAAACATACTTCGTATGAACTTCCGGAACTTATAAAAGCCGCTATTGAGAATGTGAAAGAAGCACGGAAAACCGGAGTCTGTGACGGCAGGGAAACTTATGTAGGGCTGGATATTGGACCTACGGGAAAACTTTTAAAGCCGATGGGAGATCTTGGGTTTGAGGAAGCTTATGAGGTATTCCGGGAAGTAGTGGCAGCGGGAGAGCGTGCCGGGGCAGACCTTATCCATATCGAGACGATGAGTGATACATATGAGGTCAAGGCGGCGGTACTGGCTGCGAAAGAGAATACCGGGCTTCCGGTATTTGCAACGCTGATTTTTGACGAGAGAGGGAAACTTCTGACAGGGGCGGATGTGCCGGCAGTGGTGGCAATGTTAGAGGGTTTGAGAGTGGACGCTCTTGGCATTAACTGTGGTATGGGACCACAGCAGATGCTGCCTGTTTTAGAAGAAGTATTGTCTTATGCTTCAGTTCCGGTTATCGTAAAGCCCAATGCAGGTCTTCCGAAACAACGGGATGGTGAAGTATACTATGATGTGGAGCCGGAAGAATTTGCGGAATGTATGGAAGAAATTGTGCGAAAAGGCGCTGCTTTGATTGGTGGCTGCTGTGGCACTACACCGAATCATATTAGGGCGATGACGAAACGACTGAAGGAGTCGAATGCTTTTCGGATGCAAAAGAAACCCCATAGATTCCAAGAACGAACCATTGTCTCATCTTATGGAACATCGGTGATATTTGGAGATTTTCCGGTCATTATTGGCGAACGCATCAATCCTACGGGAAAGAAATACTTAAAGCAGGCATTAAAGGCACATGACCTTGACTACATATTAAGAGAAGGAATCGTTCAGCAGGATCAGGGAGCACATATCCTTGATGTGAATGTAGGACTTCCGGATATTGACGAGACGCAGATGATGGGGGAGGTTGTAGCAGAGCTTCAGAGCGTGACAAGTCTGCCGCTTCAGATTGATACGGTGGATGAGCGGGCGATGGAATCTGCCATGCGCATTTATAACGGAAAACCTATGGTTAATTCGGTTAATGGAAAGCAGGAGTCAATGGACAGCGTATTTCCATTGATTAAAAAATACGGCGGTGTTGTCGTGGGGCTTACCTTAGATGAAGAGGGGATTCCGTCTGATGCAGAAGGAAGAGTCCGGATTGCGGGAAAGATTATCGAAGAAGCGAAAAAGTATGGAATTGCGAAGAAAGATATTGTCATTGATGTACTGGCAATGACGGTCAGTTCAGACGCTGCAGGTGCAAAGACAACATTGGAGGCATTGCGGCTTGTACGGGAAACTTATGGAGTCTGTACGGTGCTCGGCGTTTCAAATATTTCCTTTGGACTTCCGTACCGTCCGGCGATCAATGGTCATTTCTATACGATGGCGTTACAGGCAGGACTCGGTGCAGGAATTATCAATCCGCTGTCAGAGGACATGATGAAATCGTATCATTCTTATTGTGCGCTTATGGGGTATGATGAGAATTTTGAAACGTATATCAGACGATACGGAAACCAGAGCGCTCAAAAGCCGGCAGTGGGAAGTGCGGAAGATGTCGGGATGAGTTTGAAAGCCGCCATTGAAAAGGGGCTTAAAGAGGAGGCGCGTCATGCGGTGCATATACTTCTTGTGGAGCGGGAACCTCTTGCCATCATTCATGAAGAGATGATTCCTGCACTTGATGCTGTAGGAAAAGGGTTTGAAAAAGGAACTGTTTTTCTTCCACAGCTTCTGATGAGCGCTGACGCTGCAAAGACTGCATTTGAAACGTTGAAAGAGAAACTGGAACAATGCGGCTTGGCTGATACGAAGAAAGAGAAGATTATACTGGCAACAGTTCAGGGAGACATCCATGATATTGGGAAAAATATTGTGAAAGTCCTGCTTGAGAACTATAGCTTCATTGTTATTGATCTTGGAAAAGATGTATCTCCGGAGACGATTGTCGAGACAGCCATAGCGGAAGATGTGAGGCTTGTAGGTTTAAGCGCGCTTATGACGACTACGGTAGCCGGCATGAAAGAGACGATTCAATTGTTGCGAAAATCAAAGCCAGGGTGTAAAGTTATGGTTGGAGGAGCAGTTTTGAATCAGGAGTATGCAGACCTTATCGGAGCAGATTTTTATGGAAAAGACGCTATGCAGTCTGTGTACTACGCACAGCGTGTATTTGGAAGAGACAACGAGGAAACAGCACAGTAATGGAGGGAAAGAAAGTGGCATTATTATTACCGGAAAACTACGATCCACGTTTGGACGTAAGGAAGACACAGGAAGCAATCAAATATATCAGGGATACCTTTCAAAAAGAATTCGGTAAGGAGATGAATCTGGAACGAATTTCCGCGCCCCTTTTTGTGGCAAGGAGCAGCGGTCTTAATGATAATCTAAGCGGTGTAGAGCGTCCGGTTTGTTTTGATGTTCATGGAATCAAAGGCGAGGATGTAGAAGTCGTACAGTCGCTGGCGAAATGGAAGCGTATGGCGCTTCACGAATACGGATTTCTCCCGGGAGAAGGTCTGTATACGAATATGAACGCCATAAGAAGAGACGAAGATCTGGATAATCTTCATTCCTGTTATGTGGATCAGTGGGATTGGGAGAAAGTAATTACAAAAGAGGAGCGTACAGTGGAGACATTAAAGGATACGGTGCGTACAATCTTCAAGGTGATCAAACATATGGAGCATGAGGTATGGTATAAATATCCGGAAGCAGGAAAGAAACTTCCAGAGGATGTGTTTTTTATTACTTCACAGGAATTAGAAGATAAATACCCGGATAAGACTCCAAAAGAGAGAGAAAATCTGATCACCAAAGAGCATGGCTGTGTGTTCCTTATGAAAATCGGAGAGAAGCTTGCAAGCGGAAAGCCGCATGATGGACGTGCGCCGGACTATGACGACTGGCAGTTAAATGGAGATATTTTATTCTGGTTTGATACCCTTGAGTGCGCCCTTGAAATTTCCAGTATGGGGATTCGTGTAGATGAAAACTCTCTGGACGAGCAGCTTAAAAAAGCAGGATGTGAGGACCGGAAATCTCTTCCATATCACAAGATGTTGTTAAACGGTGAACTGCCATATACCATCGGAGGCGGTATTGGCCAGTCCAGATTATGTATGCTGTTGTTAGACCGCGCGCATGTGGGAGAAGTACAGGCAAGCATCTGGCCGGAGGATATGAGAAAGATTTGCAAGGAACATAATATATTCCTTTTGTAAGAGGTATTAGAAAATGTGAAAGAATTTAGGAGGAAACCTGATTATGCTCAGAGGATTAGACACCACAGTTAGAAGAATTAGAAGAAAGGTATTTGAGGAAGTCGCAAGACTTGGATTCGAAGCCGATGACGAGACATTAAAAGATCAGATGGAGATGATTCCATATGAGATGGTCAATGAGGATACGCAGAAGTACCGCGACAGTATTTACCGCGCGCGTGCGATTGTCCGGGAGAGACTCCGTCTTGCAATGGGGCTTTCCCTTAGACCGGAGAATAAACCAAGCCCGCTGACAGCAGGACTTGAGGCGAGCAATATTTCCGAGAAGTATTATGAGCCGCCGCTTATGCAGGTAATCCCGTCTGCCTGTGCGGCCTGCGAGGAGCGAGGTTATGAAGTCAGCAATATGTGTAAAGGATGTCTTGCGCATCCTTGCATGGAGGTGTGTCCGAAAGGCGCCATTTCTATGGTCAACGGGAAATCTTATATTGATCAGGAAAAATGTATCAAGTGTGGAAAATGTAAATCAGCATGTCCATACGATGCTGTTTCTCAGAAGGAGCGTCCATGTGCAAAGGCGTGCGGCGTAAAGGCTATTGAGACGGATAAGATGGGGCGTGCGTTTATCAACAGTGACAAATGTGTTTCCTGCGGTATGTGCATGGTAAATTGTCCGTTTGGAGCCATTTCCGACAAATCTCAGATTTTCCAACTGGCACATGCACTGAAAAACGGAGATGAGGTTGTGGCAGAGATTGCCCCGGCTTATGCGGGTCAGTTTGGAGATAATATTACTCCGAGAAACTTAAAAGCCGCTCTTCAGGAGCTTGGTTTCTCCGAGTTTTATGAAGTTGCTCTTGGTGCAGATATTGGCGCTGCGGCAGAGGCGCATCATTATGTGGAGAAAGTGACGACGGGAGAACTCCCATTTCTTTTGACCTCCTGCTGTCCATCGTGGTCAATGCTTGCAAAAAAATATTTTCCGGAGATGGTAGATCAGGTGTCTCAAGAGCTGACTCCGATGGTAGCAACTGCTCGTACAATCAAACAGAAACATCCAGAGTCGAAAGTCGTATTTATCGGACCATGTGCCGCAAAGAAGCTGGAAGCTATGAGACGTACAGTACGAAGCGATGTGGATTTTGTGATCACGTTTGAAGAACTACAGGCAATGTTTGATGCGAAAAACATTGATCTTACAAAATACGAGGCAGAGTCTTCGTTCCACGACGCTACCGGAGCAGGACGTGGTTATGCGGTGGCAGGTGGAGTGGCGGATGCCATCGAGAAAGTTGTGCATGAATATTATCCGGGCGTGGACGTTCATATTGAACACGCAGAAGGCCTGTCAGAGTGTAAGAAAGTATTGGCTCTTGCGAAAGCGGGGAAAATGAACGGTTGTCTGATTGAAGGAATGGGCTGTCCGGGTGGCTGTGTTGCCGGAGCGGGGACAAACATTCCGGTTGCTAAGGCGCAGAAGAAGATTAAAGACTTCGTGAATGCTTCTTCAAAGGCTCTTCCGCCAAAAGAATTGGCAGAGATAGAATTAAAATAAACGATTGGAAAATAAGAGGCTGAAAAACAGGTGAATTATTATGTCAGATTACTGAAATATAATATGCAGAGGTGACATTCCCTGTAATACATGGATGACTTCAGCCTCTTTTTCTGTACTTTCTCCGGCAATTCCTGCTGTCAAATAAACAACTTTCTTTCCCATATCTACCAGCTCAAGTACGGTAGACAGTACACAGCACTCCGCTACTACGCCAACCACAAAGACGCGGTCGTACTGTATGATTTTTTCATGTAGTTTTTTATTCTGACAGCAGGAATAGACGGATTTGGAATACGTATTGTCTTCCCGAAGGTAAGGCTTTAATTCATCTACATACTCGTTCATCCAAGCGTTACGGTTTATATTTTTATTTATTTTATTGTATTCTTGCCATGTTCCCTGTGGATTTTGGGGAGGAATGAATTTTGCAAATCCAATGTGTTCTTCTTTGAATTTTTTCAGAGTTTGTACGGTATATTGAACCGCTTCCCGCATCCTGACACATCCCCATGGATTTTCGGGGAGATAGGCGTTTTGCATATCAATTACTAATAAAAAATCTTTATCATTTATGGTTGTCATATGTTTTCTCCATTTCTTATTCTAAAGAAAGTATCTCCTTTTTATTTGTAACTATTCAGTGCATGGCTGAATAGTTACTTTTTCATCTTGTATCTCCCAACGATTAATTGTATAGTAATAGTAGAATTGTCAATAATGGAGGTACATATTAATGAAAGTGTTAATGTTAAATGGAAGTTCGAATACAAATGGATGCACGTATACAGCATTGTCTGAAATGGGAAAAATCTTCGAGCAGGAAGGGATTGAATTTGAGATTTTCCAATTGGGAAACAAACCGCTTCGTGATTGTATCGGATGTGGACAATGTAATGAAAATGGATGTGTTTTCGCAGATGATGCCGTCAATGAGTTTATCAAAAAAGCGGAGGAAGCAGATGGATTCGTATTCGGAACTCCGGTTTATTATGCGCACCCAAGCGGACGTATCCTCTCTTTCTTAGACCGGGTATTCTATAGCTCTGCCCGCAGAGGGAATCAGAATCCATTCTGGCACAAGCCGGCATTTGCTGTATCTTCTGCACGCCGCGGCGGAACGACTGCTTCTATGGATGTGTTGAATAAATATTTCGGAATTTCCCAGATGCCAATCGCTGCATCTACATATTGGAATATGGTGCATGGAAATAAACCGGAAGAAGTCCTTCAGGATTTGGAGGGGCTTCAGACGATGAGGAATGCGGCGAGAAATATGAGCTGGATGATGAAGTGTTTTGAAGCGGGCAAAGAGGCAGGCGTTAAACGTCCTGAGACAGAAAAGGTATACGCTACGAATTTTATCCGTTAAATCCGTCGGCGTTGACAAATCCAGGGCTTGTCTTTATAATTATTAAGCAGTGAGTGTATAGGAGGAAATTATGCAGAAATACGGAGTAAATGAATTGAGAAAGATGTTTCTTGACTTCTTTGAGAGTAAAGAACATTTGGTTATGAAAAGTTTTTCCCTGGTGCCGCATAATGATAAGAGTTTGTTGCTTATTAACTCAGGTATGGCGCCTTTGAAACCATATTTTACAGGGCAGGTGCTTCCACCGAAGAATAGAGTGGCGACCTGCCAGAAATGTATTCGTACCGGAGATATTGACAATGTAGGAAAGACAGCGAGGCATGGTACTTTCTTTGAGATGCTTGGGAATTTCTCTTTCGGAGATTATTTTAAGAGAGAATCGATTCACTGGACATGGGAGTTTTTGACAGAGGTTGTAGGACTGGATCCAAATCGGTTATATCCGTCTGTGTATCTGGAGGATGACGAGGCATGGGAAATCTGGAATCAGGAGATTGGGATTGCACCGGAGCGTATCTTCCGTTTTGGAAAAGAAGATAACTTTTGGGAGCATGGTTCGGGACCTTGCGGACCATGTTCAGAGGTTTATTATGATCGTGGAGAAAAATATGGATGTGGAAGTCCGGATTGTACGGTAGGATGTGAATGTGACCGTTATATGGAAATCTGGAACAATGTATTTACTCAGTTTGACAATGATGGACACAATCATTATACAGAATTAGACCAGAAGAACATTGATACCGGTATGGGGCTGGAGCGTCTGGCATGTATTGTACAGGATGTGGATTCGATGTTTGATATTGATACGATGAAAGCTCTTCGTGACCATGTTTGTCGTCTGGCTGAGGTAGATTATGGAGAAAGCGATGAAAAAGACGTTTCTCTTCGTGTCATTACAGACCATATTCGTTCGGTAACATTTATGATTTCTGACGGTATCCTGCCGTCTAACAGTGGACGTGGATATGTGCTTAGGCGTCTGTTGCGTCGTGCAAGCCGCCATGGAAGAATTCTTGGTATTGATCGTGAGTTTTTAGTGGAGCTTGCAGAAACGGTGATTGAGGGAGCAAAAGACGGTTATCCTGAGCTGGAAGAGAAGAAAGATTTTATTTTTAAAGTGATCGTAAAAGAAGAAGAGCAGTTTAATAAGACGATCGACCAGGGGCTTTCTATTTTGGCAGATATTATTGAACAGATGGAGAGTAAGGATGAGAACGTGATGTCCGGAGAAGAGGCATTCCGTCTGTATGATACTTATGGATTCCCGGTAGATCTCACAAAGGAGATTCTTGAAGAAAAGGGACTTTCCATTGATGAGGATGGCTTCAAGAAAGCAGCCAAGGAACAGAAAGAAAAAGCAAAAGGAACTTTTGGCGAGCACAATTACAGTGGAAGAGAAGCTAATGTATATGATGAGATTGATCCTTCGGTGACGAGTACATTTGTGGGATATGAACAGATGAAATGTGAGTCTGAGGTGATGGTACTGACCACAGAGACGGAGATTGTAGAAGCTTTGTCTGATGGAGAAGTTGGGACGATTCTTACAAAAGAGACGCCATTTTACGCTGCGAGCGGTGGACAGGAAGCAGATACAGGAGTTATCCTGGCGGATGGTTTTGTATTTGAAGTGGAAGATGCGGTGAAACTACCGGGCGGAAAGATTGGTCACAAGGGACATGTAGTAAAAGGCATGGTAAAAGCCGGGGATAAAGTGACTTTGGAAATTGATACCAAGAGACGTATGCTTTCTGCCAATAACCACAGCGCTACACATTTGCTTCAGAAAGCGCTTAGAACTGTTCTTGGAGGACATGTTGAGCAGGCGGGCTCTTCCGTTAATGCAGACAGACTTCGTTTTGACTTCACACATTTCTCTGCATTGACAGTGGAAGAAATAAAAGAAGTAGAAGATATGGTTAATGCACAGATTCGTGCGGCGCTTCCAGTTGTGGCGGAAAATATGCCGATAGAGGAAGCGAAAAAAACCGGAGCGGCAGCGCTTTTTGGTGAGAAATACGGTGATATTGTCCGGGTAGTAAGTATGGGTGAATTTTCGAAAGAGTTCTGCGGTGGTACACATGTATCCAATACTAATGCGATTATGGCGTTTAAGATTATTTCTGAGACCGGCGTTGCCGCAGGTGTGAGACGTATAGAAGCGCTTACATCCCAAGGACTTCTGGAGTATTATAATGAGATGGAGACAATGCTTTTAGAGGCTTCTAAGCTTGTGAAAGCAAAACCGGAGCAGCTTTGTCATAAAATTAAGACTTTGATGGCAGAAAATAAAGGACTGAACAGCGAGGTAGAAAGCTTAAAGAGCAAGCTCGCTCAAGGCTCTATGGGAGATGTATTAAACCAGGTAGAAGAAGTGAACGGAGTCAAACTTCTTGCTGCGAAAGTAGAAGGCGTGGATATGAACGGGCTTCGTGATCTGGGAGATCAGTTAAAAGATAAGCTTGGCGAGGGCGTTGTACTGTTAGTCTCTGCGGTAGATGGTAAAGTGAGCCTGATGGCTATGGCAACCCAGGGCGCAATTGAGAAAGGCGCTCATGCAGGAAATCTTATTAAGGCTTGTGCAGCGTTAGTTGGCGGCGGCGGTGGCGGCCGTCCGAATATGGCGCAGGCAGGTGGTAAGAATCCAGAGGGAATGGATGATGCTATTGCGAAAGCGAAGGAGATTCTAGGAGAACAGATAGGATAAGGCGTAACTATTCAGCCATAACAACGCATCGCCTGAATAGTTTCAAAAAAGGTATTGACGTAAAGGAAATATGTGCTATAATTTAAGATAGTGCAATAAAAATACCCGAACAGTCGTATGATGCACAATATAGGACTGGAGGGAGGTTAGGTGTGAGACTATGTCAAATGTAATCGTTAAAGAAAACGAGACGTTAGATAGCGCTTTACGCAGATTCAAAAGAAACTGTGCGAAGGCGGGCATTCAGCAGGAGATTCGTAAAAGAGAACATTACGAAAAACCAAGCGTAAGACGCAAAAAGAAATCTGAAGCGGCTAGAAAACGTAAGTATAACTAATATGTGCAAAATGAAGGGTACTGTATCGTATGATATAGTATCCTTTTTTATGGGAAGCAATCTCCATTAACAAGGTAACTATTCAGCCATAACAACAAGAATATTTTAACAGTCATTCCATTGAAAATCAAACAGGGATTTTATATAATGAGTATTACAGAGAAGATAATATGGAGGAAATAATTATGTACATTAGTGAAATTGTAACGACACCGCCGGAAAATGTGAGCGAGAGAGTACCTCTTGAGCAGGAAGTATATAAAGTGTTTAAAAAGCTGGGGATTTCTTACGAGCGTGTAGACAATGATCCGGCGTCTTCTATGGAGGAGTGTGCAGACATTGGAAAGGTATTTGATGCACCGGTGCGAAAAGATGTATTTTTGTGTAATCAGAAGAAGACATCCTTTTTCCTTTTGGTAATGCCGGAGGAGAAAGCATTCGATACGGCTTCTTTCAGTAAGAAGCTGGGAGTGTCCCATATGTCTTTTGCTTCGCCGGAGCATATGTGGGAACACCTTGGAACAAAACCGGGTTCTGCCAGTGTGGTAGGACTTTTAAATGACGAGGATGACTATGTACAGCTTATTATTGATAAAGAGGTTGCAGAAGCTGAGTATTTTGTATGCAACACCGGAATAAATACGACGCATTTGAAATTTAAAACGCAGGATCTTTTGAAAAAATTTTTGCCGTATACGCATCATCGTCCGAGAATTGTAGATTTATAAAAGATAGAATGATGAGAGTATTTTCAGCGGAAATGGAGAAATGGATATGCAGAAAATCGGAGAAGAGGAATTTCGAAAGAAAATAGCGGATAGAAAACCGGGAGAGAGACTCAGACTTCGGGAGACAGATATCCGGGACATGGATCTTTCAGGCATGGATCTTAGCAATATAGATTTTACCTTGAGTTCGTTTCAAAATACGGTGTTGAACAGTGTTAATTTTGAAAACAGCAGTGTGGAGAACACACTGTTTGACGGCTGTCCGATGAAGAGTGCTGTCTTTAAGAATGCGTGGATGCGGACGGCCTCTTTCCGATATTGTGATATGAGAGAGTGCAATATAGAGGGAGCAAATCTGTTTGGGGCTGTGCTGGAGTATGCAAACCTTGAGGGGATTATTTCTAATGAGGACACGCAGTGGTTCCGGCTCCACTGTCCGGAAGAAGGGGCGTTTCTTGCGTATAAGAAATGTGTCAATGACCGCATGGTACAGCTTTTAGTTCCGGCGGATGCCAAAAGAACGTCGGCAACACTGCCGCCCTGCCGCTGTAGTAAAGCGAAGGTTCTGACGATCAAAAGTTTTGATTATGAACAGAATTTTGACGAGGCATGGTCGCTGGTAGATGAGAATTTTGTGTACCGGAAAGGACAGTGGGTGGAAGTAAAGAATTTTAATGAGAACCGGTGGGAGGATTCTACTACGGGGATTCATTTCTGGATGACGCGCGCAGAGGCTCAGGCTTATTAATGATGCCTGTGTTTGCTGATGGCGTGAAAGAAGAAGGAAGACATTGTAAAAGAGGACATCAAATATGAAAACAGCAAATGAATTAAAGCAGTTATTAGGGGAGATTGACCGGAAAGGTTATCCGGCTTATAAATCAACAAGGGGAAGTTATAGGTTTGGAAATTATATTCTGTGCATCGATCATGTACAGGGCGATCCGTTTGCCGCTCCATCGAAGCTTCATATCGAAGTATCGGGAAAGGCGGCCGGGTTTCCGCAGCGGTTATATGATAAAAAGTATAAGAGGATTGCTTTGCAGGATCAATTGATCCGTCTGTTTGGACGACAGGTGGAGAAATTTTCTTTTCAAGCAAAAGGTTCGGGAAAAAGCGGAATTTTATTGGTTACCAGATGTGCTCAGGAGGTATTGGAGAGAAGCACCTGTACGATAGATGAAAAGAGCGGAGCAGTATGTGTACGGTTTGAGGCCGGATTTCCGGCAAATGGAAGAACGATAAACGCCAGAGAGCTGATGAAGATTCTATTTGATTTTCTACCGAAATGTGTGGAACAGGCGTTATTTTATCGCAATCTGGATCAACAGAAAATGGAGCGTGTGATGGAGCTTTCCGTCGATCAGCAGTATATCCGGGAACAGTTAAAGGAGCAGAAACTGATTGCATTTGTGGCGGATGGTTCTGTGCTGCCAAGAGAGTCCGGTGTATCTTCAAGGCCGATGAAAGACGGAGTTAAGTTTGTGTCTCCTGCCTCCATGCAGGTGACAATGTGCCTGCCTTATGGGGGAGAGATTACCGGTATGGGAATCCGAGAAGGAATCACACTTATTGTAGGCGGCGGTTATCATGGGAAATCTACACTTTTAAAAGCGTTGGAGATGGGAATATACCCGCATATTGCAGGAGACGGAAGAGAGTATGTGGTAACGGATGCGGATGCAGTAAAGATTCGCGCGGAGGATGGACGAAGTATTAAATGTACGGATATTTCCATGTTTATTAATGATTTGCCAAATGGAAAGGATACAATGTATTTTTCGACAGAAGATGCCAGCGGAAGCACCTCTCAGGCGGCAAATGTAGTGGAGGCAATGGAAGCCGGAGCAACGGCTCTTTTGATTGATGAGGATACTAGTGCGACGAATTTTATGGTGCGTGACGAATTGATGCAGAAAGTCATCCACCGGGATATGGAGCCAATCACACCATTTATTGAACGTATGAGAGATATGTATGAGTTGTATGGAATCTCTACAGTGTTAGTTGCGGGAAGTTCGGGCGCGTATTTTGAAGTGGCAGATACGGTCATTCAGATGGATAAGTATGTACCAAGAGAAATTACAGGAATTGCAAAAGAGGCGGCAAAAGATTATCCAGGGCTGGAGCTTCCGGAAATGAAACCAGAGCTTCCGCATAGTAGGCGGAAACCGAAAAAGAATACGGGGTTATTGCATAAAGGAAGAATCAAGATTAAAACTATGGGAAGAGACGGCGTGTTGTTAAACCATGAGAATATTGATCTTCGTTATGTGGAACAGCTTGCAGATACAGAACAGCTTACGTGTCTTGGCTATCTGGTAAAATATATGGAAGAACAGATGTTAGATGGAACCAAGAGTGTAAAAGAAGTGATTGATACTGTATGGAAGAAGGTTGAAAAAGAGGGATTATCGGCTGTTTGCGATGGGAATGATCTTCCGGGTAATCTTGCAATTCCAAGAAAAGAGGAAGTATTTTTCTGCCTGAACCGTTATCGTGGGTTACGGTTGTAGTGTGAAAGATTGGAGAATGGGATTATGATGAAAGACAGGGTGTTTCAACCGATTGCATATGTGCGAAGTGATTTTCCATCTAAATTCGGAATTCCAAGACAGAGTGGACTTGTGGAAACGAGAGCAGAGATTGTGTTTGAACCGGAATATCAGAATGTTGACGCATTTCGTGGAATAGAAGAATATTCACATCTGTGGATTATCTGGGAGTTCTCAGAAGTGATACGGGAGGAATGGCGTCCAACGGTAAGACCGCCAAGACTGGGTGGAAATCGGAGGATGGGCGTGTTTGCCACGCGTTCCCCTTTTCGTCCGAATCCCATCGGGTTGTCCTGTGTGAAACTGGAGAGACTGGAACTTAGGGAAACGGATGGCCCGGTGCTCCTTGTAACAGGAGGCGATCTGATGGATGGAACACCTGTCTATGACATTAAGCCGTATCTTGCTTATGTAGATGCTTACCCGGAAGCCAGAGGAGGATTTGCAGAGAAAGTCAGAAAATATCGTTTGGAAGTAGATATTCCCGAAAAATGGTTACAGGTGATGCCGGAGGATAAAAGGGAAGTTTTAAGGAAAATCTTGGAACAAGATCCGCGCCCCGCCTATCAGGAAGAACCAGACAGAGTGTACGGCATGGAGTTTGCGGGTGTGGAAGTGAAGTTTCGAGTGGAAGACGGGAAACTACTGGTGTGCGAAATCTATCGTTTGCCAGACAAAAAGGAGATGGAAAAGGAATCGATAAGAGGAGGAAGGCAGAGTGGAATTTATAATTGCAAGTAAGGAACATCTCGATCAGATGTGTGAAATTACTGAGCAGGCAAAGCGGCAACTTAGAAATCAGGGGCTTGATCAGTGGCAATCCGGGTATCCCTCCAGAGAGGTCTGGATTTCGGATATTACCGAAAGATGTACCTATCTGGCAGTAGAAGGTGAGGAGGTTCTTGGAATCTTCGCTTTCCAGACAACACCGGACCCTTCGTATTATGAGATTAACGGCAAGTGGCTGACAGATGGAGCATATGTTTCCATGCATCGGGTATGTGTATCCGATAACTGCAAGGGAAAGGGTGTGGCAGGAAAGATGTTTGCACAGGGGTTTCAGATGGCAAGAGAGCTAGGCTTTGGTTCTGTGAGAATTGATACGCATCCAGGAAATATCCCGATGCAAAGAGCTCTTGCAAAAGCAGGATTTGAGCGCTGCGGAGAGATTCGCTTGTCGGGAGGGTGTGAAGACGGCGCACTTCGTATTGCATATGAGAAAGTATTATAACTGATAAAAAGGAACTTAGCAGTCAGTGATGATAAAATGGAGTATGGTATTTTGATGTGTATATAGTGCATACAGTGAAGAAAGATGGGGATATGGAACAGTATATACAGACGATAGAAAAAATGTGTATGCAGTAAAGGTGAAGGTTGGATATCTAGTAGTCGGGAATGGGAACTCATTATCAGTTTTTTTACGTGTAGGATTTATCCAAATCAGACATTATACCGGATGCACTTACCAGTGCCATAATTATCAAACCCTATGTGTGCAGAGTTTCACATAAAATAAATTTAGTATATGTTTGAAAATGAGGTTATCGAAAAGTTGGCTTTTATAACAAATGAACTTGATGTGAAGTCAAGTAAAGGCAATCACTACGCAAGTTATCAGGCTAGTGTTATTGTGGACGGAACGGAATATTATGCGTGATTCCCCAATGTGTTATTAATATTTTATTTCTCACTATAAACGTAGATGCAAAAAGAAATTATTTCAAATATTCTACTTTACACAAGATGAAGAAGAAATTAGAATAAAAATTATATTTGTACAGATATATTTCCTAGAGAACTGTTATCTTACTATGACTTTCAAGGAAATGTTATTGAAATAATAAAGTAGAGATTATGGGATTTTTTTGTGTAAAAGAAGTGCTAGAATGAAAAATATAATAATATAGGAGGACACAATTATGCCAAGAGGAAGAAAGAAAACGGAGAATATTACTTTGGAAGAACAGATAGCTTTGGTTGAGAAGGAGATTGAGGCGGCAGAGATTTCATTAAAAAATTTACGTCAGAAGAGAAAAGATTTGAAAATAAAGATTGAAGAACAGCAAAAGGATGAACTTTATAGGTTGGTTCAGAACTCAGGTAAGAGTTTGGAAGAAGTTATAGCAATGTTGAAAGAAGAAAATTAAGAAAAGAATGTAAAAGAGTACTGGGATTGAAGTTGCCTGATGTGCCCCCCAAAAGTTAGACTTTTATTGCGTAGTAGAATTTTTATCGAGTCTGTGAAACTTTTTCTGTAAAATAAAGAAATAACTGGTCTTCTATGATAAAATAAAAATCATAGGAGGCCTTTTATTATGGCAAGAGAAAAGAAAAATGTACACAAGGTTGAAATGACAGAAGGAAAACGGAACATCATCCAGATGCTCCTGCAGGAGTACGATATTGAGTCCGCTCAGGACATTCAAGAGGCTTTAAAAGACCTGCTCGGCGGAACTATCAAAGAAATGATG
>CAJTRE010000020.1:0-36557 GCA_910578495.1 uncultured Dorea sp.
CCGTACAGATGCCTGTGTAAAGTTCATGCCGCCTTTATGCCGCCCACCGCCTGGACAGTAAACAGGTTTCCTCCAGGCTTATCCCAGGTTAACGACTACCCCCTGGTTTTGATGGAATCTCTACGCTTTCGACATTTCCGTAAGCGGTTTATATGTTCATTCATCTCCTTCACACCCACCTGACAGTTATATCTGCCTTTTCCCTAACGCTCAATACCATAGCTTTTGACTACAGCACCTTAGGGTGGTTTGGAACCTCCACCTGTATAGCGGTTCCGGCGGGCCCTCCGCCATCATCTGTACAGCATAGCTGTCTTCAAGTAGCTACGCTACTTGGACTCGCCTTCGTGGCGCACAATCATCAGCGTAACGCACCACATACCCATCTTTTAGATTTGTATATTTTCGTGCATAACTCAACCAGCCCTTACTTCCTTTCATGTTGCCTTTCTTCACTCCATTTGGTGTAAAAGTCTCCCACTGGCTACTTACCCACCAATCAAGTTCATTCAGCACAATGAGCGAAAGTAGCGGACTAATCAGCCCACCTTGCGGTGTACCCTTGTCCGGTATTCCTTCTCCTTCAATTTCTGATTTTAATATTTTGCTAATGATACATAGCAATCGTTTATCTCGTATACCTAATGTCCATATCTGTTTTAGCAGCTTTCCGTGGTTTACATTATCAAAGAAGCCCTTGATGTCCACATCCACACAATAATAATGTTTATACATATTTACCATGCTGACAACTCTGCTGACCGCATGGTGGGCATCTCTATTCTGCCGGAATCCATATGAGTGATTATGAAACTTAGGTTCACAAATCGGC
Source organism: uncultured Dorea sp. (assembly GCA_910578495.1). Taxonomy (GTDB): domain Bacteria; phylum Bacillota; class Clostridia; order Lachnospirales; family Lachnospiraceae; genus Dorea_D. Next base: position 833 of record CAJTRE010000020.1, read on the forward strand.
TCTAACACCTGTAAGATACACTGTTGTATCAATCTATCCCAGATACATGGAATCCCTAACGGACGCTTTTTATCGCTTCCGGGCTTAGGAATAAAGACCCTCCTGACTGATTGCGGATGATAATCTGCTAATTGTTTTCTGACAGTTTCAATTACTTCCCTGTCCGATAGACCTTTGATATCCTCGATTGTTTTACCATCTGTACCAGCGGTTTTACTTCCGCTATTGGTTTTTAGGTTTCGGTATGCCAGGCAAATATTCTGCTCTGAACCGATAATTTCTAATAACTTATAAAAGTTGTTACCATTTTTGCTCTGCTGATACAACTCATCAAATGCTTTCTGCATATCGTAATATTCGTTGTACCGGAGCTTAGCTTTCTTTTGTATGGTCTGTAACCTCCTATCTGGGAGTTATTACATCTCTTAGTCTTACTCGAACCCATACCATTTGTAACTTATTTACTCTAATGTATGACTAGTGGCTATCCCTCCACCGTTTGTTATCACGGTTTCATCGGTACTATGCCACCGCTTTCACTGACATTATCTCCCTTATATCATCGCTAATCTCACGATGACTTTCCCGTTCGATACGTTTCATAGACAGTAAAATCTCCACGCTGTCAGCTTACGACGTTCCGAATGCGTTATCTGTTCATATATACCCGTAGGTTCCCATCTCTGAGCCTGCTACCACATCAATGCCTGTAACATTGCACGGATTTTCATAAAGGCAGAAGTCTTACTCACCCGCAGTAGCAACACTAGTTGTGTTACTAAGCATTTCTACTTAGTCCCGATATAGACCCGTACATTCGAGGGTTCGTCAGTGGATTATGTAACATCCACCATTCTAACCATAGGTATTTTATAGACTCCCGGCATATAGGATACACCATCCACCTCTGGACAGCTTTCGTCAACTACTATTGTTACGGTATCTCTCTGCCGACTTCACCGGGCTTCTGACATTTCAATGTTTACTCATTTCCATGCCAGCCGGAGTATTAGAGTAGCCTTTCAGGGCGTTACCCCTTCATTCGACTATTCACGCATTCAGTTCTCCAACTCGAACTAATTTCATTACAATAAACAATGATTCAGTTGAGATGTGCCAGTCCTTTTCAGACTGGAACGTCTCGCACCTCCCTTAGGATCGGTGACCACCATAGAACAGTTGCACTGCATGATGTTGACTACGGCGTATGCCCGGCTTTTTCCCGCACCGGAACCGCCCACCACCAAAACATTTAAGTTTCGTTTGTGCTTATAGCAGTCCAGTCCCATACGGAAGTTCTGGGTTAAAATGAGATTCTGGGTGTACCGCTTGTCCCGGTAACGCTTGCAGATGGAAGCTGCATCACCCCATTTGGCAGAGCCATGCTCCACCCCTCTTCGATAGTTTCTCTTCTGGGAATAATAAATACCGATGCCTAACACATAGGCGATTGTGAATGTGAACATACACCGCAGCGTGTACGGTGTATAAGAAATAGAAAAAGGCTGATCCAGTTTTTCGGTCAGCACTTGTAAGATCTGTAACAGATTGGTATCTGGTTTTATGGCACAGGCAGTGATGGCGCCTGCCCACCAGACAACGGGCAAAAACAGCAGCCACACCCAAAGGTCCGCACGTTTCCATGCTACCTCTGCGGGCTTCTCTCCTTCTTCGCTTTTTCACTCTTTGGCACTTCCTTTGCTGGTCCGTCTATCCTATGAAAAGAATCCTCTCCGGGGATCAGGGCAAGGCTTCGCCCATTCTCCCAATGCATGTGAATCTGCCCGGCGTCATCAATATATGCTACCGTTCCCTGTAATCCCGGCGGCATCCCCGGCTCGTCCATAAAGTCCAGGCAGAGCCTTGTCCCTTTCGGATACCGCTTTCGTAATTGTTCCACTTGTTTTTGATCGTATATACTCATAGACATCCCTCCCTTCTGTTACCAGAAGAAGTGCCTGCTGGTGTGTGGTTTCATGACCTTTAAGATCACGCTGTCAATGCCGTCGCTGTACCTGCCCATGGCAAGATACTTGTCCCGCAGCCGATTGAGGGCATTGCGAAGTTCCCGCTGTTCCTCACTTGTAATGGGAAGCCTTTTCTCGGAAAGCTCATAGGCTCGGACTTTCTGCAGCATGGCTTCTGTCTCTGGGTGAACCGTTCCCCTTTGGCTCTGGGCTGCCAGCTCATCTTTGAGTGCCACCACAAACATATTTTTCATGATGTTATCCGTTTTTAAATAGTAATCTGCCATCCGCATTCCCTCCTGTCTTTGTTACACCCAACATACCACAAGACCTTCCCAATAGCTATCCCACCGGCGGAACTTTTTTAAGAACCTATCGCTCCGGCTGTTTCTCTTTTTTCTCCTTCTTCGGTGTCTGCTTTGGCGGTTCCTCAAAGGAAAACGCATCCTTGGAAAAGGTCTGCTCCTGTTCCCCAAAATTCCGTTCCATATGGTTGCGGATGGTATAGGCTGCCTGACGCACATCATTCAAAAACCCCCTTAATTCCTGAGGATCTTTCTGTCCGTTTGCCTGCATCTCTGCCACTTTTCCAAACTGGAAGCCGGACACGTCCGCCCCATACCGCTTGCCTACCACGTAGGCTGCACAATAGGCTTGTGCATTCACTTTCTTTCTCATATAATTCCCATCGTGCTGATCCAGGGCGGCACAGGACAGTTCCCGGTTCACTGCATGGAATGTTGTATTCTCATCCATTCCGTTGCGCACATAGACGGTACGCTGTTTCGGGATATACTGTGCCTGGATGCCCTCCGGCAGATTGTCTGCGATCTGCATCCGCACTGGCTGATCCTTTAAGACTGCATGGATCAGTTCTTCCATGGAACGCTGTGGACGTTCCTCCAGCGGTTTCCCAGACATCTGGCTGATGTCAAATCCTTTACCGATGGCATAGCCTGTCCGCATCTCCCCATCTTTTTCATATTCCGTACTGACCATATAGGTGTAACCATGCACCCCGGATTTTGGAGAACGGTGTTCTTTTTTCCAGTAATCATAGGATTTTACCACCGTTGCCTCTGGATTCTGTCCGTAGATCAACAGAAGATTGGGTGTTTTCTGCGTATTACACTGTGCCATAAAATCTAAAAATCCCTTTAAAGAATCCCCGTTTTGGAACACCGCCTGTGCCTGGGCATCTACCTCTGCCCACACCTCTTCCCTCTGCTGTTTTTTCATGGCTGCATATTCTTCTTTTGATAACTGCTGTTGTGAAGTTTTTTCTTCCCCTGCCCCACCAGGGATCATGTTCGTTAAATCCATAGCCTTACCTGCCTTTCACTTTCTTCTGTTTCTTTCTCTGCTGATTTCTCGGTTTTCTCCGGCTCTGCTGTTGCTTCTGCCGCTGTTTCTGCTCCGTTTCAATCTTTTTTAATTCCTGCCGGACAGATGGTTTCTCCCCTTTCCAGCTAGTTTCCTGCCCGGAAAAAGAACCGCTGCTGTGCGAGGAAGGTCCGGACAGATTCCCTGCCTTCTCCGCCTGGGTAAAATTTCCCTCCGAAGGAGAGACTTCCCCTACATCAAACAGATGCTCTTCTTCATCCAGTTCAAACTCAATGGTCCCTTCCGGCAGCACCACCTTTTCGGTCTTCACCGGAAGTTCTTCTTTTCCTTCGGTTTTCTCGGTAAACTCTGCATCGATCACTCGCTCTCCTTCCCGGACTGGCGCTTGTTCCACAACCGCTTCCCCGGCTTCGGATTTTACAAAGTCCAGATTCATCTTGTCCAGCACCCGGTTCACCTTTGCCGCATCATCGGCAAACACCATAATCTCGGAAAACTGGGGGTTCTTCTTATCCCGGATGACCACATACAAAAGCCCCCTGGATTTGGCTTCCCCGGCAAACTCCCGCAGCCTGTCATGGGGAATGGTGAAAAATTTCATTGCCCGCTGTTCCTTTAACATCCGAAGCAGGTTGGTCTTTCCCCTGGTTTTTTTCTGGTCCTTCATTACTGCAACGATCAGCACTGCCAGATTCTTTGCAATGCTCCCGCTGATCCGTAACGTGTGTTCCATGCCTTCCATGGAATACCGGACGATCTGATCTGCCGCATCACCGCCATAGTTCATACGCTCTCACCTCCTTACCGCTTCCGTTCTTCTTCCCTTCGTTGTTTCCCGGACGTTTCCTGTGCCTGTTCCTTTGCCCGTTTTAACCTCTCTTCCATCTCTTTCGACTGGATCTCGATCTGCTGGCTTAAACGGATCTTTTTCCGAAGTTCTTTTAATTCCCCGTTGATCTCCTGAATGCGCATACCACCTGCTTCTTTTCGGTATAGCGTCCTTCGTTCCTTCATCAAGGAAAGTACCTGTTCCTCCAAAGGTTTCCGGTATGCTGCCAGCTCTTCCCTGGTGGTGATCCCTTCTTTTTGCAAAAACTCCATCTGCCGAATGCGGAGATCCAGTTTTCGGATATCGGAACGGACCGCATAAGAAATCCGTTTTGGCTTCTGCTGAAGCACTCCCATCCGATACAGATAAGAAAAATACAGCTTTTGAAGTCCGGTAAGTTTCCTCTTTGGAAACTTCACCTGTGGTTTTCCATAGACCTGTTGGATCTTTGGACGCAGGATCTTCTCCCGGATCTCTGCCTCCCCATAGCCTTTTCCCAAGGAACGCAGACGGACATACCTCTCCATATCCGGTGTCTTTAATGCCGGATACTTCCGGTTCAGCTTCCAGGTATAACCCCGCTTCTCCATTTCTTTTACAAACTGACTCCAGGAAAAGCTCACGCCAATGGCTTCCCGGATATCCATGCGGATGGCAGTCCTCCAGGTAGGTTTCCCTTCTGCTTCTGCTTTCCACTGGGCATAGTGCATGGCCTTCCCCTGATTCGTCTGGATCACGGAAAGACCGTATTTCCTGCATAAGTCATCCGAAATCCGGCGCACTTCGGTAAAATAACTTTTGGCATTACTGTGGTATTTCTTCCCATCTGCCATGCTCACCGAATTCCATACCAGATGATTATGGTAATGACTGGTATTCAAATGAGTCGTGATCACCACTTCAAACTGCCCTTTCAATAACTGCTCTGCCAGCTCCTGTCCAATGAGATGTGCTAGTTCGGGGGATACTTCCCCTTCTGCAAAGCTCTGCACCAGATGGTAGCCCTGTACCCCGCCTTTCTTATGGAAGCGCTCTTTGGTCTTTACCATGTCCGCATAGGCATTTTCACAGGTACACCCAATGGCATCCTCAAAAATGGTCTCTTCTGTTTTTTCCCGGTTTAGGGCATAATCGATGGCTTCTTCCAAAGAGCCGGCACTCTTAGTGGTCTTTGCCCGGTCCTTCACATAATCAATGGAACGGTCCAGGCGGTGGACGGGGAGGACGCTGGTATATGCCATCTACCATTCCTCTTTTACCAGACGCCAGGTCTCTTTGGAAATCCGCAGCATTTCCTGTACGCTGGCTTCCCCTGCCATCCCGGTGCCATTGGCGACATGGGCCAGCTGGTTGGCATTGTTGCAAAGCCCCGCAATCTTCCGAAGAAGTTCTGCATGATGCTCACAGGGCTTTGTCTGGAGCTGTGCGCCTAAGATCAGGGAACGTAAAAATTCCTCCCTGCTTAGTCCACTCTTTGCCACCTGTCCGTCCAGATGCCGAAGTTCCTTTGCATTCAACCGTACCGGAACCACATGGTTTCGTTTTCTCATTTGACCACCTCCCTTTTTCTTTTATGCTATCTGTAAGGGATACACCTGGATTCCTCTGCGCTCCATCTGCCAGAGGAATTCCCCGATCTCCCAGACCTGCCCATTCACATCCACCAGCTTTTCGTCCACAAAGCGGCAAAGTCCAATCTCTTTTGTTCCGTCCTCTGCCATCATGCAAAGGCTTTCCCCATCCAAAAGGGAGAACCGCTCCAACCCTTCCATATCTCGGAAATGGATTGTTTTCCGTTCTCCCTGTTTCTGTCTGCGTATCCGCATCTGTTCCATCTGCTGATCTTCCCGCTTTCCGGCAACCACACAGCACATCAGTCCAATACCAAAGGCTGCGCCTGCCATTGCCCCAAGCGCCATTCCTGCAAAAAACATGTTTCTTCTCTCCTTTCTCGACTGCCGGGGGATTGGGGTTCTCCCCAAAGTGCGTTTGGATATCCAAACGCTATGCTTGCAAAACCAGTTCCACCGATTTCCATCGACTCCCCCATGCAGAATCGATTATGATTCCTTTTCTTTAATCTTGATCAATCCATCTAATGTGGTGCAGATAATATGCAATCGGTCTGCTGTACTGATATCGGTATTCATTGTTCCAGTAACCTCTTTTCCACAGACCACCACCATCCGGCACCGCTTTAAGATTAAGTGGGACATCCGGTTGTATGCCTGCAAATCCTCAGCTTCCCCTTCATCCAGAAAAGGAAGAAAGCCAAATCTCGGACAAATAGGAACATAGCCCAACTCATAAATCTTCCGGCAATATCGCTGCACCTTCACTCTGCTTTCCTCTGCTGGACAACACACATAGGCCATCGCCTGTTCCATCGCCTCACCCCTTTCCTGCATCCACATGGATGCACCTTTCTTTTTCAGAAATAAAGTTGGACATCCATGTGGATGCCCTTTCTATTTCTCGCTCTCTTCTTTTTCCTTTGTTTCCAGTGCAAACTTCACACGGTCACTGCCCAGCTTATAATAGGCATCCGTCACTTCAATGCCTACTGCCTCATAGCCTTCTTCCACCGCTGCAAGGATGGTTGTTCCTGCTCCGGCAAACGGGTCTAAGATTCTTCCACCCGGCTCACAGATCTGAATCACATCCTTCATAAGCTGCAGAGGCTTTTCTGTCACATGGATACGATTCTGAGGATTTCCATAACGGAACACCCCAGGAAGGCAGGACACTGGGCGGTTAATTGGCATCGGGCCATTACTGCCCCACACAATATACTCAGCCTGCTGGCGGAAACGCCCTTTCTGAGGTCGGGAGTTTCCCTTATCCCACACTGCGGTTCCTCTCCAGATCCAGCCTGCCCACTGAAGGGCATCGGTAATGGAGGGATACTGTCTCCAGTCAATAAACAGGCAGATCGGCGCCCCGATTTTACAAGCTTTTCGCACATCATAAAGCCACTCTGCCATCCAGTGAGTCCAAGAACGCTGGTCCTTATTATCCCCATCAAAATCCGGCAGGGCATTTTCCGCTTTCATACTACTGTATTTCTGGTTGGTCGTGCGATTTCGCTCATTCTGTTTTGTTCCCCCGGACGCATAAGGCGGATCGGTGATGACTGCATCAAAGATTCCCGGCTGAAATGCTTTTACCAGTTTCAGCGTATCTCCATGTAAAATTGTCCAGTTTTTCCCTCCGGTATATTCCTCCGGGTATGTTCCTTCTTTCAATAAGTTCCCTAACTGCAGGGTATTTTCCATAGGCATCATCCTTTCTTATCAGCGCTCCGGCTGTTTTTTACTTTTCTTTTTATTTTTCTGAATACATTCCAAAAGCTGCAAACGTTTTTTCTGCGTTTCTGCATCTGGCACACTCAACTCGGTTTCTACATATTCACTAATGATATTCAAAGCCTGATAGTAGTTATCTGATTTCATCACTCGCTCATACATTTCATTTGCCTGTTCATCCATGCCGTCCTTAATCAGCATTCCACCTGCCGCTCCTAAAATAACGAACACATTTCCATCCATTCCTAAGAGATGCATCTTCGGGCGTTTCGGAACATCTGCCTGATTTTCTTGTTTCTCCAGCTTGTCTTTTGAGACTTCCGGTTTTGCCTGTTGAAATTCAAAATCCATTGGTCGCCAAAAGTGTACACACAGTTCACCACCCTCTACCGGAATTTCCTGCTGTTCAAAGCCTTCTCCCCATCCATCACTATACTGTCCGGTAAGATATTCACACAGTTCCGATAATTCTTCCGTTTCCAGATACTCCTTTAGTTCTAAGATTGTACAGCCATATAGCACCCCATCGGCTTCTTTCACGGATGGAACTGCGGATAACACTTTTTCTTTGATGGCAGCACTTCCGTCAAAGTAATCCATCAGATTATCTCTCCTATCATCCTCATATCCGACACGGCTGTATTCCGCAATCTTCTCTTTAATTTCAGAAACATACGGTATCAAATCTGCTCCATCAAAGAGTACCTGTTCTTCTTCTAATTCATGGTATTCCTCTCCTTCCCAATCTTGTTCCATCTCATTTGGAAGAAATGTTCCTGTCAGTGGTGTCAATAATTCAATTTTTAAAGTATCTTCCATTTTTCTCACCTCCCTAGTTCCCTTCGCTGTTTTTGCTGTTTTTCCCATGCCTGTTTTGCCAGTTCTCCATAATCGGATCCTTCTATCTGAGGTAAGTTACAGACCACGGTATAATTTTTCCCATACTGCTCCTTTAACTGCTCGCATGCCCATCGCCCGGCAAAGTCATTATCGGTGCAGATTTCAATCTCTGTCACCTCTGAATGCTCTTTTAGGAAATGTTCCAATGCATCCGGGCGTTTCATCTTCTTCGTTGCTTGTTCCGCACCTTCTTTTGGTGCTGCAATCCCGCCTAGAGACAGGCGGTACTTATTGGTCCGTCCATCTTCCAGTGTCATGTGAGCAAGGGCGTCAATGCAGGCTTCATATACTGCCACCCGGCAGCTTTTCCCTAAAGGTGGAACACAAAAACTGTATTGTTTTTCACTGCCTTCCTGTTCCATCCGAAAGCTCTTTCCCCGATTATCATAGATTCCTCGCAGGAAAGCATACTTTGCATGTTCCTGTTCATCCAGTCCAACAAAAACAGCGTTATGATATGGGGAGCTCTCATACAGGATTCCAAGCTGCACACAGTAATCCAGAACATCATCCCGGATTCCCCTTTGGTTCAAATACCTCCGCACCCGATAAAAACTGTCATTTGGCACGGGAAGGACAAACTCCTTCTTTTTCGGGGCTGGCTCTTCTCTTGGAATATACACAGGAGTCTGCTCACACAAGGCTTTCACTGCTTCCGTATATTCCATGCCATCTACCTGCATCAAAAACCGTAGTGCAGACATTCCACCAATATCCCTAGATTTCCAATGCCATTTGCTGGTAATCTCATTGATTTTAAAACTGTCATGATCCTGAAGCTGCCATTCATTTCTTGTCCGTGTTTTTTTCAGTCTCCCCGGCTGATGCATCTGCAGATACTCATAGGCTCTCACCTGCTTGGCTGCCTGATATTCTTCTTCTGTAACCCAAGCCATCAGATTACCGCATTGCGAAGAGCCTCGACCTTATCGGTGCGCTCCCACGGAAACTCTTTTCTTCCGAAATGCCCGAAGGCGGCTGTCTGTCGGAAAATAGGACGGGTAAGGCGCAGGGTATCCACGATCTGCTTTGGCATCAGTCCAAACACCAGAGGGATTGCCAGTTCCAGACAATCATCGGCACACACGTTTCCTGTACCAAACGTATCCACCTGCACCATGACCGGCTGTGCTACTCCGATTGCATAAGCCAAAGACACCTGACACTTGCTGGCAAGCCCGGCAGCCACAATGTTCTTGGCGATATATCTGGCCATATAAGCTGCCGAACGATCTACTTTTGAACAATCCTTCCCGGAAAATGCTCCACCTCCATGGGGAACCATGCTGCCATAACTATCTACCATTAGCTTCCTTCCGGTCAGTCCTGTATCCGCATCCATGCCTCCGCAGACAAAACGCCCAGATGGATTGATAAGGATCTTTGTATCTTCATCTGGCGGAAGGAGACGAAGTGCCGGAAGAAGCACCTTTTTTCGGATCTCTGCTTCCAGTTTCTTCAGATTCTTGTCCTCTGTATGCTGACAGGACACTACCACACTGTCCAGTCGAACAGGCTTTCCGTTTTCATATTCTACAGTCACCTGGGCTTTTCCATCGGACAGAATTCCCTGAATATAAGAGCTTTGTCTGCAAGCAGATAATTCTCGGACAATTCGATTTGCCAACACTACGGGCATGGGCATGAACTGCTTCGTTTCATCACAGGCATATCCGATCATCACACCCTGATCCCCTGCCCCTTGGAACCAGTCCATTTGATTGTCTGACACTCCTTCCCTTCGTTCTTTTGAAGTATCGACTGCCTCTGCGATATCGGGACTCTGCAGATGGACAAAGGTATCCATTGCAATCTCCTCACTGGAATACCCCACATCAGACAGTACCTTTCGTACGACTGCAAACACATCCGGTTCATAGGCACTGGTAATCTCTCCCGCCACAATAATATTTCCTTTTGTAGCAAGCACTTCGCAGGCTACTCTGGAATTTTCATCATTCTTCAGACACACATCCAAGATTGCATCTGCAATCTGGTCACACAATTTGTCCGGATGTCCTTCTGTTACTGCTTCTGCTGTATAAAATTTTCTCATATGAATTTCCTCTCTTTCATGCAAAAAGGCAGGACACCTTCCTTTTTACGGGAATATATCCTGCCTAATTTCTTCTTTATTTGACTGATTTACTGATTATGTAAATTTTAAATGGACTGTAGGTATCTCCAGATAGTTGTAAAAACACACACTTTTGAACACTCCTCCAACACCACATGTCTACATAAATCGCCACGATTTGGTGCATTCTCCTTAACTTCGAACATTTTTAGTGCTGTATCACCATTTCGCAGCTGCAACTTGTCTCACATTCTGCACTTTTCGGGTACTTTTGAACACTTCCTGATATCATCTACCTCAAGAGATGCTGGAGATACCCAGAGAGCAGAAGAAAGTGCCCATCTTTAAACACTTTTCCTGTTTAAGTCCCTACTTTTACTGCCACAAGGATGTTCCGGGCTTCCTTCCACTCATAAGAACAAGTCACCAGTGTCAGAGTTTTCTCACAACCTATGCCATCTACCCCTGTTTCAAACAGCGACAGCGCTTTTGCCTGCTGTACATAAGCCTCCGCACCCTGCGGACTGTGAAAAGATGCCTGCTGAAAGTCAAACATGGACACATCGGCTTTCAAGACTGCCACTATCTGGTATTCTTCCATGCCTTCCTGTGTCTGAAAAAACACCTTGGGATGTGCTTTCCAGTAATCATAGGAGACGTACTGATCCAGATTCCCGAACATTGCACCGCTGTTCATGTTGTGACCGTAGATGGTCAGATTCTCGGATTCTCCCAGAATACAGTCTGCCTGGAGGAACAAACTTCCATTGATGTCGTAGTTTCCCCGGTAATCTCTCCGTAGATAATACTCTGGATCTTCCGCATTGCTCTGCAGTACCGGATAATCGATGCCACTCTCCGGGATTGTAAGCCAGCCCCGAACATCCGGATACTTGCTCTGGAGAGAGCGAAGGTCAATGGCAGACACTTCCGGTTCTCTTCCAGCCTGTTCATCTTTTTGCCCTGGAGAGTCCCCGCCCGGAGGAATATCCTCCGGGAAGCAGGTTTTTAACTCCTTCACCAGTTCCCGGTTCTGCCGGGGAACGGCCACATAATCATAATAAAGCAGCGCTGCACTGAACATACAGATAGCACACAATACTGCCTGCAGAATCCACAGCTTATTCTTCTTTTTTCGCTTCATCCGCTTTTTCCGTTTTTCCATGTTTCTTCTTATAAATTATGGTTACCATGAGTCCGGCTACTGATACTCCCAGAAGAACAAACAACAGGACTGGTTTCCAGTGATTATCCCCTGTCTGCGGTACACCCGGTGTTTCCGGTGTTCTTGCATCCTTCATCTCCACTTTCTGAATCTCCATGGTATCTTCCAGTGTAAATTTCACATCCTCTGCGATCTCATAACCTTCCGGTGCGGTGATCTCACGCAGAGTCAGCTCTTCCCCTACTGGAAGTTTCTCTACCAGATGAGGTTTCCCGTCCGTTACCCACTCTTCCAGAATCTCACCCTCTTTATTTAAAATCTGCAGCTTGGCTCCTTTCAGTTCTTCGCCTGTGGTAATATCTGTTTTGGAGATTTCCACTTTGGAATAGGCATCCTTCATCTCCACCTTGGTCACACTGCCATCTTCCTTTACTTCAAACTCGATATCTTCTGCAGATACATAGCCCTCTGCATAAGGCGGCAATTCTTCATGGAGCGTATAAGTTCCCTCTGGCAGTCCATATACCACGTGCGGTTCTTTCGTACTGATCCACTCTTCCACAATGTTGCCCTCTTTATCGATGATCTGCAGCTTGGCTCCTTCCAGTTCTTCCCCGGTTGTAGCATCGGTTTTCGTAAACTGGCTCTCAGTCGGCTGGTTTTCCACCTCTTTGGTCAGCTGGATTTCTGCAAGGTTCTGGTCTGCGTAAGAGGCATCGATTTCCCAGATTTCCTCATTTGGAAGATAACCTGGTTTTCTCACTTCCTCTTTTACATAATATTTCCCATGATACAGGTCGCTGTCAAAGGTAAGCTGTCCATTCTCATCAGTGCCTTTCTTCTCCAACAGAGTATCCTTTTCAACAAGAACCTCACCCTGCTGGGACAGAATATCTTCTTTTGCATACAATCCAAAAATAACGCCTTCCAGCTTTTCTTCTGTGACAGCATCTTTCTTTTCTACAGAAATGGAAATCTTCTGTCTCTCATTTTTATAGGTAACCCCTGCATAGACTACTGCCTCTGTATCATCTTCTGGAGTCAGCGTGAATTCCTTCTGTTCCAGATTTAGGACAAAATGGTCACCTGCCACAGTTTCTTTCAGATAATAAGAACCCAATGGAAGATTGTTCACCACTGCTTTTCCTTCTTTATCTGTAACCAGTGTTGCTACCAAATCATCTTTTTCATAGCGGATAACCGGATTGCCCTGCTCATCCTTTGCTCCGTCTGTGGAATAAATCGTATCCTTTGCGTACAATTCAAAAGTTGCCCCTTCCACGCTGGATTCTTCATATACAAAGTCATGGAACACCCCGGTATCGGTATCCTCTCCGCTCACTGCATCTTTGATCTTTCCTGCCAGTCTCTTTGCCTTTGCAAGCAGGGAATCTCCCTTCACCTCTACTGGCTGTTCCCCGGTTTTCGTTAATGTCAGGCTTCCCACCTGTTCATCATTTGGCTGCTCGACTTCCACGATGACTGCTCCGGTATCCGGATCGATCTGATGGGCGCTGTCAGAAGAAACCTTGATCACGATGCCCTCTTTCGGATTTTCCTTATAAGTACCTTTTCCAGTCACTTCCAATGGAGAAAGCAGTTCTTTTCCATCGTACAAAGACATCTCATATCCCTGTCTTACAAAGCCTTCCGGTGCTTTCACTTCTTCAATCCGGTAAGTAGAACATTTCAGTTCTTCCGGTGTTACCAAATAGCCTTCCTCATTGGTCTTGAAAACACTGATAGTCTCTTTCTTCGGATAGAATACGGTCTGCTCTACATATTCCTCTTTTTCCATATCAAAGATTTTATAAGATGCGCCTGCTTTTAAAACCGGATTTCCTGTCTGTGCATCCTTTTTCACAATCTTCAACAAAAATTCAAATGGACGATCATCAAAGATTCTCCATACCATAGGTTCTCTGCTGTCCTCATCTACCTTTACTAAAAACGGAGCAATGGCTTTCAAATTCTCCGGCACCGTACTTTCTTCTACAACATAAAGACCATACGGAAGTTCTGGGCTGATGGCATACCCCTTTTTGTCGGTGATGAGTTCCGGTACTGGAACCGCCTTGCCATCCACATAGGTCACTGCAACCTCTTCCTTACTGAAATCATATCCTCGGAAATCCTCTGCAGTAAACTGGTTTCCATTGGATGGCTGTAATTCCCCGCTCTCTACTTTAGAAAGACTGCTCACCAGATAGACTTTGAATCCTGCCCCTTCCACAAGGTCTGTTTCCGTCTGATCTCCATCCTCACTGATCTTGATAAGCTGAAAAGCCTGTTTCTTTACCTGTTCCTGTACCGTCAGGTCTCTTGTAACCTCTGCCACTTCCTGTCCCTCATAGGTGAGGTTCACTTCATACTCCGTGGCATCTACCGTATAACCTTCCGGTGGCGCAATCTCTTTGACATACATTTTTCCCAGATTCAGTTCTGAAAATTCCAGAGTACCATCTTCCTTGATCACACCCTGGGCGATGAGACTGTCTTTTTTAAACAACACACCTGTTTTCCCATCTGGATGTACAATGTCCTCTCTGGCATACAGACCATACACCGCTCCTGCAAGGGCACTGTCTCCCTGCGGAAGAAAGTCTTGTGTTTCCTTATCAATCTTTTTGATATGGACAGCCCCTTTTACTCTGTCATCCTCTGCTGTGATCAGAACGGTTTTCCCTGCTTTTACATCCACCTTATGGATCACATCACTCTGCACATACTTATCCGGAGCCTTGATTTCTTTCACATACACCGTCTTAATGGCAGCTTCGAAATAATCACTGACTGCTTTCCCATCTTCCCCGGTAGCTGGCATTTCCATCAAAAGATGCTCACACTTGCTGTCTGTATAAATGCCATACACTGCACCGTCTAAAGGATTCTTGGTATCTGCATCTTTTTTGAGAAGTTCAATTCTTGTCATCTCCAGCCAGTTGACTGTAAAGCTGACTGGATTGGCCTTTTCCGATTCAAACACTCCGATATCCTGATTATTGTTTCCGGTGGATAACACCAAAGTTCTCCAAGTCTCTCCCACAGAACCGTGCAGTTCCCCGGAGGAATATTTTCCGGTATGAAGCATTGGGGCAGTCAGATAAAAGGTATCCCCGCCGTAAATCTGCAGACTTCCATTCTCTGTAGAAGTTCCCTTGGTCTTGTTATAAACCGTAATATCTTTTGGAACGCTCACAGATATATAGTTTCTATGGTCTCCGGACAGTGTGATATCCGGTGTTTTCTGCACATTTCCGTCACGGACTGCTTTTACCGATGTCTCAGAAAGAGAAATCTCTCCTTTCGGCGGTTCTTCCATGGCAAACAAATGGTCAATGAAAGCAATCACACCTGCTTTTACTAAATCCTCATACTTACATCCTGTAAATCCTGCCTCGCCTGCATAGGCATAGCTGGCTGCGATATGGGTATACACATACTTCTCTTCTTTTGTCTTTCCGGACAGATAACTTCCGGTAATATCCCCGGCGCCACCATAACCATAATACAGCACTTTCTGCAAATTCTTATTGCTGTCCAGAATTTCCGCTACATAATCTCCACTTGGCGGTGAAGAACGATGGGACTCCAGACAGTAAGCAATCTTTCCGTTCACCGTAAACCAGCAGGTCAGATAATTTCCAATATAACTTGGATAATAAATGACCTCCCCTTTTTCCAGACGTACCGTACTTCTGGCAGTAAAGGTATTGTCTGCACCGGAAAGCATCATCACTTCCCCTTCCTCAATTTTTTCTTCCAATTCTCTCGCTTCTGCCTGTGCATCTGCATCCCCTCCGGATACGGTCACTTCCACATCCGGAAATTCCTGCACAGGCGTCTCCGAATCTTCTTCGGATTTCGTATCCTCTTTCTGTTTCTGCCCACCATTTTCTTCTGCATGGGCCTGTCCTTCCGTATCCGTCAGGATAATCTTACGAGTAACCGGGTAGCCATCACGCTCATCTTTTGGCATAACCCAGTAAGTTGCAACATAAGTCCCTGCCTGGTCTGGATGATACGCACCGCCATCCTCTGCTTCGATACGTTCCAAAGTCACATCCTCTTTTTCCGGATCATACTGAATCCCTTCCATGCAGGTCTCTGCCATAAATTCCTTGTCGGAAACATCTTTGGTGATATCCTCTGCAGTCACTGTCTGCTCAGAAACTTCCGACACCGGATGCTCCGATTCTTTCTTACTTTCTTTTTCTGTCACAGCATTCTGTGAAATTTCATTTTCTGCCGCATGGACATCCGCCAAATTTCCAAGCGGACTAAGACCCATGAGCAATGCGAGCCCGAAGGCTGCAAGTCTTGTTTTGATATTTCTGCTCTTCATTGCATTCTCCTTTTTTCGTTAAAAATACCGCAGAGGCTTTCCCCTGCGGCTTTGTTATCTGCTGACTTCTGTTTTCTTTTGACTGGGTTTCTGTCTGCCCACTTCCTGTCTTGTACGTTTTAACGCATCGGTAATGGAACGGCTGGAAATCCCATTTTGATGACAGCCTTCCACAATCCCCATAAAATAGAGGTCAGAGGGAATGGCTGGCTGGTCTTTATACGGGGCATTCATGGTATATGCCATCACTTCCCGTTTCACACCATCCTTCCCCTGGACTTTGACAGTCTCCTTTCCATACAGATGGGGATACCCTTCGTAAAAATCCAGGCTCTTTTCACACTCTGATGTAATCTTCCAAAGTACTCCTTCTACCCGACTTCCCTCTTCCGGCAGAATGGTGGCAACACCGCTTCCCTTACCCCTGCCACAAAATGTCAAGCGATACCCTTCCAAATGGACAGGCTCTACTACAGAAGCAGCCGGACAGCGGTATGCCATCTGATCTAAGTTCATGTTACTGCCATAGGCAAAATAATACGTTTCTTTCATCTCTACCTCCTATCGAGCATCCTCTGCCCGATGATTTCTGTTCAAACATTCGTACTGGCTCCGGTCATATCTCCACGCCCGATCCCCTTCCAGATTGGCAAGCAGATGTTCCCGGACATTTTTATATTCCGGTCCAATGAGCCCCAGCCGCAATAAAAAGGTACGGAAGGTAAATGCCGGATTTTCTGTAATCTCTGTTTTCCGCATCTGGGTGCATTTCTGATTGATGGCCTGGGCGGAAATGGCAAGCGCCAGGGTGATATTTGCCCGCACCTTTCCTGCATGGAGGGTGCTTTCAAAACACCGCCATTCCAGCGTTCCCTTCGAAAACACTGCATGCAGGTTTAAGGCATAATACCGGGTACTGTCATAATGATCATGACTTCCATCCCTGCCTCCGTACCATATCTGTTTCAGCTTTTCCATAGAAATGGTGCTGTTTGGCATCCTGCGGATTTTTTCCAACACAATAGGGCGTACTTTCTGACAATAGTTGCTTTCTCTGGAAGTCTGCACTTTCAATGCCTTAAACAGAATATCCTCTTTCGAATACATAATCGTCATGGCATTTTTCAGGCTCCTTGCCGTATGATTTGAGGCATCCACGTGAACGTGCTGCCCACAGGATTCATTCACTCTTGCCCGGTGATGTCTGAGACACCTGACTACTTCCTGTAGTTTTCCCATCTCAGAATACTCAAGTTTCGGGCTTACCATCTCCGTACTATATTCACTTCCGGCATGAACCATCTGGCCACGCTCCCTGCGTTGTGTATAGATACTGCCATCATACATAAACTTCCATTTTTTCCCTTCTCGGTCCATCACAGACCATGTTTGATAATATCCGCCATCATAAACTGCGCGTGTTCCAAACAATTCTGCCACTGCTTCTGCAGCCCTCTGTCTGGTAATACCTGTCATCTCAATCTCTGTACCAAAGTATTGGTTCTGAATTCCAATTGCCATACTGCCTTACCTCTTTGTCTTTTCATCCTCTGCCCGGATTTCTGCATCTGCCTGCCGAAGAAGCGTTCCGATGGCTTCGATCACGTTGACAGTCACTCCATTTCCAGCCTGTTTATAAAGCTGGCTGTCCGAAGTATCCTGTTCGATGCGGTCAATCTGCCAGTCATAAAACCCCTGCAGTCTCAGACATTCCCTTGGCACCAGTTTCCGGATTCTGCCCCGATAGGCAACTCCATGCCTATCTGTGGCAGTAATGGTGAACATCGGCTCTTCCGGCTCCTTCATCCTCCGGCCATTCTGCCGGGTTTCTTCTCTTCCCGGAGTCAGCACTGCTCTGGCACCTTCCTCTTTTAATACACCGGAGCATTCTCCTTTGTGATTATGGATGCCGGACTGTCTGGTATTCAGACATCTGCAATGCTCTGTCACCAGAGGTGGCGGAGACAAATCCACAAAATGAAGTGTCCCCTGCTGGATTCCTGTGGTCAGGGTATGGGCGATTTGATGCCCCACACGCCCTCTCCGGGTGTTCATTCCTGCATATCCCAGGTCAATGCTGTCTCCCGGATACGCCATCTTATATCCCTGCTTGGTATTCTCTTTGATAGGAACACCAACCTCATATAATCCGGTTTTTCCACCAACGCCTCCCGCTCCGGAAGTCAGGGTACAGCTTAACCCTTCGGCTTTGTAGATTCGTTCCCCCTGTCTGCCTGTCTGGACTTGAACAAGAGGCGTTCCATTTGCTGTTGGGAAAGGTAATATTTTTCCGGCACATCTTCGATCAAGATATCCGACAAGATACACCCGCTTTCTGGATTGGGGGACTCCAAAATCCTTGCTGTTAAGCACTTTCCATTCCACACCATACCCCAGCTCAGATAGCGTACTGAGGATGGTGTGAAACGTCCTGCCTTTGTCATGCGAAAGCAGTCCGGGAACATTTTCAAGGATGAAATACGCAGGTCGCTTGTCTGCAACCAGTCTGGCAATCTCGAAGAACAGAGTTCCTCTGGCATCTGCAAATCCTCCTCGCTTTCCGGCGATAGAGAATGCCTGGCAAGGAAATCCTGCACACAAAAGATCAAAGTCTGGCATTCGCTCTGTTTCGATTGTTCTTGCGTCATTACAAAACCACTCCCCTTCTGTGTCGAACAGCAATCGGTAGTTCTTATCCGCATAAGCATCCACCTCACAGTGCCCTACGCATGTAAAACCGCCTGCGCGTCTTAACCCTTCCCGGAATCCCCCGATCCCGCTGAATAAATCAAAAAATCGAATGGTTGCGGCTATCAACCTCCTTTGCTGAGAAAAGCAGGCGGCATGTTTTCTTTCCCACACCACCTGCTGGTTTTTAAGTTCTATGTATTTGGCATTATGCAATCTCTTCGGTTTCTTCCTCGGATTCTGACAGTTCTTCTTCCTCATCTGCATCTTCGGGAAGTTCTGAATCTGGTTCTTCCTCTTCCAGTTGTGCGGATTCCTCGAAGTTCTCATCGTCTGGTTCTTCCTCCGCAGCTTCCATCCCTTCGATTCCCTCTTGGGTAATCTCTTCTTCACTGGTCTCTTCTGCAGGTCCTTCTGCTTCTTCCAGTCTGTCTGCTTCTGGGGTTTCTTCCGGCTGTTTCAGTTCTTTCCATTTGGCTTCTACCTCTTCCACCGCTTTTTCAATAATGCGGATGAGAAAATCTTTCTGTTTGATGCCTTCCTTTGCGACTGCCCATTTGACTCTCTGGAATAATTCCTCTGTGACCTGTACTGCTAATGTTCTTTTTTCCATGCTCTCTTCTCCTTTATCTTCCAGTCTGTTAAAATGTTCTTCAATCACCTGCTGGATGAATATCTGTGTACTCGTGTCCTTCTCTTCGATCTCGGCTCGTACTTTCTCATGTAATTCCACCGGGATCTTTCCGCATATGTTCTTCATTTCTGCCATCTGCGTTTCTCCTTTCGTTTTGTTATACACAACATACTCCAAAATTTGAAAGAAAGCTATTCACAATGCCCACTAAAGAATCCATGTCAAATGCATGCAAAACCCAAGCAGATCCAACAATGCCATACTTTCTTTGTCCATAGGCCTCACCCCCTTTACTCCTGCTCCATCTGAAATAAAAAATCCAGCATCTGATCGGGAATTTCTTCCTTTTCCTGTGCTGGTATTCGTTCCATATCGCCACTTTTTAGTTCTTCCCGAACAGTCTCCTGAATCAGTTTCCGCAAGGTTTCCCGCTCTTCTTTTTCTAAAATCACATCCACCAGATACTGATTCCTCTGCCCTGCCGGAACATCCATTAGAATTCGCCACGCTTTTTCATGCTCCGGATTTTTAAGGTTTGGGCGGAAGGAAAATACCGGGCGGCTCACAGCGTCCTCATCTGCCCCACAATCCGTTCATATCCGGCTGCGTTGGCATGGACGTCTGTTAGGTAAATCGGTCGGCACAAGCGGTCCTGTTCGCTGACACGGCGCTGAAAAATAGCCGCTCCGCCTCCCATGAAAACGGAAGGAACTGCCCGCAGATCAAAGCCTGCCTCGGTAATCGCAGACAGTATTTTTTCAATATAAATCCTGCCCTGTTTCTCAATCAAAGACACGACTTCCACAGGTATACTGCAGGATTGTCCATTCAGCACACGCTCGATCTGTGTTTCTGTAACGGACAATCCCGTGTTTCTGCGCACCTGTTCCAGAATCTCATCCATACACCGAATGACTCCCAATTCCAAACTTCTGCAGGTAGATGCATTGGGAACAGCGTTATCAAGCCGCATTAAGTCTACGGTCCAGCCCCCAATGTCAATGAGAAGAACAGACGGTTCATCCTTTAAATATTCCGGGTAAAGAGCCAGGGCCGAGTACCCCTGGGGGAACAGTTTCACATCCTCAATCTGGATTTCATAGCGTTCCCCTTCGTAGAAAAATCGGACGGGCTGTTCCTTTCGAAACAGATACTCCTTAAATTTCTGCTTTTCCCTTCCAAAACCGGCAAGAGGAAGCCCGGCTGCAAGAACAACCTTGACAGTTCTCTCTCCTTTCCGCTTCCGAATCTCCTGTGCCAGTGCAGCCAGTGTCAAAAGATAATAATTGTCATTGGCAGTCTTATCTTTTACTAAGGTCTGTCGCCCAGTCCCGCAGACATAATACTCTCCCCGATACTGAAGAACACCCTGCATCGTATAAGGCTCATATTCATAGCGGATAATCCCTGTAGGGAAACACACTTGTTTTGTCTTGATGGCATAATACCCGTGATCGATTCCAATCACCATTTCCTACCACTCCCTTCTTCTATTGTTCTGTAGAAAAATCTCCGGAGAAAGAACTTCCCAGAGTTTGAAATTTGTTCCGGTTGGAATTTTTTCTTTCCAGCCTGTTAAATTTTTTATTCCCTGCCCTGACAACCTGTCTGGGCAGGAAGATAGTGAAGTATTCCTTCCAGCACAAGAGCCCGCCTCTGAAAGCGCAAAACTCCTACATTTTGCAGCTCTATCAGCTCGTGGTACGATTCCTTCGTAAGAAAACATCTATGATACTCTCCTTTGTTTCCGAACTGTTCGCTCTGTTCCAGCAGCAAAAACTCCACCATATATCGGGTAGACGGTGCAAACCGTTTTTCACACAACATAGCATCACCTTTCACTGCTTTCACGCCCTCTGATTCCCTTGCCACTGCCAATAATTCATGGATACTGATACTCATATTTTCTATCACCTCCCTCCAAAGATTTTTTCTCTATTTTTCATAATTTTCTGCGAAAAAAAGACAGGCACCTACACGATGTCTGTCTCTGTCGGATCTACCAATCCTTTTTCTTGATACTGTTGTTTTATAATCTCTTTCAGCTGCTTCCGACTTTTCCTGTCCGGTACCTGACCGCAGAAATCCCAAATCCAACGGTCATGAAGATGTTCATCTGCTTCTGTTGGATCCCAAGATACAATACTGCTGGTCTCATCATATAACTGTTCCAGCCTTTGAAACTGCTCGGCAAACTGTCCAGAGTAAGTATTCCAGATTTCCAGATTATATAATTTCAATCCAAGGAAATCTGTAATATAGGTCAGCCTGTCCAAGTCAGAAAACGTCATCTTTTCTTTTCCCAGCAGGATGCCCCTGTCATGCTTTCCGCATAAGAACAGAAAAGCAAACCGTTCCATATCTCTCTGGTGCATAAACATCACCCTTCTTAAAAATAATTCTTTATTACGAAACATTATAAAAAGTGAAACCAGTAAAATCAATATAAAGTTTCTTTATTGCGAAACATTTAGAAGACGAGAGGACTCTATGATGCAGAAAATCAGACCAGACATGGATATTGGAAAAAATATCCAAACTATCCGTTATCAGAATAAACTTACCCAAGACCAGGTCATTGCAAAGCTGAACTTGATGGGGATTTCCATGTCCAAAAGTACCTATGCCAAGCTGGAAACCAACCGTATGAACATCAAAGTTTCTGAACTGGTCGCTCTCTCCCAAATTTTCCATACCGATATCAATGCATTCTTTTCCGGGCTTCTCTAGTTCTTAAAATCAATTTTTTTATCATCATTTAGCAAGTGAATAATATATTTCCCACGCAATTCAATGAGAAACTTTATTCGCCTATCCATTTCTGAAATACTTTCTTCATCCTTAAACAAATTATTAAATGATATCAACGTATCAGTTTTTTCAATTTTTTCCCTTTCTAACTCATAAATCAGTTCTTCCCAATTCCTTCCCTCATTATATAGTTTGTATACTTTATCAAATATTCTAGTAAAATATATTTGTTGACAAGTATACGTCATATATTCTCTGAAGGACATTAGCGTATCTACTTCCGTGGGAAACTCTTTCCAATTATCTTGTAAAAATTTTAAAAACCAAGGCCATAGTTCATTTAAATCTTTATGAATATGCTGTAAATTAGGACCATAATTTTTTGAAACTATTGTCTTAGGTACCGGAGCCATATTGCCAATTGTATGATATATTTTTTCAAATCCCAGTTTACCATAAGCATAAAGCTGTGCTTGCTCATGAGGTTGACAACTTTTAGGGTTATGCATAATATCAAACAAAAAGTCTTTTTTTATATTTTTATCTTCAATACTAATTGCTCTTCCGCCTTCCACCATTTCTATATTTGTGAATTTAATTATTTTTCCAAATAATCTAATAAATATTAGTTGTGAAAGAACTGACTGTTCACAATCTACCATTGAATATTCTGAATCAAAACTATACTTCCAAGCGTTTTCGCTTTTCAAATATTCAGAGCATCCTTTTTCCCATGCTATCATTTCCTTTTTGCTTCTAGCATATTTTTTATGCTTGCAGTAACACATATATTATTATCTCCATTCGCTTTTAATTCATATTAAAATATTATTTTCCTGAAGATTTCTTCTGCAATAATTGTTGAACAGAATATTCTTCTGATAATATTGAAGGTAGATTCTGTTTCCAATTTTGATTTTCAAAATCCGCTAAATTCATAGTAAAATTTCCCATTTTAACAGCTGTATCTTCAATACTACACACACCTCTAATATTTTCATCCATCAAAACGTCCTTTATTAAAGGTGAGAAAAAGTAATTTGATGCTTTGTATCTAATCAGCAAATAAAATATTTCCCTTAGTTTTTCTTCTTCGCTTAATTTTTGGAATTGCTTAGCATATTTTTTCATTAGTCGATCACCTGTTTTATAAAAAACAGTAATTACTGATTTCTTTTTCAATGGGAAAATACATATCAACAAATCTTCCAGTGTTTTATGATTTAATACATTCACATTTTGCAACTTCGTAAAATCAACATTATGCGATATAGGTATTGAAACCTGTGCAGCAATGGGCACCGTATAATCTAAAATATTATGATAAATAATTTTATAATTTCCATATCCGTTCTCAAAACTTCTTTTAGCAAAATCTAAATTTTCTTGAAAATCTCTTATATCAACTTCAACGGTTGGTTCCTCTGTATTCCCAATACTATCAAAAAAAGAAACTATTATCTGATCATCTGTTAACTCTGAATGATTTAAAGTATTTTTGAAACTTCTCAATCTTGAATTAAAAAGTTCATTCAAGTATATTTTTAGCGCCAAAGAATCCACTATCTCTTCCGGTTTCATAGTTAATAGTGCTTTTTCACTTTCATAAATATTAAACTTTTCTTGATCACATTTTGAACATATTGAATAAAATACACCTGCTTTATTCGTTCCGACATATTCTTTATCAGAAAAAGGGGTCCTTAAACCTATATATTCCGCTTTCAAAACATTATAATTTTTTTTATAAAGTCCCTTTATATTTTCAAGACAAAAAAATGGCACTGTATGTGATTTATGAAAAGATCTAGATTGATTCTTTAATTCCTTTCCACATAAGGCACAGCTTATTTGATCTCGCTGATTATTAAATCTTTGATTGATCTTTGATTTAACAATGCTTATTTCTTTATTATTTGGTATTCTAACTTCGTTCATTTTTCCCTCTTCCAATTTTAAACTTATTAAACCAATTATACTATAGTTCAAATTTCCTAACAATTGAATTCAAACAAATATGTACCTCTTTTCCAGTAGAAATATAAGCTTCTCTGTGATCTACATAATTGCCATTTTCAAATCCCATTGTTTATGATAATATAAAATTACTTATTAATGCTCGGAGGAACACTATGGAAAAGATACTGTTTTGTAATCTCGATTTATTAAAAAAAACTTTTGACGGAAATGATAATACAATTCTTCATAGAACACGTAATCAATTTTTAAATTATGCAAATGACTTATGTTCAGATGAGGAAAACCATATCTATTTTATTAGTCGTGACCAGAAATTACTCGATTCTGCTAAAGAATACTTTTCTCCTCAAAAAGGCTATCCGAATTTCAAGTTCCGGTTACGTGAAAAAGCACGTGACTTCGTTATGCAAAATCGTCATCATAATAATTTATTTGTATTTATAGGCGGTAAAGAAGTAGACTTTCACATGGCTGTACATACACGCTCTCTTTTTATTGTTCCTACATGGATACCAGTAGAAGAAAAAGCCGAATTTTACGGTGTACATGTTGATACCCCTGAACAACTTTTTAAATTTATACGCGCACTGAATAACCACGAAAATTGGTATGCACAAGTAGAAATAGAACCAAATGTGACTGCTTTATCACTAATGGATGGTAGATATAAATATAAAGCAAAAACAGAAAATGAACGTGACATGGTAGAGCATTTTGAGCAATTATTAAAATTTGGTCAAAGTAGAAATTACTACGATATCCTTTTGTACCATTTTCTTGCGGGAATGACGAACAGCAAATTATTTGATGATATTGAATTGTTTGGAATGATACCTTCCTCTGATTGCTCCTTAAACAAGGATATCTTCGGTTTTATGCGTCAAACAAGAATTATAAAAGGCAAACATATTCCTCGCAAACTAATATACGGCGAAAACTTATTATTAAGAAAAAATCCCAAACAGAAAGCTCACTTATCATATTCGACTGATCAGCGTGCTATAATGGGCGCTGTAGAAGAATTCAAAACTCTATGTATCAATCCTGATTTCAAAAATAAAATCAATACTTTACGGAAATCAGGAAAATTTAATGTTTGTATATTTGATGACTATATGACACATGGAAATTCTTTTAACGCCGTCCGAAATTTACTGAAACAGTTAGGAGCTAACAAAATTATCTTTGTCTCTTTAGGAAACTTCGGAAAGCCATTTCAAAAAAGAGATTATGCAATTAACGGAGATGTCTATAATATTGGTTATACTTACAATATGATTAATTCCAGTATTAAATCTCTTAGTTATAATGATACGGCTAAAGACGAAGTTTCAGAATTATATGAAATTTTTAATTCATAATATTATATTAGAATAGGAAGTATTAACTGTGGAAAAATATTATATTGCTCTATATAAATTAGGTATTAAAAATGAATTACTTCTAAAAGCAATAACTGAATATGACTCTGATTTTATAATCCATTTATTTGAGGGGAATACCGATATTTTTCTTACTAATATAGAATGGTTAGAGTACAAAAATATCTTTGAAGATCATTCTTCCCTTCTTAATGCATTAGAAGCTGCCGAAACTATTTTACAAATTAATAAGCAAAACGAAATCCATACTGCCTTATACGCAACAATTAATTATCCTCATAATCTTATGAGCATGGATAATCCTCCTGCCATTGTATATTATAAGGGTGCAAATCCTAATAGAAATTTCGAAAAGGCTATCGCTTGCATTGGAACAAGAAAACCTACCCGCTTTGGCTTTAATGCTATTAATTATTTAATCCCCCAATGGGTAAATGAAGGATTTGCAATCATATCTGGTTTAGCTGCTGGAGTTGATCGATTAGCACATATAGCTTGTTTAGCTGAGGGTGGTAAAACAATTGCTGTTCTTGCCCATGGTCTCGATATGATCTATCCTGCCTCTAATAGAAAATTGGCTGAAAAAATATTGTTATGTGATGGAACATTACTTTCCGAATACCCTGTTGGAACAAAACCTGATAAGTTTAGATTCGTCAATAGAAATCGTCTTATTGTTGGACTTTCCAAAGTAACTGTGGCAATGGAATGTGAAAGAAAAAGTGGATCTATGCATACAATTGAGTTCGCTCAAAAGCAAAATTGTCCTATTTTCTGTCCCGATCCAGGAGACAATCCAAAAGAAACTCAATCTGGGCTAAAATATATATTAGACAATAACATTGGCTCTTTAATTAAAAATGGATTAGATTATCAAAATGTTATTATTTCTGCTGGATATAATATTGAACACCCTTCAATGAATGCTAAATATATAAAAGAACAATATTTGAAGGCATTAATTGCTGGTATAGAGGACGATCTCATAATCAAATCTATTTTTGAAAAAATAGGTTTAAATTATACTTCCGATTGTTCTTGTCTAATTAATTTAAATAACTATTTATTGGATTTTATTCAAAATACCGGTTACCCTATCCAAACAATAATTGATTTATTTATAGAAAGCATCATTTCAACATATACACCAAGCGAGAAAGAGAGCTAACGTCCTCTCTTTCTCTATACTATATAGACATTATATGTTTAAAAATCTTTTCATTTATATACACTTGTTTCGTATCGCCATTTCAGATATATGAAACTTTTCTCAAAAATCTTTGGCTATCCATTTTGTCCTCAGTATCGCACCTTGAGGAACCTTATTATCTACTTTTTCATAATTGTAATAATATTTTCCTTTTGAAAAAGAAAAAACAGAACCTCTTTGAGATTGATTATTCCAAACAAAAGTAGGAACAACACACACCTCTGAATCCGTATATCCATATTTGCCTACTCCAAATGCGATACACGGAATAAAATTTCCAGCGATTTCTGATGTTCGTTTTTCTAATTTTTCCACAGCACGTTCATTTGCGGAGATCATGGTTGTTTCTTTTGCTTTTTTATTAGATAAACAACGCCCTACAGAATAAATAAGCAAATCAGGAGTTTCAATATCATTTGTATAAGCCCTGATATATCCTTCACCATCCATCTGAACCTCATATCCCTTGGCTTCTAATGCGACCTCCGTTAGTGCCTCAAAAAATTCCTTTGTAATTTTTTTTCTCATTTCAAATGCCTCCTTGTAATTTAGAGTTTAATTTTTGTTTTAATCTCTTTCATGGAAATATCATATCACTTTTTCACTTTTTTGTACAGAGTTTATTTTTATTTTTTAACTCTTAAAAATCTGTAATTAATAAAAGGGGACTCATCTCAGAGACATCGTCATTTTATTATTAGAACTATTCACATCGACATTCTTTTTTACAAATTCAAATCCCAATTCTTTGTAAATCGCATATAATAATTCATTCTTAATATATGTTTCACCCTCATATGGCTCAGAGTGTGGATATACACTTAAACTGGTACCACCATCTTTAATCACCTCCTGTACCATTTTCTCCATAAGCTTTTTACCGATACCTTGATGCCTTGCCGCCTCTCTTACTCGAAAATATTTTATTTCGTATTCACCCTCTACTGCCATTCCTATTCTTCCAATTTCCTTTTTTCGAAAAAGATCTTTATACGCTACTGCTTCAGCCCATCCTCTATTTATGCCTACTACACTAATTCTCACCTTTATATCTTTCATTTTTCCAAACATAATACCACTCTTTCTTTATAAACAATATTTTTACTATTTCAAATAAAAAGATTTGTTCCTTCATATTCCAACTTACTAATATAAATATTTCAAGCCTTTTTTATATTTATTTTGAATAATCTACCTCATTATTAATTCTATTTTGAATTTACAATATGAATATAAATTCCACAAATTAGCCTTAAACGGGAAATCTTTTCTATAAATAAATTGTGTCTTAAATGTAATATTATGGCAATAACACCATTCCTGTATTTGTTTCATTCTTATGCTTTCCCCTGCATCAATCCTATTTACCAGACATTGTATCTTAAAATCATCTATTCCTAACCTAAAAAATAAATAAAACAATACATTATAATATCTAATCAATACAACTTCTTTTGTTGCTTTTTCCTCTGACCCCATACACACTTTCCACCTTTCACTGTATATCCAGTTCTATTTATCCACGTGTTTTTACTCTATACACCTTATACCCACCCCATAATAGGGGGTTAATATTCCCACTAGTATAAGAATGACTTCTACAACGCCTACTCCTTTTTCCTCTTTTAAAAATCTCTGTAAATAATGTAGTCTCCACATCCTGAATACCTCCTTTTTCGTTTTCTCTTTACATCCGTACAGACATAAATGCCGGTACGATTACGATGAACAAAACAACTGCCAGCATAAGAAACATTGGCCCTAAGAGCTTCGTCCCTGCTTCCTCACCTAATCTTTTCGCAAGCGCTTTGCGTTCCTCAAACGCCTGCGCCGCCTCTACCTTTAGAATCTGACTAAGTCCCTTTGTCCCTTTTCGTAAGTTCTGAGAAAGCAATGCTCCGAACCGCACATACTCTTGCAGTCCGCACCGCCTTCCAAACCTCTCATAGCTTTCTGCCTCTATAATTCCACTTTCCATCTCGTGACAGGCAATTTTCATCTCCTCATACACACAGCGTTCTCCCCACGTGTCTTTTTGCTGTTCATAGTCCGTCACAATCTTCTTCCATGCTCGTTTCACTGTCATTCCGGCGCCCAAAAATAAAGTAAACTTATTAATGACTTCCGGATAATCCAGCCGCATCTGCTGCTCTTTTTCCTGCAATTCTTTTCCCACGTTCTGTTTCTCTAACGCATACAATAAAACTCCAATAATTGCCGCCATCGTCATTAGTATCCATCCTCTGTTTTCCATAGGGTAGTAATACTTCACGTTTTTACCGGAAATGTTCTTGGGTAGTGGCATTATTTTTTCTGTTCTTGTCTTTTCGTCTGCTTCCCGAACAGCCGCCTCTATTTCTCCTGCCTGTCTCTCCTTAGGATTTTTTCTCTCTGGAAATACCATTGCCGAGCATTCATAGAGAGCTTTCTGTTCCTGATCTTGCGTATAGCTTAATGTCGCTGTCAACGTAAGAAGCGTTCCCTCTTCTGTCAGTTCTTTCTTCTGTAATTCTCCATAAATATTCATAACGTCATACCGAGAAAGCTCCCATGTGATCTCTACCGGTTCGCCCGAAATCTCCGTCACAAGATTCATATCCGACTCGATTCTGTCCAGACTCTTATTACTTCCGAGTACCAGCTTGTCCAGTTTCTTTTCACATCTATCGAATAGCGGCTGTACTTCTGTCTCCTTGTAAGCTCGCTCCGGAATCTCTATCTGCACCTCTGTTTTCTCTCCATTTTCCAAAGACACTTCAAGTTCTTCCTTCCTGCCGCCCTGTCCATAGGAATTTCGCTCAAGCCCTTCGTGGATTGCCTCTTTTGAAGACTTGTAATCTGCCATTAACAACATCACTCCCACAACAAATAACAGCGCCGTCACTATACTCAGACTTCTATATCGACCAGCTTTGCACCAAGCGCACATGCGCCCATATATATGACCAGACATATCGTCATCACTCCAATCCCTATTACATTACCGTACAAAGAGGACATAAATTCCGGAAAACTAAGGCTCATATACGCGATAATAATATATGGAATCGCTGACATCACCTTAAACTCATAGCGTTTCGCCGCCAAAAGAGTGTCGATTTCCCGCTTTACCTCTATCCTGCCACTCATCTGTTCCACCGTATTTTGGATAATAGCAATCATATCTCCACCACTTCTTTTAGCCGCTGAAAATACTGCTGAGAAATTCTTCACGTCCTCCATCCGTACCCTTTCTGCAAATTCTTCTAAAATCTGTTCCATCGGAATCTGAACCCGTAATTGTCGTACAATGATTGCCATTTCTCGACAAATAATACTATCTTTCGCATATAAAAGCTGTAATTCTTTCTGCGTTTCTTTCACCGCATTTTCTACAGAATATCCCGTATTAAGAGCGGACGCCATACTTTGGATCATTTCTTTAAACTGCGTCAAAAACTCTGTTTTCTTCTTATAGATGCAGTCTTTCTCCATGTTTTTATAATTCCATATCCAATACGGAAGCAATATTGGAAGCGCCCATGCCGAACGATAATACAGCCACGCCGTAAGGAACGTAAGCCCTCCTGCCTTAACCTGCATCAGCATTTTCTCCCTTATGGAAATACCCTGCTGCCAGTAGCTTTTCGGCGTGTGTAAGTTCCTTATGTTTTCTCCAAATTCCTTGAATCTTCCCATTCTCCTCTCCTGTTTCTTCGTATATATAAAGCGTCTCCAGTTTGATCTCACCTTCCCGGTACTCCATCACTTCACTGATTTCCAAAACCTTTCTGCTCTTATCCCGAAGCCGCCCAAGGTGAACAATAATATCTATCCCCGAAGCAATCTGTCTGCGGATTGCCGGAAGCGGAATGTCTATTCCCATCAGAACCATTGTCTCTAATCTGCTCAACATATCATAGGGACTGTTGGCGTGGCCGGTACTTAAACTTCCGTCATGTCCGGTATTTAACGCCTGCAGCATATCAATTGCCTCTGCCGAACGAACCTCTCCTACAATAATCCGGTCCGGGCGCATACGAAGCGCCGACTTAATAAGGTCACGAATCGTTACTGCACCCGTCCCCTCCACATTTGCGTTTCTTGCCTCCAGACTTACCAGATTCGGCACATCCAGAATACGCAGCTCCGCATTGTCTTCAATCGTTATAATTCTTTCATCCTTTGGAATATACTGCGATAACGCATTCAAGAACGTGGTCTTACCGGAACCTGTCCCGCCACTGATAAATATGTTATATCCTGCCCTGACAAGCATGGATAGAAAACTTACGACCTCCTCGCTGATAGAATGCCAAGAAATCAGCTCTCTCATAGTAATAGACTCCTGTGGAAACTTTCGGATTGTCACAATCGGCCCGTTTAATGCAACCGGAGACAAAACCACATTTACTCTGGAACCGTCTGTAAGTCTTGCATCTACAATGGGAGATGCTTCATTGACCAGACGGTTAGAACCTGCCACAATCTGCTGAATCACATCTTCCAGTTTTTCTCTGGAAACAAACCGCTTGTCCGACTGACAGATTCGCCCGTTCCGCTCAAAAAAGATATTCTGCGTACCATTGATCATAATCTCGGTAATATCGTCATCCTCCAGAAAATCCTGCAAAAGATCCAGTTTCCGAAAAGCGTTAAACAACTCCTTTCCAAGAGCAGTCCTCATTCCAAGCGGAATGTATTCTCTCTCTCCTGCCTCCTGCAATACCCGATAGATAATCCTTGTCAATTCTTCATCTTCCACTTCTTTCGACAGATCCAGCTCCTCAAGAATCCTTGCATGTAGTTGCTCTGCCTCGATCATAACACTCCTTTCTAATCACCTTCCTTAGAACCTTTTCATAACCAAGCAGGCTTGCCTCCCGCTCAAACTGTCGAATCTTCGCTTCACCGCAGCGATCTTTAAGCCACAGCATATGAATCTCCGTACAGATATTAAGAAGCTTTAACACTTCCGGGATTCCCTCGTCAATATCCAGAATCAGCACCTCATAAATACTCTCTTCCAGAATTTTTCGGACAAGTTCCACCCACTCTTCTGCTTTGATACTTTTCATGTCTTCTGCAACCGGCATGGGCAGTATATAATCCAGTTTTTTTCGGTGTCTCACAACGGTTGTAAGCAAAAGTCCCAGATTGCCTTTTTCCTGTCTCGCATAATAGAGCACATCCGAAAGCGTCTGTTCCCCTTCCTCAAAATGTCCGTCGATTCCTCCATACAGTTCCAGATTCAAATACAGTACATTTCTGGAAACTGCCAGATCCTCGCCCAATTTCAGTCCATACTCCGTTTTTCCAATGCGGTGTACCGGTGAAAAGATTCCTATCACCTTTGCCGCCTTTTTCCTCCCGGATTTACAGAAGATACCTTCCTCCTTTTCCTGAAGTCCACATTCCCGGATAAGCTCCGCCATAATCTGTCTGCCAGACTGATATTTGTACAAGAGACTCTCTCCTTCTCCCGCTCTCACATCCCTGTGGCTGTAAAGTAAGAATACTTTCCCTGCTTCTATCTGGCTTCTATCCTCTTTCCTATACTCAGCGGACAGGAAAAGAAGATGTATCCGCGTCTCTTTAGCCAGGACTTTTAACTGACTCATGGTACTGCACACCTGAACCTGAACCGCAAGTTCTTTCTTCTGCATCAAATACACTGCCAACGCCTGTGCATATTCTTCTTCCGAATCACAAATGATTAAATTTTTACTGCTCACATAATGTACCTCCCGTATCCTATACGTCTTCTTTTGCCTTTCTTCCCTTGAATTCTCTGCCGAAACAGCTGGAAATTCTTGAACTAAATGAAACTATCAATAGATAAAACAATCAGATACAAGTCCTCTGTGCGACTTGTAGGACGATTATAACCCCTCTTTTTCTTTCTGTCTATACCCTAAGCACAAATCCAAACATCTTTGTGAATCCTTACCAAAATCCGTCAAATTTTTTCTCCACATAATCCACTGAAATATTTTCGTTTTTTCTCCTTTTCAAACCTTTTCACAAAAGTTATAATGAATTATCGTTAAAAATGACAGTTTTGATTTCCCGAAAGGATTCCCTATGAATATACTTACTTTTACTTTGAAAGAGATAAACGCTCCTGTTTCTCGAACGCTCCATACCGGCCAGATTCATGTATGGATGTTCTCTCTTGCTGACACTTATGACATCCGCATGTATTTTTCTCTCCTGAATCCGGAAGAAAAAAAGCAGCTCGGACACTTTCAGAAAGAAAGCGACCAAAACCGCAGTTTGATTGGACATTCTATGTTAAGACATCTGCTGGGGCGTTATCTTTCTTACCCGGCAGAAAAACTATGTTTTGAAACAGGTCCTTACGGAAAACCGTTTCTTGCGAATGATAACTTGCCATTTCCAATAAATTTTAATCTTTCACATTCAGGAGAATGGATCGTCCTTGCATTTTCCCCTGACGGACCTATCGGAATTGATATTGAAAAGCCCCGCATATCCATAGACAGCCTAAAGATTATTAAACGTTTCTTTCATCCTGCGGAGTTCCACATATTTTCCTCAATGGAAGAAAACGACCGGGAACTTTTGTTTTTCCGCTATTGGACGATTCGGGAGGCATTTTTGAAAGGACTTGGCGGCGGATTTTCCTTATCCCCAGACTCCTTTCTCGTGAAACCATTAGACCGACAGGATATCCATGCGGCATTATATCAGATTATCGGAAATTCAAACGACTATTCTAACTGGCGTGTGCAGGCTGTAAACGCTCCGGACACCTATGTCTGCAGCGTTTGTTACCAGATATAACCATATATCAAAACCCTTGATAAAAAGAAATTCCGTATAAAAGGGCAACTCCCGGCGTTCCTAAGACTCCCGAGGTCACAAAAGTCGCCGGATTCATACCCACACGTACATTGATGTCCTGTGAAATTAAAAATTGATTGATAAAAAATATCATTGCAAAGCCAATAATTGCACGTATAAAAAAATTAACAACGACACTTGAGCGATTTTCCGGCATATGAATTCCTTCTTTCCTCTTTCTATATCCATATATATCCTTTTCTTTTGTATTTTATTCCCCCAATCTGTCCATACTATAGATAACTTTAAACATTTCAGGGAAGAAGAGGTACATGTATGAAACGATTCTTACAACGCCCCACAGACCGAAAAAACAAACCGCTTTTGGAAGAAATCAGACAGGCAAAGCAGGACATTGACGATGCATATAACAATTTTCAAAATGCTTCTGATCCTGACCTGATTGACTGCTACATCTATGAAAGCAACGCTGCCTGGATGCGTTATTGCTTTCTTTTGCGGCAAGCCAAAGCAGACTAAAAACCGGAAAGACTTGTAATTTCCAAGTCTTTCCGGTTTTTTTATCCGGTTTACAATTCAATCTGTATAATCCGGTTACTTCTATGATACTGATGATAACGCACTCCTGCCGCATCAAACATCCGCATGGACGCCTGTACAGACGGCGTATCTACATATTTATTACTGTCAAAAATTACTTCTTTAATTCCGCTTTGTATGATTGCCTTTGCACATTCATTACAGGGAAATAAAGATACATAAAGCTTCGCACCCTCAAGACTGCCGCCCCGGTAATTTAAAATCGCGTTCAATTCACTGTGCACTGTGTAAACATATTTTGTCTCTAATGGATTCTCTCCCTCCCTTGTCCATGGAAACTCATCATCCGAACAGCCTTTCGGAAGTCCGTTATATCCCATAGACAATATTTTATTATCCTGACTCACGATACAACAGCCCACCTGTGTGCTCGGATCTTTGGAGCGCAATCCCGAAAGCATTGCAACCCCCATAAAATACTCATCCCAGGTAATATAATCCTCTCTTTTGTCCGCCATTGGAACATCCTCCCATTTCTTTATTTTGTACCAAATATACGGTCGCCCGCGTCTCCAAGCCCCGGAACAATATATTTGTGTTCGTTCAGACACTCGTCTAACGCTCCAATATAGAGGTCCACATCCGGATGTGCCTTTATCATACGCTCTACACCTTCCGGAGCCGCAATAATACACATGAAACGGATATTTTTCACGCCCTTATTTTTCAACATCTGAAGCGCCGCCACACTAGAACCTCCGGTTGCAAGCATCGGATCGACAACAAACACTTCTCTCTCTTCACAATCTGATGGAAGTTTGCAATAATATTCTATGGGTTCAAATGTATCCGGATCACGATACAATCCTATATGACCTACCTTTGCCGCTGGAATCATATTCAGTATTCCATCCACCATTCCAAGACCGGCTCTTAAAATCGGAACTACTGCCAGCTTCTTTCCACCAAGCTCCTTTGCCGTCATCTCGCAGATTGGAGTTTTAATTGTTACGTCCTGAAGCTTCAGATTCCTCATCGCTTCATAGCACATCAAAGAAGCGATTTCTCCTACAATCTCACGAAATTCTTTGGAGCCGACTTCTTCCCTGCGAATATAGTTTATCTTGTGTTGAATTAACGGATGATCCATAACCTGTACTTTTGCCATTTTTATCCTCCTTACCTGACCTTATACATTTATGATATAGTGTCCCGCCGCCTTAGACAGACGGTTCATAATAGCGCTTCCTATACCGCTTGCGGTAAATGACTCACTATATATGTAGTCTACTTTATCTTTATCAAACTCTCTCAAAATCCCATAAAGATGAGTAGCTATCGTCGTTTCATCTTCCCTTGTTCCGATAGACTTGACATCCCCGCACTCATATCGGTCAATCGTTTCCTTCGTTCCGATGATCCCAACCTTATATCCTTTGCCCGTCTGCTCTTTTGCCATAGCATTAATGGCAGACACAACCTTATCTATCGCGCCCTCTACAATACAAAGCTCTGCTTTGGGCGCATAGTGCCGATACTTCATTCCCGGAGCTTTGGGTTTTACTTTACTCTTAGGATCAATGACGGTAATATCTTCTGCTACCTCCCCAATCAGGTCTTCCAGCATCTCTTTTGTGACTGCCCCCGGACGCAGAATCATCGGAGGTGTAACCGTCATATCGAGAATCGTAGACTCTACGCCAATATCTACCGCCCCTCCATCTACGATCATCTCAATCTTCCCAGCCAAATCTTCCTCCACATGATGAGCGGTTGTAGGACTTGGCCTTCCCGATGTATT
>CAJTRE010000020.1:36567-49086 GCA_910578495.1 uncultured Dorea sp.
GCTGCAATATAACCGCCTCCAGCCTCAAT
This sequence comes from uncultured Dorea sp., assembly GCA_910578495.1. GTDB lineage: Bacteria > Bacillota > Clostridia > Lachnospirales > Lachnospiraceae > Dorea_D. The sequence continues at coordinate 36,597 of CAJTRE010000020.1, forward strand.
AACAGCTCTTGCAATCTCGTTGCTCGGCATACGAACGGCAACTGTATCAAGCCCTCCAGTCGTTCCGTAAGGAACTTTATCGCTTTTTTCAAAAATCATCGTAAGAGGACCCGGCCAGTATGTTTTTGCCACAAGAACTGCCTCCCGGGAAACCGATGCGGTGATTGCTTCTAATTCCTCCATCTTCGTAATGTGAACGATCAGCGGATTATCAGACGGCCTTCCTTTGGCGGCATAGATTTTTTCTGCCGCCTTTTCGTTTAATGCATCTGCTCCCAATCCATACACCGTCTCCGTAGGAAATGCCACAAGACCGCCTTGCCGCAGAAACTCTCCCGCCATACGGACAGACTCTTTATCCAGTTGTTTTTTTTCTACTTTTCTTATTATTGTCTCCATGTAATTTATTATACTACACTCTAATCTTGCAGACAAGCAAGGATTCCCTCTGCAATCCCTTTTGCCATCTGTTTCTGATATTCTTCTCCCGATAATTTTTCAGCCTCCTCGGGATTACTTAGAAAACCGCACTCAACAATTAGAATCGGAACTTCCGTTTTTTTCAACAAATAATAGGTATCATCTGCTTTTGGCTCTTTCGTATTTCCCACATCCACACTCCTCAAAATCTCCTGCATAATAACGGCATTTTTTTCTCCTTTGTCTGAATGTTTAAAATAAAAGACTTGCGCTCCTTTTACATTCGACTGATGAAAACTGTTCTGATGAATACTGACTGCCATTACAGGCTTACTTTTATTGATCAACTCCACCCTTGCCCTCATATCCTGTATTTTCTGATTACCGGACGAATCTTTGGCGAGACATTCATCTTTTGTTCTCGTCATAATCACGCGGATGTCTTTTTTCTCCAACTCCTTCTTGACCATTTTGGCAATCACAAGATTGATGTCTTTTTCCAATGCGCCATTTACCCCTACTTTACCGGAATCCATTCCTCCATGTCCTGCATCGAGAACCACCGTCTGTTTTTTTGACTTTACTTTTTCCGATGATACACGCTCTTCCAGATTTTTACTAAGACATATAAGCCCTGCAATTATCAGGATCAACACGATCAGTTCAATTTTTTTCTTCAAAAAAGCCTCCTGACAAACTATATTTGTTCAATATATGTCTGCCGGAGACTTTTTATATTATATTTAGTTTACATATTTTAATATCAGTTCCCAGGTCGATTTCTTCTCCTGTCCCAGTGCCCATGCCGCAGTACCTGCAAGCTTATGATCTTTCATGAGTTTGAGTTTTGCCTCAATAGACTTCTCATCTTCCATCCAGATTTTATAAGTTTCATTTCCGGATGTCCATGTTGCATAATCCTGCTTCGCATTCTCATCTCTGGTAAGTTCTGCCCCTGACCCTGTCACGACAGATTCTGCTGCAGTCATACCAAGTGCTTCACTTGAAACTTTCATCGGGTATTCTCCCTCTTCTGTTCCCTCCTGTTTTGCCAGCTCCTGCTCGCTCTTTGGAATCTCTTTCCACAAACGTGTAAAGAACGGAATACCACTAATTACTTTTTCAGCCGGAACCTCCTTCAATGTCTCTTCGATACCTTCTTTCACAAAGTTATAAGATGATACCGGTCCTGCTTCCGGTGAACCGCCGAAATGCTCATCATAACCCATAATTATTACATAATCTGCTACAATTCCCTGTTCTTTACGGTCATACTGCATGTTATATCCCTTTGGAACATAGTTGTCCACAGACAGAACCAGACTATTCTGGCGGCATCTCACAGACAACTCGCGTATAAATTGGATATAGTGCTCGCCGCATTCTTCTGATATTTTTTCAAAATCCACATTAATTCCATCGATGCCTACCTGTAACGCCTCGGCGATCAACTGATTAATGAGTTTCTCTCTCTTCGACGTAGAGCTTAAAAATTCTAAAGACTCCTCGTAAGAATTGATTCCTCCGTCAAAATCTCTCACCGCAGCCCATACTTCAATATTGGACTGGTGCGCATAGTTCACATATTCTGCGGAAGATATGGATTCCAGATTTCCTTCCGTATCTTTGACGTGATACCATGTAGGCGCAATTGTCGTAAGCCCTTTACTGTTTGCTATCTTTTCAAGCACTCCGCTGTTAGCGCTGCTATTGGTTACATTGTGCCATGCCATGTTAATCGTATAGTCTTTTTTAATACTTGTGAACTCTTCCTCTTTAAAGTCTCTTGAGAACATCTTTGTCTCTTCTTTTTTCAACGCGTTTTTCTTTACATATCCGATAAATCCATCTTTGGTACGAACCTTTTTCCAGTTTTCCTCACTTTCGATAACTGTAACTTCATCTTTTTTCTTAATCTCTGTAAGAACCGGACTTTTCACTCCGCCCCGCTGACGAACCTGCGTATTCTTCTTCACTTTCGCAACTTTTGTTTCACCCCAGTCGCCGACGATCATAATACGCCTCGGATCATCATACACTTCATAATCGATATCGGTATACTGCTGAATAAAATCCAAAGCGATGTATGCGCTATTACCTTCTGTCTTTAAAATGACATATTCTGCGCTCTTCTTGTCCTTGGATACCATATAATCCTTACTTCCAACTTCTACGGATACCATATCCCGCGGAAGTGTATATAACAGGACATTCTCTCCCGAATCCCAATAAAATCTGCTGTTGATATATTTTCTCACAACATCATATTGTATATAAGCCTTCCCGTCATCGATCATTCCATGTGGCTCAACCACTTCATTATTCACTATGACAGCTAACTGACCTTCTTTTTCTATTCCATAATATTTCTTTAAATCAGCCGATTCCTTGGATGGACTATATTTCTTCCATAGAAATATACCTACCGCTGCCGCTATCAATAATATAATTAAAAGAATCATCTTCAAATACAAATCTCTTTGTCTTCTTCTCTTTGACTGCAGCCTTCTGCCAGACGGACTCCGACGCGCCGATGACGGTGGTCTTCTCCTCGGTTGTTCTCCTGCCGGGCGGCGTGTGCGGTTTATTCTATCTCTTTCTTCCATACTGCACCTCCTACTCGCCCTTATTATAACAAAACACTTGCTCCAAGTCATTACTTATTTCTACATTTTATGATATTTGGGTAACTATTCAGCCATGCGCTGATATAACAGACAGGATGTGCAAGCTTGCTTGCAACAGACTGTATGTTATCATCAGCATATGGCGCGGACTGAACTATTACGTTATTTGAGGGGTATTTACATCTTTATTTTTAGTATCCACATTGTAAAAGCATAACTCTTTTACATCTCCCTTATCATTTAATACATAATCCCGCATATAAATCACGTCTTCCCGCATAATATGTGCCTGCACAATCTGCAGGGGACTTGCGGGCAGACCATCCAGTAATATGTCTACTCCCTTTTCTTCATAGTCTGTCAACTCTGTAAACAAACTGTGGGTTTGTTGTTCCTGATGGTCTTCCATGGACTTCCTCCTTCTCAATACAATCCCGATAACTATGTGCCTCCGCGTCAAACGGTTCCAAAAGAAAATGCTGTGATACACTCTTACTCTGTACGCCTCGGCCAAAAAGATAGCTTTGCATTGCTGTATAATGATTGTCTTGATTGTCTTGATCGTCCTGATTGTTCTACCTTAGTTTCTGTTGGTTTTCATGTCTGAATCGACATAAAATGACTGTTACATCTGAATTTCTATTGATTGTTCCTATTGATTATTGATTTGAAATGCTTTTCTGATTGTTTTGTAAAAGATTTTGTTTAAAAAGTTTTAAACACAGTTATCAGGGAAAACTATCTTTTAGTATGGTCAATTATATCTGAAAGAACTCCGGATGGCAAGTATTTTTTTTCATTTTATATTATTTTTATTTAACATCCGAATTATTCTATGCTATACTAAACTAGAAGGAAGTGATGAATATGAAGATTGAGAAAATCAGCGATAATCAGATACGATGTACGCTTACTCGTGCCGATCTGGCCGAACGCCAGCTTCAATTAAGCGAACTGGCATATGGAACCGAAAAAGCAAAGTCACTTTTCCATGATATGATGCAACAGGCAGCCTATGAATTTGGATTTGAAGCAGAGGATATTCCTCTAATGATTGAAGCCATCCCGGCTTCCTCCGATTCGATTGTGCTGATAATCACTAAAGTCGAAGATCCGGAAGAGTTAGATACCCGGTTTTCAAAATTTTCACCGTCTCCTGATGGTGAAACAAATGCGAAGAAAAACGAAGCACCGGACAAATTAGCAGGTGCCGAGACTCTTTTAGACCTGCTGGGGAAGATGAAGGAGAAAATGGAATCCCTGAACACAATACAATCCTCTCCTGATGAATCCACCCCCGAAGAAGTCAAAAAAGAAAAACCGACAATACCGGCTCTTCGCCTGTTCTCATTCCCTACAATGGATAATGTACTCCAGGCATCCCGCCTGCTTGAAACAATGTATCATGGTTCCAATACCTTGTATAAGGATCACGCCGAAGATATTTTTATATTGGCATTATCACAGTCTGAGCATACTGATAATGATTTTAACCGAATCTGTAATATGTTGACAGAATACGGAACATTGGAGAAAGCCGGCGGCGCCGCTCTGGCATTTTTAGAGGAGCACTGTGAAATCCTTATAGCAAACGATGCCGTACAAAAACTGGCAGCTATTTAAAACTGAATAACAAGACACACACTAAAACAGGCTGCGGACCTCTTGTCCACAGCCTGTTTTTATCATAGTTGGGGTTTCCCCCCCAAGATCATATTATTCTGTCTGACTTGCTTCAATGGTCGCATTCAGCTTTGCAATCAAAAGATCCGGATCAATTCCATGCCCCATAGCGCCCTGCTCGATAGATTCCATCTGTGAATGCGGGCATCCGATACATCCCATACCCAGTTCCATCAAATCATCTACAATCTTCGGACACTTATCGTAATATGTCATAAGCAATTCGCCAAACGTCATATCCTTTGTAACATATGCCATGTGTAACGCCTCCTTTTCCTTTCAATGCTATTTATTATAGCTGTTTTTAATCATTGTGTAAACATTTTAATTTAATTTCCTCATAATTTTTGATTTCTCAAATGTCAATATCATTTCCCCTTTTTTTCGACAAAAAACCATTTTTATAATAAGTCCACAAAACACTCGTTCTTTTATTTACCTAGAATAATCCCCCAAAATTCGGGGTTTTAATGTGGATAATGTGGATAATTATTTAAAAACACCACTTTTTCCACTGTTTTCGCCATTTTTAATGTGGATAACTTGGATAAATTCTTTTTCCAAGATTTTCCAATTTTTTACATTTTTGTACATTTTGTATAATCGAACCGGGCGGATATATAAAATATCCACCCGGTAAAATTATCTAATTCTCTAAATAAGTCTTCTGACAGTAATAATGGAAGTATATGTGGCCGGCGTCATTACAATTCCAGAATTTTGATTCAAGGCATTCACAATTTCGCCATTTCCTGCATAAATACCCACGTGCCCTTCATAGCATACAATATCGCCCGGTATTGCTTCACTGTAGCTGACCGCTCTTCCGGAATTTCTCATTTCCCCCGACGTTCTCGGAAGAGATATCCCGAAATGCTTAAATACAGACTGTACAAATCCAGAACAATCCGCTCCATTCGTCAGACTTGTCCCACCCCACACATAAGGGTTTCCCAAAAACTGACGTGCATAATCCACAACTGCCTGTCCGGTTCCTGCCTTTTCTTTCGCTTCCTTCTCTCTTTTTTTGCGTTCTTCCTCTTCCCGTTTCTTCCGCTCCTCGGCTTCCTTTTTCAACCTTGCTTCTTCCTCTTCGCGGGATTCTGCATAGGTAAAGGATTCCGCCAGTTCTATTTCAATATCGACTTCCGGGTTTTCTTCTACATGTTCTTCTACATCGTCTTCCAAATTTTTTTGCGGTTCTTTTTGTGTCTCTTCTTCCGTTTTTTTCTCCTTCTGCTTTTCTGTACGGAGCTTTTCCACCATTTTCTGTGCCTTTTTTTCTGCGTTGTTTCCTATTATAATGTACTTGGAACAAACATACCCGGTTACATCGCCGGATCTCACCTTGGTCCACTCACCGACAGGTCCCTTGATCTCAGCAGCGTAATCCGGGTATAATTTGCCTACCCATTCGCTATCTTTTGTAGGCTCACTTCTTATATAAAGAAATGTGTGTACGTTGGCAAACGCCATATCTAAATACTCTCCCTTTTCAGTCGGTACCAGATAATCTTCTACCTGTATCTCCTTTCCCGAAGAATAACAGTCACTTAGTACCTCTTCAATTCCCACGCCGGGCAAAACTTTCTCGCCCTCCGCAGCTCGCGCCGTCAACGGCGACGCCAATACGGCTCCTGAAAAAGTAACTAGAAACAATCCTTTTTTAAGAATAGAATCCATAAACTCCCTCCTTTATGTTTTCTTATCTTTTGTAAATATTACAGAATTGTTACATATGTTACGCGATTATTATATAAATATTTTCACCATAAGTCAAGTATGTATTCACCTATTTTTACATTTATTTTTCTTGGTTTTATGGTAAAATTTTACATTTATTTTATTGTATTTTATTACAAATTGTTACATACTATAAGTAGATGTTGACACATGACGGTTTCTGTTTTATACTCATTTTAATAATCATTACTATTATTGAAAGGAGTGTAACGATGGCCACCTTAAAATACAGCAGGCAGAGAGCTTCTATTAAAGAATATCTAATGAATACAACCGAGCACCCTACCGCTGATATGGTATATCTTCATTTGAAAGAACAGTTTCCCCACATAAGCCTTGGAACTGTATACCGTAATCTGAATCTCCTGTCTGACACCGGAGATGCGAAAAAAATTACCACACCTTATGGCGGAGATCGGTTTGACGGGTGTACAGAACCACACTATCATTTTGTATGTAGTACATGTGGCGATGTATTTGACCTTGAGCTGGGAGCAGAGCATATCCATCACCTGAATTTTCTGGCGGAGCAGCATTTTGATGGCACAATCGACTCCCATACAGCCTTATTTACCGGAACCTGTCCAAACTGTTTAAGAAAAAAAACAACAATTAACGATTGACATTCTTTTATAATTATGTTATTTTAATATCAGTAATAATTACTAATATTAAAAACAATAAAATTTATATTAAAAAGGAGATAATAACTATGAAGAAATTTGTATGTACAGTATGTGGTTATGTTCACGAAGGAGATGCCGCACCGGAGAAATGTCCACAGTGTGGAGTTCCGGCAGAGAAATTCAAAGAGCAGACAGGTGACAAATCATGGGCTGCCGAGCACGTTGTAGGTGTTGCTAAAGGTGTAAGCGAGGACATTGCTGCAGATTTAAGAGCTAATTTCGAAGGAGAGTGTTCTGAAGTTGGTATGTATCTTGCAATGGCTAGAGTTGCTCACAGAGAAGGTTATCCGGAAATTGGATTATACTGGGAGAAGGCTGCATGGGAAGAAGCTGAGCACGCTGCTAAATTCGCAGAGTTACTTGGTGAAGTTGTAACAGACAGCACAAAGAAAAACCTTGAGATGAGAGTTGACGCTGAGAACGGCGCAACAGCAGGCAAATTTGATCTTGCAAAACGTGCTAAAGCTGCGAACCTTGACGCTATTCACGATACCGTTCATGAGATGGCAAGAGACGAGGCTAGACACGGCAAAGCATTCGAAGGACTTTTGAAACGTTACTTCGCATAAGATACACTTAAAAAATATCGCCTCTGCAAATTTGCAGGGGCGTGTATTATAAAGGAGGATTATAAAATGTCTAAATACACAGGAACAAAAACAGAGAAAAACTTAATGGAAGCATTTGCCGGTGAGTCTCAGGCTCGCAACAAATACACATACTACGCTTCCGCCGCTAAAAAAGCAGGATTTGTACAGATGGCTAACATCTTCGAGGAAACTGCAAACCAAGAAAAGGAGCACGCTAAAATGTGGTTCAAAGAGTTCCATGGAATCGGTTCTGTAGAAGAAAACTTAATCGACGCTGCTACTGGAGAGAACTTCGAGTGGACAGACATGTACAAACGCATGGCTGAAGAAGCAAGAGAAGAAGGATTCGAAGACCTTGCAGTGAAATTCGAGGGGGTTGCATCTGTAGAGGCCGCTCACGAGGCACGTTACAACAAATTACTGGAAAGCTACAAAGCTGGAAAGACATTCAAAGATGACGCATCTCTTGGATGGAAATGTAACAACTGTGGCTACATCCACATGGGAAATGAAGCTCCGGAAGAATGTCCGGTATGTGCTCACCCACGCGCACACTTTGAAAGAAAAGTAGAGAACTACTAAAAAATAATCTATATAAATATTACATTATACAAACCAGGGGGTTATCGGTCAATACCGATAACCCCCTATTCATAACTGCAGCTGCATTTCAAAATATTTAACTACATACGAAAGAAAAATAGCTAAAAATAAATAGTTTAACTTTTTCATCAGCTTTTGTTGATTTGATGTTCAGAAATGTGCTTTTTAATTGCCGAAAAAGACCTTTCACTTATATCGTGTTCGATTTTACAGGCATCCTCTGTCGCTGTCTTTTCATCTACTCCGAGCATCATAAGCACTTTTGCCAGTGTGGTATGCCTGTCATAAATGCTTTCCGCAATTCTTTTCCCTGCTTCGGTCAATGTGATGTAACCGTCTTGGTCTACTGTAATGTATTCTGCATTTTTCAGCAAGCCAACTGCCCGACTAACACTTGGCTTGGAATATCCCATATATTCAGCGACATCCAAAGAACGGACAGAAGAATTATTCTGGTGCAAAATATATATTGTTTCGAGGTACATTTCCCCGGACTCGTTTAATGACATATCAATCACTCCCTTGACTTACAGCGTAACTGCTGCTGATAACTCTATATTAGCATACAAGGGTTTGATTAACAACAAAAAGCAGTCACTTTGCAAACAGGAAAAATTTTCGTAGGGCTATTGACAAATTAAAGAAACTGAGATATACTGTTAACAGTTAGCAATTGCTAACTTCCTTTTAAGCCAACTGGTTAGCAACAGCTAATCAAGGTCGTTATATTTAGTTAGGGTAAAATGGAAATGGGGTGAGACTTGTATGACATTGAAAGATGCTGCCGCAGGGAAAGAATATATCATTCAGCAGATTAAAACCGAAGACGAGGAACTTGACGCCTTTTTGTTTTCTCTTGGGTGTTACAGTGGCGAAGCCATTACCATTGTTTCTCATTTGAAAGGCGGATGCGTAGTATCTATCAAAGACGGAAGATATAACATTGACCGCCAATTAGCCGAAGCGATTGTTGTCTAAATGACCTGAACAGGCTTCGGCTTGTTTTTCAATCATTAGTTAGCCTTTGCTAATTAAACCATGTAATTTTGTCCGTAAAGGATAGTATAAGTATAAGGAGGGAAAGCATTATGAGAATTGCTTTGACAGGAAACCCAAACTCTGGCAAGACGACCATGTATAACGCACTTACCGGAAGAAACGAAAAAGTTGGTAACTGGGCAGGAGTTACCGTAGACAAAAAAGAACATCCAATTAAAAAGACCTATGCAGGCGGACAGCAGTTGACCGCTGTCGATCTGCCGGGGGCTTATTCCATGTCCCCTTTCACCAGCGAAGAAAACATTACCAGCTCCTATGTGCGAAAAGAAAACCCGGATGTCATCATCAATATTGTGGACGCAGCCAATCTGAGCCGAAGCCTGTTCTTCACAACGCAGCTTTTGGAGCTGGGCGTTCCTGTGGTGGTGGCACTGAACAAAAGCGACTTGAACGAGAAAAATGGAACAAAGATTGATACAAAGGCACTCTCTGAAAAGCTATGCTGTCCTGTTATCAATACCGTATCTACTTCCGCTGATGGCTTAAAATCGGTTGTTGAAGTGGCTGCTAATCACGCAGGAACAAAGCAGGCTGCGCCGTACATACAAGAAAATATTGATCTTACCAGCAAACAGGCAGTAGAAGCGGCCGACCGCAAGCGGTTTGAGTTTATCAACCAAATCGTAAAAGATGTGGAAAGCCGAAAGGTTTTCACAAAGGATAGAAATTTTAGTGATAAAATCGACGCTGTGCTTACCAACAAATGGCTTGGTATTCCGATTTTCGCCGTAGTCATGTTTTTTGTATTCCAAATTTCACAGGTTTGGGTAGGAACACCAATTGCAGATTGGATGGTTGGTTATCTGGAAAGTTTTCAAGGCTGGGCAGGCGGACTTCTGGAAAACGCAAATCCCCTTTTGTCTGCGCTTCTGGTTGACGGTGTGATTGGCGGTGTTGTTGCCGTTATCGGTTTTCTGCCATTGGTTATGGTAATGTACTTCTTGATTGCCTTACTTGAGGACTGCGGCTATATGGCCCGTGTAGCTGTTGTTCTTGACCCGATTTTCAAGAAAGTCGGTCTTTCCGGTAAGTCAGTTATTCCTTTTGTCATTACCATAGGCTGTGCCGTTCCCGGCATCATGGCAAGCCGCACCATTCGCAATGAGCGTGAGCGCAGAGCAACAGCTATGCTGTCTCCGTTCATGCCCTGCGGTGCAAAAATCCCTGTTATCTCTTTGTTTGCCGGCGCGTTCTTCGAGGGCGCAGGCTGGGTAAGCACACTGATGTATCTCTCTGGCATTGTTCTGATTTTCTTTGGTGCTTTACTGGTAAATAAGGTTACTGGTTATAAAGCAAGAAAATCTTTCTTTATTATTGAACTGCCGGAATATAACGTCCCGTCCCTTTGGGGTGCATTTAAGTCTATGTGCAGCCGGGGCTGGGCGTATATCGTGAAAGCCGCAACCATTATTCTGCTGTGCAATACAGCCGTTCAAATTATGCAGACCTTTACTTGGAGTTTCAAGGCAGCCGAAACAGCAGACGCTTCTATTTTGGCTTCTATCGCTTCTCCGTTTGCTTACCTGCTTGTACCGATTGTAGGCGTCCTTAGCTGGCAGCTTGCAGCGGCGGCAGTGACCGGCTTTATTGCAAAAGAAAATGTGGTTGGTACACTTGCGGTCTGCTTTGTTGGATTGGAAAATCTGATTGATACAGAGGAACTTGCACTACTGGAAGGGGCGGGCACAGAAGCAGCCGGTATTCTGGCAATTACAAAGGTAGCGGCTCTTGCCTATCTGATGTTCAATCTTTACACACCGCCTTGCTTTGCCGCTATTGGTGCTATGAACGCCGAGATGAAAAGCGCAAAATGGGTTTGGGGCGGTATCGCTCTTCAGCTTGGTGTAGGTTTTACAGTAGCTTATTTTGTTTATACCATTGGCACTCTGATAACTTCACCGGCTACTCTGAACATTGGTGCTGCCATTGCTGGTCTGGCTGTGGTCGTTGTTTTGGTGGTAATGGTCGCTGTACTGATTGGAAACACAAAGAAAAAGCTGAATGCAGAATATTCCCTGAACGGTGCGGCACAGAAAGGTTATGCGGTGAGTAGATAATTATGGAAAATTTTATTATTGTTGCAATCCTGTTGTTCATAGTCGGTAGTATTGTGCGTTACTTATACAAGGCTAAGAAACAGGGGCAAACCTGTATCGGCTGTCCTCACGCCAAACAATGTGGAAGTAAATGCAGTGGGGATTGCCATAGCACAACCAATTCTTAGCAAATCCAGTCAAACCTGCCTTTGATGGTTGGTAATCAAGGCGGAAAGCCCTAAAATGGCTTCCCGCCTATTTCAATTTTTCTTGGAACCTCCTATTTTCCTTCCTTAAAAATTGCATTTTTCTCCTAGCATTACCAAATCACCTCTCTCTTTAAAAATTCTTCAGAAAATACTCTTTCATTATACCTAGATTTAAAATATATTATTGACGCATTATAATTTTTATACTATAATAAATTTAATCAAAATAGTGTTGATACAAACAAAAAACAATTCACTAACTAAGATATTTACTTTTAAAGAGCCATAAAAGGAGTCTAATCTTATGAAAAAAACATTAAAAATCATTATCCCCATTTTGTTTCTTTGTATAATCAGCTTTGTCTCTTGCAAGAAGCAGCCTGTTGCTAACAACCAGACAAAATCGAACTTTAACATTTCTAATCTGAAAATCGATCAACAAAATGCCTATATTGCTCTAAGCGCAAATGACATGGAAGGATACAACAGATGGGTTCCCTTTTATTTTAGTTTTTCTGAAAAATCAGATACAAAAGCTACAGAAATAGAGAATCTTCTAAATAAAAAAATCACAAGTGTCACCTTATATTCAGATGATAAAAACATTTATCAAACGAAGCAGTTAATATGGAGTGCATTCAAATTAGGCGACGGAAAATATAACTTGACATTAGTGCTGGTTCCTGAATTAACTGAGTTTAAATTTGATGGTATCCAGACAATAACACACATAGAACTAGGATATAATTCTAATTCTTCAAAAAAATATGAACTTCCGACCTACTACAATATATTTATGGTTAATCTCCCTTACAGCCAGTAAGGAATTACCCA
>CAJTRE010000021.1 GCA_910578495.1 uncultured Dorea sp.
TTTAATGTTATGCCCTTACGGGAATGGATTTTCTCTACTATTCTTTTTCAACCTTGCTATCTCCTATTGACTTTACAGTAACTGTATAGTCTATCATACGACTTATACCATAGAAAGGCAAGGAGAATAATGATGAAAATTGAATTGAGAGAGTATCAGAAACAGGATTATTATGCGTTGGCAGATATTATCAGAAAGACGTGGAATTATGATAAGTTCAGCAGTCCAAAGACGGCGGGAAAACTGGCAAGAGTATTTTTGAGTAGTTGTTTAACAAACTATACATTTTCAAGAGTAGCTGTTTTGGATGGAAAACCGGTTGGAATTATTTTGGGTAAAGATATTGATCATCATAAGTGTACGCTTAGGCAGAGAATAGGGCAGATTAAGACAATTCTTTCATTATTTATGTCGAGAGAGGGCAGAAAGGTATCGAAGATTTTTGAAACTGTAAATGGAGTAGATAGGCAGTTGGTAAAAGAATGCGGAAAATCATATCCGGCAGAGTTAGCCTTATTTGCAGTTGATTCTGAGTGTAGAGGTAAAGGCATTGGTAAAATGCTGTTTCAATCAGTGCTGGATTATTTTAAACAACAGAATTTGGATGAATTTTATTTGTTTACAGATACAACCTGTAATTTTGGTTTTTATGAACATCAGGGAATGGTACGTCGGAGAGAAAAGAGACATGTATTTCATATGGATGGTCAGAATGTGAAGATGGATTTCTTTGTGTATGATTATCAATATTAGAAATAATACGAAAAGTTCACAAACGACACAGTGTTAAAATCAGTTGTACGTGTGCCAAGAATGTGTTAAAATCAGCAAGAACATTAGTTGAGGAAAGAAAATATGTCAGGAGATTTTTATGCAATACTATCTTGCCCCGTTGGAGGGGATCACGACACAGATTTACAGAACTGCATATCACAAGTATTTCCGCCCGATGGACAAATATTTCATTCCTTTTTTAGTCCCTCATACGAAGAAAGGGTTCAGCGTAAAGGAGATTCGGGAGTTATCGCCGGAAAATCAAGAGGGACTCTATGTGGTTCCTCAGATCTTGAGCAATAACGGGGAAGATACTTTAGATACGATTCGAAAACTTCAGGAATATGGTTACAAGGAAGTGAACTTAAACTTTGGCTGTCCGTCCAAAACAGTAGTGTCCAAATACAGAGGTTCCGGTTTCCTTGCGAAACCGGAAGAACTGGACAGATACTTAGATACTGTGATGAAAGGCACGAAAATCAGAGTGTCAGTGAAGACCAGAATCGGCAGGGATGAACCGGAAGAATTCCATCGTTTGCTATGTATTTATAATCAGTATCCACTGCAAGAACTAATCGTACATCCGAGAACACAGAAGGATTTTTATGGGAAGACGCCGCGGTGGGAGTATTTCGCTTATGCGGTGAAAGAAAGTAAAAATCCACTTTGTTATAATGGAGATATTTTTACCCCGGAGGATGGGAAACGGTTAGAGGAACAGTTTCCCAAAATAGAGAAGCTTATGCTTGGAAGAGGGGTGATCGCTAATCCGTTTTTGACAGAACTTATGGAGAAATCGTCAGAAGAGCCGGGAACTGCGCGGCAGCCACAGGTGATGAATAAGAATTTGCTTCGAGAGTTTCATGATGAAGTTTATGACAATTATCGCAAGATTAGTTCCGGTGATCTGCCTGCGTTATTTAAGATGAAGGAACTTTGGACGTATATGTTGAAGATATTTCCGGAGGATAAAAAGCTGGCAAAGAAAATAAAAAAAGCAGAAAGTCCTGCGCATTTTTTGAATGCTGTAGCGGAACTTTTTGCTTTACTTTAAAAAGTGTATGCAATATAATCATACATAAGGCATTAGGATAAAGATGTTGCATGAATAATGAATAATAGAAAGGACTGTGGCGTATGGAAGATCAGAAAAAACGTGTATATGACGCATTGGATAAATTAAACATTAAGTATGAAGTGGTGGAACATGAACCGGTGCATACTATGGAAGACATGGATAGACTTGGGCTTCCGGAAAAGGGGACTCTCTGTAAAAATTTATTTTTGAGAGATTCGAAAGGAAAGAGACATTTCCTTGTGACCTGTGATGAAAATAAGAGTGTAGATTTGAAAGCATTGGGAAAACAGCTTGGAGGCGGTAATCTTAGTTTTGCTTCTGAGGAACGTCTGGAAAAATATCTGGGACTCAAACAGGGCAGCGTCTCCCCGTTTGGATTAATGAACGATTCGGACCATGCAGTAGAATTTTTTATTGATAAAGACTTGAGTAAATGTAAGAGTCTTGGCATTCATCCGCTTGAAAATACAGCGACGGTATTTTTATCTTTTAAAGATTTAGATAAGTTTTTATGGAATCTTGACGTGGATGTTGTTAAGGTTCGTTTGTAAGAAAGGAAAGCTATGGAACAGCAAAACAGACAGACGCCTTTGAAAGAACATCCGGAAAGTCCGGGGAAATATTTCTGGAGGATTATTAGCCCGCTTGTTATCCAGTTAGGGATTTCGATGGTAGTGAGTATGGTTGTCGGTGTTATTTTCGGAATCTCTTATTTGATGAATCACTATGGAATTACGGAAGGCATCATACATAATTCTGCGCAAATGAAGATTCTATCGGAGCAGTTTATCAAGGATTCCATAGACGTATCCATAGATATGCAGAAGGAACTTTATCGTTATGGGGCTTTTACGCAAGGCCTGACCGCGTTTGTAACTATTCCGGTTCTTGCGGTTATGTTTCATAAAGACAGAATCCGGGAGAAGGTGAAAGGATTCGTTCCCAACAAGAGAGCGGCGCTGTGGAAATATCCGGCAGTTCTTATAATGGGAGGTTCGCTTTGTGTAGGGCTTAACAATCTGATGATTATTGGAAATATTTCTACGATAGGCGAGGAATACGTAGAGATTATGGAAGCGTTATATTCTGCCCCGTTTGTAGTACAGATTATTTCTCTTGTGATATTGGTTCCAATCTGTGAAGAGTTGGTATTCCGGGGATTGATTTTTCAAAGACTTCGTGAGAGTTCGACATTTCGCCGGGCGGCGTTTCATTCAGCATTTGTTTTCGGACTTATGCACATGAATCTTGTGCAGATGTTGTATGGATTTGCGATGGGCATGGTATTTGCATATGTATATGAGAAATACGGTTCGTTAAAAGCTCCTATACTGGCACATATAGCCGCTAACTTTGTCTCTGTGACAGGGACAAAGTTTCATTGGTTCCAGTGGATGGAAGAAGTGCCGGTTCGGATGGGAGTTATCACTGTTATAGCAGCAACAGTTGCGGCAACTATGTATGTATGGATTCAAAGGATAGAAGAAACCCCGGAGGTAATCAAAATAGAAGAGCAATAATTCAGACAGGTGGTAACAGAAATATTAAAAGCTGTTGCAAAAAAATAATAAATGAAGTATAATTGCTCTAGATAAGGACTTACTATGTCAAAAAACATGGAGAAGGATGAAAAAAATGAAAAGATTTGGAACAAAATTATTAGCAGCGGTTATAACGAGTTCATTGGTTGTAACACCGGTTATGGCGGCACCATCTATTAATGAGATAAAAGAGAATAAGGCGGCGGCTCAGAATGAGGCGGCAGCTTTGCGTACACAGTTAAAAAATGTCATCAATGAAATAGGTGAGATTGAAGAAGAGCTGATTAAGACAGGCGAGGAGATTATTAAGACTACCGCCGATTTGAAAAAGGCTGAAAAGGTAGAGAAAAAGCAGTACGAGGATATGAAACTTCGTATTAAATTTATGTATGAGAAGGGTGACGACAGCATGATAGAAACCCTTATCACATCTGAAAATTTTACGGATCTTATGAATAAGGCGGAGTATGTTCAGAATGTACATACTTACGACAGAGAGAAATTGGAAGAATATGTCGCTACAAAGGAGAAAGTAGCAAAACTCAAAAAGAGTTTGGAAAAAGAACAGAAAGTTTTGAAGAAAAAGAGCAAGCAGTTCGAAGAGAAAGAAGACAGTTTGAATGATATGCTTACTTCTAAAGAGGCAGAAGTGGCGAATCTTGACGCTGAACTTCAAGCGGCAGTAGAAGAGGCGGCTCGTGAGGCGGCAGAACGTGAGCGTAAGAAAAGAGAAGAGGAGGCTCGCAGACAGCAGGAGAGAGAAGCACAGAACAATAATGCTGCCGGTAATAACGCAGGCGGCAATAATAGTAATAATAGCAATAACAATAGTAATAATAATAGCAATAATAATGACAGTAGCGATAACAGTGGTTCCAATGGTTCATCCAATGAGAAAGATTATAATTCTTATGTGGGTGGTTCCGCGGTATCACGTGCACAGAGTAAGCTTGGCTGTCCGTACGTATACGGAGCTACAGGACCGAATGCGTTTGACTGTTCTGGTCTGGTAGGATTTGCTTTGACCGGAAGATATACACGTTCTTATACGTCCAGTTCATTCCTTGGTATGCCGAGAGTAAGTAATCCGCAGCCGGGAGATGTATGTGTAAGACCAGGTCATGTTGGTATTTACATTGGCGGAGGTCAGATGATTCATGCGCCGCACACCGGAGATGTAGTTAAGGTTGCACCGGTACAGTCAGGTATGTGGTATGTTCGTCCATAATGTTTAGAACTATTCAGCCGGTAAAACACGCTCATTCATGCAAGCATGATTCGCACATTTTGCCAGCTATGGCTGAACTGTTTCACTAATTTAAAGAAAGATATTGAAAATTGTTGGAATATGTTGTATCCTATCCTTAGACATACGTGGGGGCGTATATGAGAGTATAATAATTGATAAGGATGGGTGATATAACATGAAAAGACGATTGTTACAGACGCTCATCACTTGTACAGTGATGAGCTCTTTAATTGTGGCGCCTGTTGCAGCGGCTCCGCAGGACAAGGTGGCGGCATTGGAGGAGCAGAAAAGCCAGGCAGAGGCAGCGGCCTCAAGTGTGAATGAAGAGCTGGTTGCTCTTTTGGTAGACTATGATGCACTGAAAGGTGATATAAAGAATCAGGATAAGCGCGTAAAAAAAGCTGAGAAAGATCTTGAGAAGGCGAAAGCAGATGAGAAGAAGCAATATGAAGATATGAAGCTTCGTATTAAATATATGTACGAGCAGGGAGATGCGACATTTCTTGAAACAATGGTGTCTGCAAAATCTTATTCGGATCTTGTAAATAAGGCAGAATATGTTCAGAAAGTTCACGATTATGATCGTGATATGTTAGATAAGTATGTTCAGACGAAAAATGAAGTGAAAGAGCTGAAGACAGATTTGGAGAGCGATCAGGCAGAGATGGAATTTCTGGCAGAGGAGATGGGACGTCAGAAAGAGAATCTGGAAGGAACATTGACAGAGATGAGAAGTCAGATTTCTGATTTTGATACACAGCTTGAAGCTGCCAAAGAAGAGGCGGCGGCACAGTTAGAGAGGATAGCAAGAGAAGCTGCGGAGGCAGAAGCCGCACAAGCAGCAGAAGAGGCTGAGGAATCTGCTCAGGAAGAACAGAATCAGACAGATGTTTCGGCAGGGGAAAAGGAAGACAGCCAAGTTTCCCAAGAGCCAAAGGAAGATCAGACAGAATCTAAGCCGGAAAAAGACGAGGGCAAAGAGGAGAGTAAGCCGGAAAACAAACCGGATAAAGACGATAGTAAAGAGGAGAATAAGCCGGAAAGCAAACCGGATAAAGACGATAGTAAAGAGGAGAGTAAGCCGGAATCTAAACCGGACAAAGAAGAGAAACCATCTAAGCCAAGCAATGCCTCACGAGGACAGCAGATTGCGAATAAGGGACTTCAGTATGTAGGGAATCCATATAAGTATGGTGGTAACAGTTTGACAAATGGTATAGACTGCTCTGGATTCATTCAACAGATACATAGAAAGTTTGGGATTAGTACGCCGAGAACTTCCAGCGCGCTTCGAAGCGGTGGAAAATCCGTAAGCTATGCGGACAAACTTCCAGGCGATGTGATTTGCTATAGTGGACATGTCGGAATTTATATTGGAAACAACACGATTGTACATGCGTCTAACAGCGCGCCATACCCAAAAGGCGGAATTAAGACGACCAGTCCGGCGAATTACAGATCCGTTCTGGCTGTAAGAAGATATTGGTAATAGATACATAGGAAGTGTATAATAAAACGGAAAGTTCTGGATGGAACTTTCCGTTTTTGCAAATGGCTCAGGCTGAACTGTTACTATGTATCTGGCAGAATAAAGAAAGTTACTTCAAAAAATATTCGGGACATGCTATAATAAGCAAGGTCTTAGAAGAAAGGAGTATCTCATGGAAGCTTATACGAATTTTGCAGAAGTTTACGATACCTTTATGGATAATGTACCATATGAGGAATGGGCGGACTATCTTCAGGATATATTAAAGGAATATCAGATAGAAGATGGATTAATAATGGAACTCGGCTGTGGAACCGGGAGTATGACGGAGATTCTGGCTTATAAAGGGTTCGATATGATTGGCGTTGATAATTCCGAAGATATGTTGGAACTTGCAATGGAAAAGCGGACGAAGAGCGGATATGATATATTGTATCTTTTGCAGGATATGCGGGAGTTTGAGCTGTACGGAACAGTGAGAGCGATTGTCAGTGTGTGTGATTGTATCAATTATGTGACTGAGGAAGAGGATTTAGAGCAGGTATTCCGGCTTGTGAATAACTATCTTGATCCAGAAGGGATCTTTGTGTTTGACTTTAATACAGAGTATAAATATGAGCATGTTTTAGGAGAACAGGTGATTGCAGAAGACCGGGAGGATTGTAGTTTTATCTGGGATAATTATTATGACGAAGAGGAAAAGATCAATGAATATGAATTGACACTTTTTGTCCGGGATGGGAAAACACCGGATTTATATCGGAAATATCAGGAGGTTCATTACCAGAGAGCATATGCACTGAGTCAAATTAAGACATACATAGAAAAGGCAGGACTTAAATTCATAAAGGCGTATGACGGTTATACGAAAAATAAACCAATGTGTAATAGTGAGCGCATTTGCGTGGTCGCACAGGAATGTGGAAAATAAGAGAAAAGAGGATGATAGAGCTATGAAAGATTATATTGTGAGAGCAACGGCGGCAGGCGGACAGGTTCGTGCATTCGCAGCCGTAACAAAAGAAATGGTGGAAGAGGCAAGAATACGGCATGAGACAAGCCCGGTGGCGACGGCTGCTCTTGGACGTCTTTTGACTGCCGGAGCGATGATGGGGAGCATGATGAAAAACGATACGGATATGCTGACCATACAGATTCGGGGGGACGGACCTATTGGAGGAATTACGGTTACCGCGGACAGCAAAGCCAATGTGAAAGGATATGTGGATCATCCGGAAGTTATGCTGCCACCTAAGAACGGTAAGCTGGATGTAGGCGGAGCAGTAGGAATCGGACTAATCCAAGTGATCAAGGATATGGGATTGAAAGAGCCGTATTCTGGGCAGACTATCCTTGTGACCAGTGAGATTGCCGAGGATTTGACGTATTATTTTGCCAATTCTGAGCAGGTTCCATCTTCTGTCGGACTTGGTGTTTTGATGGAAAAAGATAATACGGTGAAAACCGCAGGGGGATTTATTATACAGATGATGCCCTTTGCCGAGGAGGCAACCGCAGATCAAATTGAAGAAAATCTGAAAAAGGTTACATCTGTGACAGCATTATTGGACCAGGGATATACACCGGAGCAGTTATTAGAGACGCTGCTTGGCAATCTGGGGCTTGAAATTACGGATACGATTTCTGCGCAGTTTTCTTGTAATTGTTCCAAGGAAAGAGTGGAGCAGGCAGTTGCAAGTATTGGGAAAAAGGATATTCAGGAAATGATTGAGGACGGAAAGGATATTGAAGTGAAATGTCATTTCTGTAATAGCGCTTATCAGTACACAGTGGAAGATTTAAAGAGGATTATAAAGAAGAGCAAAAAATAATCGAAGACGGAGGAAGAGAGCATGAACAACGGATTCGTAAAAGTGGCGGCGGTAACGCCGGACATTCGTGTGGCGGATGTGGCTTATAATACAGAGCAGATTTGCCGTATGATTGACGAGACGGCAGAAGCGGGAGCAAAAATAGTCGCATTTCCAGAATTGTGTCTGACAGGATATACTTGTGGGGATCTTTTCTCGCAGGAAATCCTGCTTCAAGATGCATTGCATGGACTTCGCCGGGTTGCGGCGTACACAAAGGAAAAGGACGGTCTATATTTCGTGGGAGCACCGATAGCTTTGGAGGGAAAACTTTACAATGTTGCGGCGGCGGTCAATAGAGGAAAAGTGATAGGACTTACAACGAAGAGTTTTCTCCCCAATTATGGAGAATTCTATGAGATGCGCCAGTTTTCCAATGGGCCGGCGAAAGCAAGGAGCGTACGGTTTGACGGGGAAATGGTTCCTTTTGGACCGCAGCTATTATTTGTGGCAGATGGAATGGAGGAGCTGATTGTGTCTGCTGAAATCTGTGAGGATGTATGGTGTCCGGTTCCGCCAAGTGTAAGAGCGGCGTTAGAGGGTGCGGTGCTTATTATAAATTGTTCGGCAAGTGATGAGACGGTGGGAAAAGCCTCCTATAGAAAGAGTCTGATCGAGGGGCAGTCTGCAAGACTTATATGCGGTTATGTTTATGCCAATGCAGGAGCGGGAGAGTCTTCTACCGATCTGGTTTTTGGAGGACATAATCTGATTGCGGAAAACGGAACTGTGCTTTCTGAGAGGAAACGTTTTGAGAACGGAGCAATCTACACAGAGATTGATGTAAAGCGTTTGCTTGGTGAGAGACGAAAGAATACGACATTTCGTATGGAGGGCGAACGGGAATTGCTTCGGATTCCATTTACTGTTGAATTAGAGGAAACAGAGCTTACACGTAAGTTCCCATCCAGACCATTTGTGCCGAGAGAAGACGGTGAACGTGCAAAACGGTGCGAAGAGATACTCACCATTCAGGCGATGGGACTGAAAAAGAGACTTTCTCATACACATTCTAAAAATGTGGTAGTAGGTATCTCCGGGGGATTGGATTCTACACTTGCTTTGTTGGTGGCTTCGAAAGCGTTCGATCTTCTTTCTATGGACAGAAGTGGGATTACGGCAGTGACGATGCCTTGTTTTGGAACGACGGACAGAACTTATCAGAACGCATGTAAAATGTCGATAAAATTAGGGGCAGCTCTTCGAGAGGTATCCATTGCCGATTCTGTGAAGCGGCATTTTACAGACATTGGACATGATGTGAACGATCACAGTGTGACGTTTGAAAATGCACAGGCAAGAGAGCGCACACAGGTGCTTATGGATATTGCAAACCAAAACGGAGGCCTTGTGATCGGAACCGGAGATATGTCAGAGCTTGCCCTTGGCTGGGCAACTTACAATGGAGATCATATGTCGATGTATGGCGTGAATGCGTCTGTGCCTAAGACACTGGTTAGACATCTGGTTCAATATTATGCCGATACCTGTACCGATCAGGAGTTAAAAGAGGTACTTTATGATGTGCTTGACACTCCGGTAAGTCCGGAACTTTTACCGCCAAAAGACGGAGAAATTGCACAGAAGACAGAAGATCTTGTGGGCCCTTATGAACTGCATGATTTTTATCTGTACTATATACTTCGTTTTGGATATGAACCGAGGAAGATTTATAAACTGGCTCTTCGTGCATTTGCGGGTGAATACGATAAAGAAACGATCTTAAAATGGCTAAATACATTCTATCGCAGGTTTTTCAGCCAACAGTTTAAACGTTCCTGTCTGCCGGACGGCCCGAAAGTGGGAACAGTGGCGTTGTCGCCGAGAGGAGATTGGAGAATGCCAAGCGATGCCTGCGTGGCTTCGTGGCTTCATGATCTTGAGAAGCTTTCATAGATATAGTAGAAAAAGAAGAACGATTTCCGGGTGATCCGAAAATCGTTCTTTTCATTATAACTGAATATTTTTAAATAAATCGCCGAGACTGGTTCCGATTTTTTCCGATTTTGGAATCACGACTTTTTCTTCCGGCTCTTCTTTTATTTCTTCCAGCGCTTTCATGCTCAGACTGATCTTGCCGTCTTTGATACCGATGACTTTTACATTTACCGTATCGCCTGTGTTTAAGACATCCTTTGGAGATTTGATTCTCTTCTGACTGATCTGAGAGATGTGTACCAGACCGGAAAGGTCGTCTTCCAAGCGGATAAATGCACCGTAAGTCTGCAAGGACTCAACGGTACCGGTCATAATACTTCCAATGTTGATTCCTGCAATTTTCTCCTCTTTTGCTTTGCGCTCTTTTTCTTTCAGAATTTCACGAGCTGACAAGACAAGTTTGTTCTCTGCTTGATCGACATCGATAATCTGAACCTCAATATCCTTTAACAGATAAGATTCCAGATCTTCGATGTAAGAAAGAGAAAGTCTGGAAGCAGGGATGAAACCGCGCAGTCCCTCTACCATAGCAATAGCGCCGCCATTGACGATTCCTTCGATTTTTACAGGGAGTACGGTTTGTTTCTCCATGTAAGAAAGAACGCGGTTCCATGGATTGGCATCGTCAAAGTGATCTTCTAAGTCAGCCATGGTAAGTTGTTCTTCTGCGGCTGATTCTGTCTGTATTTCTTCTTTTAAAAATTCTTCGTTCATGTTATCATCCTTCCTCGGTTATGAAAATCTTATTTTATTTTTTTAGTATATCATATCCGGGTGGGCATGACAACTCGGGAGGGACGGGTTATCCGGGAAAAGGATTGTTTTTTTTGAAATAATAGGTTGGCTAAATGAATAAAAGATGGTACTCTTACTAATAGAATGATGTTGGGGTCAAAAGCCCCACCTAAGATGCCTGCGGATTGTTCTG
Organism: uncultured Dorea sp.; assembly: GCA_910578495.1. GTDB lineage: Bacteria > Bacillota > Clostridia > Lachnospirales > Lachnospiraceae > Dorea_D. The sequence continues at coordinate 10,869 of CAJTRE010000021.1, forward strand.
TGCTATGCACTCCCACAATCCTGCCCAATATTCGCATATCGCGGGATATACATCCCTCTTTTATGCTCATATCGGGGCGGGTCCCAAAGTCTTTCACCCACTTATGAGCAAACTCATGTGGGCTTAGACCTTTTGGCCCTGGCATCATAGAATAATGAACATAGGAGATTTTATATGGGCAAAAAGACAGGAAAAGTATATGTAGTTGGACATAAAAACCCGGATACGGATTCTATCTGCTCAGCAATCGCGTATGCAGAATTGAAAAAGAAAGTGACCGGAGAGGAGTACGTAGCGAGAAGGGCCGGACAGATTAATGAAGAGACGCAGTACGTACTCTCCAAGTTTGGCGTGAAAGCGCCGGAGATATTAAAGAATGTAAAGCTTCAGGTAAAGGATTTGGACATACATAAAATCAAAGGTGTGGGACCAAATGTATCGATTAAAGATACTTGGACGAAGATGCAGGAGCAGGGTGTTAAGACGCTGCCGATTCTGAAGGATGAAGAACTTGTGGGAGTCATTTCTACCGGAGATATTGCCAAATCTTATATGGATGTATATGATAACCGCATTCTTTCAGATGCAAAGACTCAGTACAGGAATATTATTGATACGTTAGACGGAGAGTTGGTTACCGGTAATTTGCATGGATATTTTTCCAAAGGGAAAGTGACAATCGGAGCATCGAATCCGGATCTTATGGAGGAATTTATCGAAAAAGACGATTTGGTTCTTCTCGGAAACCGGCATGAAGCACAGGCATGCGCTGTGGATATTGACGCCAGCTGCCTTGTTTTGTGTAAAAATGCAGAAGTATCTAATGAACTGCTTAAGAAAGCAGAAGAACAGAGCATTGTTATTATCCGTACGCCTCATGATACGTTTACAGCGGCGCGTCTGATTAATCAGAGTATTCCAGTGAAACATTTTATGAGTAAAGGAGCTCTTCTTACGTTCCGCATGAGCGACTATGTAGAGGATATTAAGGAGCGAATGACGAAGAAGAAGTTTCGTGATTTTCCTATTCTGGACAGGCATGGACGATTTAAAGGATTTATTTCCAGACGTCGTTTCATGGATGCAAGTAAGAAAAAAGTAATCCTTGTGGATCATAACGAGAGATCACAGGCAATTGATGGAATTGAAGAGGCGGAGATTGTGGAGATTATAGATCATCACAGACTGGGCAATATAGAGACTATGGGGCCGGTATTTTTCCGTAACCAGCCGGTAGGATGTACGGCTACCATTGTGACACAGATGTATCAAGAAATGGGGGTAGAGATTCCGCCTAAAATAGCCGGACTTCTCTGTTCTGCGATTATTTCAGATACGCTGCTTTTCCGTTCTCCGACCTGTACGGCGGTGGATGAGAAAATTGCAGGAAAACTCGCAAAAACTGCAGGTATTAAAATGGAGGAGATGGCAAAAGCCATGTTTAATGCTGGAAGCAGTATGAAAGGAAAGAGCGCCGAGGAGATTTGTTTTCAGGATTTCAAACAGTTTACAGTGGGAGACACTGTATTTGGGGTAGGCCAGATTAATTCCATGAGTAAAGAGGAACTGGAAGAAATCAAAGAAGTTCTCGCCCCGTATTTACAGAAAGCTATGGAAGAACAGAAATTGAATATGGTGTATTTTATGCTCACAGATATTCTGGGAGAGAGTACGGAGCTGCTGTGTTGTGGAAGTCATGCAAAAGAGACGGTCATCTCTGCATTTGACTTGAATGAAGATGCAGATCGGATTATTTTGCCGGGCGTGGTATCCAGAAAGAAACAGTTAATCCCAACCTTGGTAAGCACTTTGCAGCAATAAGAACAAATTTTAGACAGGAAGGTGAATCGTATGGGAAAACAGATTTGGAAACCGGGGAATATGCTTTATCCGCTGCCGGCAGTAATGGTTAGTACCGCAGATACGAAGGGCGAGGACAATATTATTACGGTGGCGTGGACAGGAACAGTGTGCAGTGATCCGGCCATGTTATATATTTCTGTAAGACCGGAACGGTATTCGCATCATATGCTTTTGGAGAGTGGTGAGTTTGTAGTAAATCTTACTACGGAGAAACTTGCAAGAGCGACAGACTGGTGCGGCGTGCGTTCGGGACGAGATGTCGATAAATGGAAAGAAATGCGGCTGACCAGAGGAAAAGCAGAGAAGCTTTCTTTTGCGCCGGTCATTAAGGAAAGTCCGGTTAATATTGAGTGTAAAGTGACAGAAGTCAAAAAGCTTGGCTCTCACGATATGTTTCTTGCAGAAGTGGCAGGGGTTCAGGTAGAGGAAGCCTATATGCAGGGAAATGGAAAATTTGAACTAAATAAGACAGGTCTTATCGCTTATTCTCATGGGGAATATTTTTCACTGGGAAAAGACATCGGAAGATTTGGATTCAGCGTGAAAAAGAAATAAAAATTCCCGCATATCAGACGAAAATGTCCGGTATGCGGGAATTTATTTTGATTTGTGATTGTTACAATGGTTCTACTTTTAGTTTGTAAATCCGTTTTAAAAGGATGGAGGAAAGGAGCAGAGAAACAATCTCCGCAATCGGGATCGACCACCATACCATAGATAGTCCGAACAGCTTTGCAAATACGTAAGCAACCGGAAGAATGACCAGAAGCTGTCGTGCCGCAGAGACAATCAGACTGTATACACCATTTCCAAGCGCTTGAAATACTGAGCCTGCAATAATGCAAAATCCTGCGAACAGGAAACTTAAGCTGATGATGCGAAGCGCCGGAACACCGATGGCAACCATGTTCTCAGATGCTTTGAATAGGTTCACGAGTAAAAATTCTGGAAGTGTCTGGAAGATGATTAGTCCGATCAGCATAATTCCTATCGCAATCAGAATACTTAAAGTGGCTGTCTGCTTGATCCTATCCTTTTTCTTTGCGCCATAGTTAAATGCAATAATCGGAATCATACCATTATTCAATCCGAATACCGGCATAAAGATAAAACTTTGAAGTTTAAAATATATGCCGAATACTGCGGCGGCAGTCGAAGAGAACATTAGAAGAATCTTATTCATACCGAATGTCATTACAGATCCGATGGACTGCATGATAATGGATGGAATTCCTACTTTATAAATAATTGAGATTGTGCGCCAGTGTGGACGGAAATGTCTGAGATTTATATCAATCTCTTTGTTTTTCTTTGTATTATAATAAATAGACATACTTACGGCGGTCACCTGTCCGATAATGGTAGCGATAGCCGCACCCGCCACCTCCAGTTTTGGAAATCCGAATAAACCGAAAATTAGAATCGGGTCCAAAATAATATTGATAATGGCGCCGGTTCCCTGGGTGATCATGTTGTAAATGGTCTTTCCGGTTGACTGTAGAAGTCTTTCAAAAGTAATCTGCAGAAAGATACCGATGGAACACAGAGTAATGATCATCATATACTGTGTACCATATTTAATAATGACGGGATTATCCGTCTGCATCACAAAGAAAAGACGGGAACCTAGTCCGCCAATTACAGCGAATAGGACATAGCTTACAAAGGCAAGAAATAGTCCGTTTTTTGCCGCATTATTGGCGCTTTCATAATCTTCTTCGCCGAGATTTCTGGATAGAAGCGCATTGATACCGACTCCGGTACCTGCGGAGACAGCGATCATCAGAGTCTGCACTGGAAATGCCAGAGAAACGGCGGTCAGTGCGTCCTCGCTTAATTGTGCTACAAACATACTGTCTACGATATTGTAAAGCGCCTGCACAAGCATGGAAATCATCATGGGCAGAGACATTGTGATTAAAAGTTTCGGAATGGGCATAATTCCCATCTTGTTCTGTGGTATGGAAACTGCCTTTTCGGGTGTATCTGTCATATGTTTTACCTCCTTTTCTTTTGAACGTAAGTGCTATTATAACATTAGAAAAAATATATTGCAACGTTGTTACATATGTTTTTTAACAGTCACATATATATGACACGAGGACAAAAAGGAAGTGTATCAGTTGAAGAAAAATCAGCAAAAACAGAGAGTGAAAATACTGTTTGGAGTTCTGTATATGTTCTGTCTGCTGAACATAACAGGAATCTCCCTGCGCCCGGTGTATACCGTTCAAAAACCGGAGAGTGAGGCGGTGTCCGAGGATGTGGTGGTAAAGGAAGATACAGAAGTAAAGGAAGATACAGAGGTTCGGAAAGTAGCCCTTACCTTTGACGATGGTCCCAGTGCAAAATATACAGATCAATTACTAGATGGTCTGAAAGCGCGAAGCGTAAAGGCAAGTTTCTTTCTGATCGGACAATATGCGAATGATCACCCAGATTTGGTGGAACGCATAAAAAAAGAGGGACATCTGATAGGAAATCATACGTACAATCATGTAAACCTCACACGTTTATCAAGGGAAGAGGCGAAAAAGGAACTGATAGAGACAGACCGGGTGATCAGTAATATTACCGGAGAACATGTGGCGTATATGCGGCCGCCATTTGGGGCATGGCAGGAAGACTTAGAGGTGGAACTGGAGGTTATGCCTGTTATGTGGACGGTCGATCCTTTGGACTGGACAACGGAAAATGTAGACGAAATTGTAAATAAGGTAGTGACGGATATAGAAGAAAATGATATTATTTTATTACATGACTGTTACGGTTCCTCTGTGGAAGCGGCGCTTCGGATTGTAGATATACTGCAAGAAGAAGGGGTTGAATTTGTGACGGCGGATGAGATTTTGCTGAATTAGGTGGAAGAAAGATATGTTGAATGAATTTTCCAGAACGGAATTATTAATTGGAATAGATAATGTGAGGAAATTAAGAGAGTCGGTTGTCATGGTGTTCGGTGTGGGCGGCGTTGGTTCTCACTGTATTGAGGCATTGGCGCGCTGCGGTGTTGGAAAACTGATCTTAATTGATAACGATGTGGTATCGCTGACAAATATTAACCGTCAGTCGGTTGCATTTCACAGCACTGTCGGAAAGTATAAGACGAAAGTGATGAAAGAAAAGATTCAGGACATCTGTCCCCAGATAGAAGTAGTGACATATGAAACGTTCGTGCTGCCGGATAATATAGACACTGTTTTTTCGGAGAAACCGGATTACATTGTGGATGCAATTGATACGGTGACCGCCAAACTTGCACTGGTAGAAAAGGCAGTAGAATATGACATTCCGATGCTCAGTAGTATGGGGACGGGCAATAAGCTTCATGGGGAAATGTTTGAGATTGCGGACATCAGTAAAACTTCCGTATGTCCGCTGTGTAAGGTGATGCGCAAAGAGTTAAAAGCGAGAGGCATTTATCATTTGAAGGTATTGTATTCTAAAGAAAAACCGCTTGATGTGCCGGTAAATAAGCCGGAAGAAGGCAGTCAGGAGGAAAAGGGAAGGAGACGCAAGATTCCGGGAAGTATTTCCTTTGTGCCTCCGGCAGCGGGACTTTTGATTGCCGGAGAAGTGGTGAGAGATTTATTAGAGTACAGAAAGGTATAGATAAAACATGGATTTATTTGAGTATGCAAGAGAAAAAAATATGGAGAAAGAAGCGCCGCTGGCTTCCAGACTCCGTCCGTCAACATTAGAAGAGGTGGTCGGGCAGAAGCATATTATTGGAAAGGACAAGCTGCTTTATCGGGCGATCAAGGCGGATAAGTTGAGTTCCATTATTTTCTACGGACCGCCGGGGACAGGAAAGACTACCCTTGCCAAAGTCATTGCCAATACGACCAGCGCTGAATTTACGCAGATTAATGCTACGGTGGCAGGGAAGAAAGACATGGAGGCAGTAGTTACCCAGGCCAAAGAAACGTTGGGGATGTACCGGAAAAAGACGATTCTTTTCGTAGATGAGATTCATAGATTTAACAAAGGGCAGCAGGATTATCTTCTGCCGTTTGTGGAGGATGGCACGATCATTCTGATTGGTGCGACAACGGAGAATCCGTATTTTGAAGTGAACCAAGCTTTGATTTCCCGTTCCAGTATCTTTGAACTGCAGCCCCTTAGTAAAGAGGATGTTAAAGAGCTTCTGAAAAGGGCCGTCTATGATGTAGAAAAGGGAATGGGAAGTTACGGGGCGGTCATAGAGGAAGAGGCGCTGGAATTTCTTTCTGATATTGCAGGTGGAGACGCAAGAAATGCACTGAATGCTGTAGAGCTTGGTATTCTGACCACTAATAGAAGCGAGGATGGAAAAATCCATCTTACGTTAGAAGTGGCTTCTGAGTGTATCCAGAGGCGTGTTGTACGATATGACAAGAATGGAGACAACCATTATGATGTCATCTCTGCATTTATTAAGAGTATGCGGGGGTCCGATCCGGATGCGGCGGTTTATTATCTGGCGAAAATGCTGTATGCCGGAGAAGATATTAAAATTATCGCAAGAAGAATTATGATCTGCGCCTCGGAGGATGTAGGAAATGCAGATCCTATGGCGCTTAATGTTGCCGTATCTGCGGCGCAGGCGGTAGAACGGATCGGAATGCCGGAGGCTCAGATTATTTTGTCTCAGGCGGTGCTCTACGTGGCTGCTGCGCCGAAGAGTAATTCTGCCTGCAACGCAGTTTTTGCTGCGATGGAAAATGTAAGAAATACGAAAACTACCGTTCCAGCGCATTTGCAGGACGCTCATTATAAAGGCTGCCAAAACCTGGGGCGTGGAATCGGATATAAATACGCGCACGATTATCCAAATCATTATGTACGGCAGCAGTATCTGCCGGATGAGATTGCGGATGCAAAATTTTACGAGGCATCCGATAATGGATATGAGAAAAAAATCAAAGCGTGGATGGAATACTTGCAAAAGAACGTGTAAGAGGTTGTATTTTCCAGTTAGAAACGTTATAATCAGTTCAGAAAGTTATATTTAGAAATAAGCAGGAGGAAACACAATGAAAATTTATGATTCAGTAAACAAAGCAGATGTAGAAGTAGATGGAACTCAGGAGTTAATTCAGCTTATGAAAGACGGCCGTCAGGTTGATTTATATTTAAAAGAAAAGAAAAGCGACGAGGACGGATATATGAGCTGGGACGTAGAGCACTGGTCTACTGTGGACAGTAAGAGATTCATCCGCTGCTACTCTTTAGAGGGAAGAGTGTTAAGCGAGTCTACCGGACATAATATCTACGATCTCCAAAATGATTTTAAGCCGGAAGAGGCGGCAAAAATCGAACTCAGCTAAAAGAGGAAAGAAGATAATCCCTGTACTTGTTCTTCAGGTACAGGGAATTTTTTGTAACTATTCAGCCATGCGCTGATATAGCAGACAGGATGTGCAAGCTTGCTTGCAACAGACTGTCTGCTATAATCAGCATATGGCGCTTAGCCATAAACGAGAGTTTTAGCTGCGTAAGCAGCGTAAAAGACTGTGTAACAGTCGAAACTCGAGTTGTTATGGCTGATATAGTTACAATTTTTTTGCCCTAAATGTAAAAAAACAATAAACCCTGTTGACAAACAAAATAGGTAGTGTTACATTAATATTCGAAGATGTTAGCACTCTTCAAAAATGAGTGCTAACAGATGATTGCCGAAGGGAGGATGGTTGACTGTGAACGAGCATGAACTCGGTGACAGAAAATTGAAAATTCTGTATGGAATTATTAAGACCTACCTGGAGACAGGAGAACCGGTCGGTTCCAGAACGATTTCCAAGTATACGGATCTTAATCTAAGTTCGGCAACCATTCGTAATGAGATGGCAGACTTAGAAGAGCTTGGCTATATCATTCAGCCACATACGTCAGCGGGACGGATTCCTTCAGATAAGGGGTATCGACTGTATGTAGATCTGCTGATCGAGGAAAAGGAACAGGAATTGAATGAGATGCAGGAGCAGATGCTTGAGAAGGCTGACAAGATGGAACATCTTCTGAAGCAGGCGGCAAAGGTTCTGGCGAGTAATACGAACTATGCCACCATGGTTTCCACTCCGGTCAATAACAGCAATAAGATAAAGTTCATTCAGCTTTCTATGGTAGATGATGACCAGGTGATTGCAGTTATCGTACTTGGCGGTAATGTGATTAAGAACAAGATTATCAATTTAGATGAGCCGCTGAGCAATGAGAATCTCTTAAAACTCAATATGCTTCTGAACACGACGCTGAATGGAATGCCGATTGAGGAGATTAGTTTAGGACTCATTGCGAGACTGAAAGAACAGGCGGGGATTCATAGCACAGTGATAGGAAATGTACTTGACGCAGTGGCAGATGCGATTCAGATTGATGATGATATGCAGATTTACACAAGCGGCGCTACAAACATTTTCAAATACCCGGAGCTTTCGGATAAACAGAGTGCACAGGATATTATCAGTGCATTTGAAGAGAAGCAGCAGCTTACGGAATTGGTAACGCAGACATTGGCGCAGGAAGAAAATACAGGAATTCAAGTCTACATCGGAGATGAAACTCCGGTTCAAAATATGAAAGACTGCAGTGTTGTTACCGCAACTTATGAATTAGGTGACGGCATGAAGGGAACGATAGGAATTATCGGACCAAAGAGAATGGATTACGAGCATGTGCTGAAATCCATGAAGCGGCTCCAGAATGAATTGGACGCCATGTTTCATAAAAAAGAATAAGAAAGGTGGAAGTACCATTGGAGAATAAGCAGGAAAAGAGCCAGGAAGAAATGGTAAAAGAAGCTGTAGAAGAAGCAAAAAAAACAGTAGAACAGGCAGAAAATGAAACTTCCGGCGAGTCAGAACCTTTAGAGACAGAATCCTCAGAGGAACCAGACGAGAATACAGCAGACGAAGAGGAAGAAGAAACAGAAGAGGAAGATTTGTCCGATACAGACGATAAAAAAGCCGGTAAAAAATTCTTTGGTAAGAAAGAAAAGAAAAAAGATAAAAAGGATGAGAAGATTGAAGAACTGACAGACAGACTCACTCGTCAGATTGCAGAGTTTGATAACTTCCGCAAGCGTACAGACAAAGAGAAATCCCAGATGTACGAGGTAGGAGCGAAAGATGTCATAGAAAAGATTCTTCCGGTTATTGATGACTTTGAACGCGGTTTCGGAGCTATTGGGGAGGAAGAAAAAAACGATTCATTTGTACAGGGAATGGAGATGGTGTACAAAAAACTGATGACAACTCTGGAAGGAGTCGGAGTACAGCCGATTGAGGCGGTAGGAAAGGAATTTGACCCGAATCTTCACAATGCAGTCATGCATATAGAAGATGAGAATTTTGGTGAGAATATTATCGCCGAGGAATTCCAAAAAGGTTATATGTATCATGACTCTGTGGTGAGACACAGCATGGTAAAAGTAGCAAATTGACCGAAAGCACTTCAATATATGTATAGTATTAATTAGAATTTCAGGAGGAATAAATCATGGGAAAAATTATTGGTATTGACTTAGGTACAACAAACAGTTGTGTAGCAGTTATGGAAGGTGGACAGCCGACAGTTATCACAAACACAGAGGGAGCAAGAACCACTCCGTCCGTAGTGGCATTTACAAAGACAGGAGAGCGTCTCGTAGGTGAGCCTGCAAAACGTCAGGCAGTAACGAATGCCGAGAGAACCATTTCTTCTATCAAAAGAGAGATGGGTTCTGATTTCAGAGTAGCAATTGATGAGAAGAAATATTCTCCACAGGAGATTTCGGCAATGACGCTTCAGAAATTAAAATCCGATGCAGAAGCTTATCTTGGCGAAAAAGTAACAGAGGCTGTTATTACAGTACCTGCTTACTTTAATGATGCTCAGCGTCAGGCAACCAAAGACGCAGGAAAGATTGCAGGTCTTGACGTAAAACGTATCATCAACGAGCCTACAGCGGCAGCTCTTGCTTATGGTCTTGATAATGAGAAAGAGCAGAAGATTATGGTATATGACTTAGGAGGCGGTACTTTCGACGTATCTGTTATTGAGATTGGAGACGGTGTTATTGAAGTATTATCTACTGCCGGAAACAACAGACTCGGCGGAGATGATTTTGACCAGAAGATTACTGACTATATGATTGCTGAGTTTAAGAAACAGGAAGGTGTTGACTTATCTTCAGATAAGATGGCGCTTCAGAGATTAAAAGAAGCTGCAGAGAAAGCGAAAAAAGAACTTTCTTCCGCAACGACATCTAATATCAATCTTCCGTTCATCACAGCAACTGCTGAGGGGCCGAAGCACTTTGATATGAATCTTACAAGAGCAAAATTTGACGAGTTGACGCATGATTTGGTTATGAAAACATCTGAGCCGGTACAGAGAGCGCTTTCAGATGCAGGAATCTCTGCTTCTGAGCTTGGCCAGGTCTTGTTAGTAGGTGGTTCTACACGTATTCCGGCAGTTCAGGAGGAAGTAAAGCGTCTCACAGGCAAAGAGCCTAGCAAATCTTTGAATCCGGATGAGTGTGTAGCTCTTGGAGCATCCGTTCAGGGTGGTAAGCTTGCTGGAGACACAGGAGCGGGAGATATTCTTCTTCTTGACGTAACACCACTTTCTCTTTCTATTGAGACAATGGGCGGCGTTGCAACAAGACTGATTGAAAGAAATACAACAATTCCTACAAAGAAGAGTCAGGTGTTCTCAACTGCCGCAGACAATCAGACAGCAGTTGACATCAACGTAGTACAGGGCGAGAGACAGTTTGCAAAAGATAACAAATCTCTGGGACAGTTCAGACTGGACGGAATCGCACCGGCTCCACGCGGAATCCCACAGATTGAAGTTACATTTGATATTGATGCAAACGGTATTGTAAATGTATCTGCAAAAGACCTTGGAACAGGTAAAGAGCAGCACATCACAATCACAGCAGGTTCTAATATGTCTGATGAGGATATCGATAAGGCAGTAAAAGAAGCTGCGGCATTCGAGGCACAGGATAAGAAACGTAAAGAAGGCATTGACACTAAGAATGAAGCTGAGTCATTTGTATTCCAGACAGAGAAAGCACTCGGTGAAGTTGGAGATAAGATAGACGCTGCTGATAAAGAAGCTGTAGAGGCGGATTGTAAATCATTAAAAGAGTTACTTGAAAAAGTGAACATGGAAGATATGTCTGACGCACAGATTGCCGAAATTAAAGCTGCAAAAGAGAAACTGACAGAGAGCGCTCAGAAAGTATTTACTAAGATGTATGAGCAGGCAGGAGCGGCAGCAGGTGCAGGAGCTGAAGGAGCAGGCCCGGATATGGGAGCAGGAGCAGGTCCGGCGCCGGAAGGATTCCAGGGAGACGATGTAGTAGACGGAGATTATAAGGAAGTCTAAGCCTAGAGTACTTAGCAAAGAGATACCCAGTAGAGTGTCTCTGCGCTTAGTACGAAGGCTGTTCTGCGGAACTTAGCGAGGTATTTCACGAGCTAAGTCTCGCAGAACTTCCTTGTGTAAAAGGATGTTTCACGAGCTAAGTCTCGCAGAACTTTCTTATGTAAGGAGAATAAAAAGATGGCAGAATCAAAGAGAGATTATTATGAGGTGCTTGGAGTCAGTAAAGACGCTGACGATGCCGCTTTAAAAAAAGCATATAGAAAAGTTGCCAAGAAGTATCACCCGGATGTGAATCCAGGTGATGCTGAGGCTGAAAAGAAGTTTAAAGAGGCTTCGGAGGCGTATGCGATACTTAGCGATCCGGATAAACGCCGTCAGTATGATCAGTTTGGTCATGCTGCGTTTGAAGGTGGAGCAGGCGGCGCTGGAGGATTCGGAGGGTTTGATTTTAACGGCGCAGATTTCAGCGATATTTTTGGCGATATTTTTGGCGATTTGTTTGGTGGCGGCAGAAGAGGCGGACGTGCAAGCCAGGGACCCATGAAAGGAATGAACATCCGAAAGAGCGTCAGAATTACGTTTGAGGAAGCAGTGTTCGGGTGTGAGAAAGAGTTGGACGTAGTATTGAAAGATCCATGTCCGACATGTAATGGTACAGGCGCCAAAGCAGGAACTTCTCCGGAGACATGTCCGAAATGCGGCGGAAAAGGACAGGTTGTCTATACACAGCAATCCTTCTTTGGAACGGTTCAGAACGTACAGACTTGTCCGGACTGTCATGGAACCGGTAAGATTGTACGTGAGAAATGTTCAGGCTGTGGCGGTACAGGTTATATATCCAACCGTAAGAAAATTGCTGTGACCATTCCGGCAGGAATTGACAATGGCCAGAGTGTCCGTATTCGTGAGAAAGGAGAGCCGGGCGTTAACGGTGGTCCAAGAGGCGATTTATTAGTGGAGGTTGTTGTATCCAGACATCCGATTTTCCAAAGACAGGATATGCATATTTTCTCTACGGTGCCGATTTCATTTGCACAGGCGGCGCTTGGAGCGGATGTTAAGATTAAGACGGTTGACGGTGATGTGCTCTATACAGTGAAAGCCGGAACAAAGACCGATACAAAAGTGCGTCTGAAAGGAAAAGGCGTGCCGTCTATCCGCAATTCACAAGTGCGCGGAGATCATTATGTGACCTTAGTGATACAGACGCCGGAGAAATTAAGTTCGGAGGCGAAAGAAGCGCTTCGTAAATTTGATGAGTTGTCGGGCAATACGTTAGGTACTGCAGGGACTTCAGAGGAACACAGCGGTAAAGTCAAGAAGAAAAAAGGCTTTATGGATAAGATGAAAGAGGCCTTTGAAGATTAAGAAGCCAAGAAAGCTATATAAGTAAATGATGGGGAAAGACTTGTAAAATAAGTCTTTCCCCATCATTTCTTTTGGTGTATAAAAGGCTTTGTGTCGTTACTGCGCCGCCATTGTTCGAGTTCGTCTAAGTACCATAGCGGCCGCTAGAAAAGCGATGGCAAAGAGTGCCTGAATCCCATAGCCTTGCCAGAGTTCTATCGTCTGTGCAGAAGAAAGGGAACTGTTTTCTGCCAGTAGGCCGTTGACGATTTCGTACCAGTAGACAGGGAGAAAGTGTGCCAGAGCCTTTACTTCTTTTCCGAGAATATCCATAGAGACAAATACGCCACAGGTAAAAGACATTCCTAAAGTTATGACATTTACAATTCCATTGATGATTTCTTCCCTCAGAGGAAAGGAACTGATAAAAAATGCAATGGATAGGGATACCAGCATCATCAAAAAGCTGTTTATCAGGTAATAAGGCATATTTGGATCGGTTAAAAAAGTTTCTCTATAGAGAGTGACGGGCATAATGATACAGATAATCCAAATGCCAAGTCCGATTGTTATATGTCCCAGAATGAGCTGCAAATTCATGCTTCGGGAGGAGATACAGGAACAAAGAATCCGTTTTTTTATATCTGCATTTCCGAAAGAGAGCATAATGTAGCTCAAAACATAGCAGAGAATTGACAGTATGATATAAGGCATATACTGGAACATAAAAGCGTGCTCTGCCATATTACCACTGTGTCCTGTTTTGTCAATCAGCGTTACTTTTGGAGAAACGGATGCGTATGTTTCAATATGTTCAAGTGCTTCTGAAACAGAGAATCCGCCTGTAGTCATTGTACGCATACTGTTAAAAAAAGAGTTGATCTGTTGGTCAACATAGTAGCTGGAAGTGCTTCCCGGTACTTTTGTTACCGGTAGTTTTTCATTATTTTCCAGACATTTTTTTTCAAAATTATCTGGTATAGTTACGACATAGTAGATGTCCCGGTAAAAGAGTCTATCCTGTAAGACAGACTTGTCGTCCGGCATTTCTTTTATGTTGTGAAACATACCAAGGTAGTTTGTAAAACCTTTGGCGAGAGTTCCCCTGTCCCGGTCAATTACAGCAATATCGAGACGTTCCGGTTCGAAACCGTTGGCATTAGATGATCCAAGCGCTTTTTGGACAAAAATACTGATGGTGAGAAAGATGGCAATGTAAAGGAACATCATTCCCAGATTGCGTTTTGTTAGTGTTAAAAAGCCTTTAAATACTGTCATAACGTTCCCTCCTTACACCGAAAAATGCGGCGGCTAAAAATAGAATACTCATAACTGCCAGTGTCAGTATACATCTGGTAAACCGCTCAGCATCGTTATATACGCCCATACAGTAGTAAGCGTCACTTAGGACGGCTGCCGGGTTTATGCGGTTGATGATTGGAGCATGCTGTTCTACAATATTTTTCATATTGACAAACATGAGTCCGGCGAAAAATCCCGGAATTAATGTAATTAACACAGAGAGTCCCATTTTGGCATTGAGCGATAGTTTGGAAAGAGAACCAAATGCGAGTCCCATCGTTACCCCAATCATACTTCCCATAAAATTCACAAGAAGAAGGGCGATGTAGTTATGTCCTAGATTGATGCCAAGCACTTTTCCAATATATATGGTAAGAATCATGATATTTACAAAATGAATCACCACCAGCACTAGCATATCAATGAGAATGAGTGTCAGTTTATGAGTGGGCGTAACACTTCTTCTTGCGCCCAGTGCGGTAAGGTTTGCCTGGCTGTCAAAACTTGCCCGCACGCCCAGAAAGGCGCCGGAAAGACAAGCGTAGGCAATGAGGGCAAAGAAATACTGAACAGTGGAATCCAATGTGTCGCCGCCTAGAGTTTCCTCCTTAACTATCTGCCGGTAGTTACTGATGCTTTCAATGGCGGCAGGGAGATTCTCAGGATGTGTTTTGGCAATATCCGTAAGCATGGCGGCATTTTGATTGTAGGTATCTAAAAGAGAGGTGAGAATACTCTCATTTAAGCCATTTTTACCTACTGTAAGAGAAGGTGTTTCTTTTACGTAGTAAATGCCTGAAATTTCACCTTCATCCAGCATGTGCAGGGCATCGTCCTCAGAGGAAGCAGACAGGATGTTAAGTGTATCACCGTCCAGAGCCTTCAAAAAAGAAGGAAATTCCGAAGCTTTATTCTCTATGACGCACACGTTTACGACTGACCACTCAGATTCTCCGGTGGCAGAAAGCCCGGCTCTTCCGAAACTAAAATAGAAGAGTGTAGCAAGTATGAGAGGGAAGGTCAAAGCCCAGAACATAACGGAAAATTCCCTCGTAATCTGAATAAATCGGTATTTGAATAAAAATAACATAAGACATGCCTCCTAATCCCGCAATTCTTTTCCCGTAATCTCAAGAAATACATCGTTGAGGGTGGGAAGTTCAGAGAACACGCGCCCAAAAGAAACGTCTCGTTCTGTGAGGAAATTTAAAATCCGCACCAGATTATGTCTGGCACTGCTTAGACGAATCTTTAGTACCTGTTCTTCGTAAGTAATGTCAAAGACATGAGGGAGGGCATGAAGCCCGGCAAGTAAGGCGTCATCTGCTGCAATGGCTTCGATGGTGATGGTTTCTCCGGTTTTGATCATATTTTTCAGTTCCTCTTTTGTACCCGTTGCCAGTACCCGTCCATGGTCGATGATGGCGATACGGGAACAAATCTGCTCTACTTCTTCCATGTAGTGAGAGGTATAGATGATGGTAGACCCTTGTTTGTTCAATTCCAAGATGCCTTCTAATATTTTATTACGGCTTTGTGGATCAACGGCAACAGTGGGTTCATCTAAGATAATGAGTTTTGGTTTATGGACGATACCGCAGGCGATATTCAATCTTCTGAGTAGTCCGCCTGACAGTTTCTTAGGACGTATTTTGCGGTAGTCTTCAAGATTTGTAAAACGGATTGCTTCTTCTACAAGTTCTTTTCGCTTTGCCTTGTCCTTAATATACAAACCGCAGAAATAGTCAATATTTTCCCAGACAGACATCTGTTCAAAAACAGCGATATTCTGCATGACAACTCCGATGTTTTTCTTTATATTATAACTGTCGGGGTGCATTTCTTTTCCAAAGACAGTAATCTGTCCTTTGTCGTATTTTAGAAGAGCGAGGAGACAGCCGATGGCAGTGGTTTTGCCGGAGCCGTTTGGACCGAGAAGGCCGAAGATTTCTCCTTCTTCAATATCTAAGTTCAGATGGTCAAGAGCGATAAGTGAACCGTAACGTTTGACCAGATTTTCAATGTGGATCATAAAAATCATTCCTTTCACTTTTGTTACTTGTAGTATAGATTGCCTGTGTATATAATGATAGTGTCATGCGTCATTATGTAATATGACAAATGTCATGATATTGTGAGAAGATGCAGAAGGTATGACGGGGGTGGGATAGTGAGCCTGGTAGTGGAACAGGGAATATTAGTTTTATATAGTTTTGTTATGATATTGCTGATCCCGGTAGATACGATGTTTGTAGTGACATTTCTTATAACGGTGATCTATATCTGTGTGGAGAACATGGAGATTTCGGAAAGAAACGTAAAGGTTATGATGACGCTGTTTTTATCTGTCAGTGTTATCTGTCCGAAGTTTTTGATATTTGCTCCGGTTGTTTTATTTGATATGTTAGAAAAGGGGCAGTCTAAGGCAGGAATTATCTTGGGTATTCTATGTGCGTATTTTTATATAGGAAGGGAACAGAGAATGTTCATATTTCTGGTATTTGGTTGTGTGGCTGCCGGTGTGCTTTCGTATCGGAGCAGGCAGTATATAAGATTGTCCGGTGAATACTGTAAGATGAGAGATGATAGTATGGAGCGGAATCTGATGCTGAAAGAAAAGAACCAGAGTTTGCTCAAGAATCAGGATTATGAGATATATACGGCTACTTTAAAAGAGCGGAATCGTATTGCAAGAGAGATTCACGATAATGTAGGGCATATGTTATCTAGAGCCATCCTTATGGTGGGGGCGATGAAAACAGTAAATCGAGAAAAGAGTATGGAAGCTGCATTGGAACAATTGGAAGATACTCTTCATACGGCAATGACAAATGTACGAGAGAGTGTCCATGACCTTCATGATGATTCGGTGAATTTACAAGAGGTTCTTAAGAGCCTTGTGGAGGCTAATACGTTTTGTCCGGTACATTTAATCTATGATATGGGTTATATAGTTCCAAAAGAAGTGAAATATAGTTTTATCGCTATTGTCAAAGAGGCGCTCAACAACATTGCAAAACACAGCGAGGCAGACAGGGCGGATATTGTGGTGCGAGAGCATCCAGGGCTTTATCAATTGATTATCGAGGATAACGGACGGGGTGAACAGAAACAGCAAGGCAGGAAGGGAATTGGAATACGTAATATGAAGGACAGGGTGTCGGCGCTTGGGGGAAGGATTCAGATTACTTCTGAGAAAGGCTTCCGCATTTATATTACTGTGCCAAAGAAAGGAGAAGGTTAGATGAGAGTTGTGATCGTAGATGATGATACATTTGTGGCAGGTGCGCTGAAAACCATATTGGAAGCAGAAGAGGACGTCACAGTCGTAGGTGTGGGAAACGATGGACGAGAAGCAGTGCAGTTATATGAAGACCGGAAGCCCGACGTACTTCTCATGGATATACGGATGAAAGAAATGAGTGGATTAGAGGCGGCAAAGCAAATTCTTGGCAGAGCTCCCAAAGCGAAGATTTTGCTCCTTACAACATTTTCGGATGATGAGTACATTGTGAAAGCGTTGAAATACGGCGTAAAAGGGTATCTTTTGAAACAAGATTACCATAGTATCCTGCCGGCATTACAGGCAGTGCACTTGGGACAAAGCGTTTTTGGAACAGAGATAATGGCGAAGCTGCCAGAACTTCTGAAAGAAAAGAAGAGTTTTGACTGGTCGGCATTCGACATTGGAGAAAAAGAATTGCAGGTTATTTCCCTTGTGGCAGAGGGATTTAGCAATAAAGAGATTGCCGAGAGGCTGTTTCTGAGCGAAGGGACAGTGAGGAACTATATGAGCCAGATATTGGATAAGATGGGGCTTAGAGACAGAACGCAGCTTGCAGTGTATTATCTGAATGTAAAGTAAGGCATGTAAAGAGATAGTGAGGTAAGTAATATGTACCATATTTTAATTATAGAAGACGACAGAGCCTTGAATTCCGGCGTTGTACTGGCGCTCAAAAATCAAGAGGACAAATTCATTCAGTGTTATAATCTTGCAGAAGCAAAGGCTTCATGGCAAAAAGAGAGGATTGATTTGATGATACTGGATGTGAATCTGCCGGATGGAAGCGGTTATGAACTTCTGGAACTGGTGCGCAAAGATTCAGATATACCGGTTCTTATGCTGACGGCGAATGATCTGGAGATGGATGAAGTGACAGGATTATCCCTTGGTGCGGATGATTATATGACAAAACCATTCAGTCTTGCAGTGCTCCGGGCGAGAATGGAAGTGTTGAAAAGAAGAATACAAAGAGAAAAAAAGACACAGGAAGCCTATGAGATAGAAGATTTCGTATTTGATTATGAGAAGCTTTTGTTTACTTATAAAGGCCGGGAAATCACACTCAGCCGCAATGAGCAGAAACTGTTAAAATTATTTTTGGAACATCAAGGCCAAGTGCTCACAAGAGAGGTTCTGGTGGACAGGCTTTGGACGGATGGCGCAGAATATGTAGATGAAAATGCACTGTCTGTTACGGTGAACCGCCTGCGTAAGAAGCTGGAAGCAGGGGACAGGGCTTGCGGTTATATTCAGACGGTGTATGGCCTTGGATATGTTTGGAAAAAGGAAGTATAGAACGTACAGACGGTATTGAAAGAGGAATGGGAGAGGTTGTAGAAGCGGATGTTTGGAAGAAAGAAACAGTGGGACAGACTCAATCAGATGTTAGATGATGCAATCAGCGGGGAGTTTCAGGAGAGCCGTTATGATGAAACGGAGCTGTCTAAGATAGAATCAAAATGGAAACAGTTTTTGGAAAGTTCTTCGATATCCAGAGAGAACATTGAACGGGAGAAAGAAAGTATTAAAAGTCTGATTTCAGACATATCTCACCAGACGAAGACGCCGATTGCCAATCTGAAGCTTTATGAAGAACTTCTGGAAGAACGGATGAAAGCGAATGGACTGGAAGAAGAATTGGAACTTTTAAACCAGATTAAAAGTCAGACCGGGAAATTAGATTTTCTGATTCAATCACTTACGAAGATGTCAAGATTGGAGAATCATATTTTAATGATGCATCCGTTACCGCAGAGGGCAGTAGAGTTGATGTGTTCCGTTCAGAAAGAAATAGAGGCGAAAGCGCAGGAAAAAGAAATAGAAGTCAGGGTAGAGTATACAGAAGACTTTTCTATGCTTTATGACCGGAAGTGGACGGAAGAAGCGCTTTATAACATCGTAGATAATGCAGTAAAGTACAGCTCGGAAAAGTCCCGAATTGTGATAGAGGCAAAACCATATGAAATCTATGGTTCCATTATCGTGAGAGATGAGGGCATGGGGATGACGGAGGCAGAGATTCCTAAGATCTTCCAGAGATTTTACAGAAGTGAAGCTGTCAGTGGGGAAGAAGGTGTCGGTCTTGGACTTTATCTGGCAAGAGAGATTGTGAGAAAGCAGAGTGGTTATATTAAGGTAAAATCAGAAATAGGAAAAGGCAGCGAATTTGTGGTATTTCTGCCGAGAGGATAGGAAATCTGACAAAACTGTTAGATTCTCGAAAGAATGTGGTAAGATAGAGTTTATAAGATAAGGACAGTAGGAAATAAGTTCCCTGTCCTTTTCATATAGAAGAAGATTATGACTTCAAAGGCGGAATGGTTTGCAGGGGGAAAGGATTAAGATATGAAAATATTACAGACGAAAGATTTAAAGAAGTATTACGGAGAAGGGGATACCCTTGTAAAAGCGTTGGATGGTGTCAATCTTCAAGTAGAGCAGGGAGAGTTTGTCTCTATTGTAGGTACAAGCGGCTCTGGAAAATCAACGTTTCTTCACATGTTGGGAGGTCTTGACAGACCTACTTCCGGTACGGTTGTGGTGGGAGGTAAGGAGATTTTCCAACTAAAGGATGAGCAGCTTACGATTTTCAGAAGGAGAAAGATTGGTTTCGTATTTCAAAGCTATAATCTGGTACCGGTATTAAATGTGTATGAGAATATTGTACTTCCGATAGAACTGGATGGAAATAAGGTTGATAAACAATATGTAGAGGATATTATTGAAGTTTTAGGGTTAGAAAGTAAGAAATATAATCTGCCAAGCCAGCTATCCGGTGGACAGCAGCAGAGAGTTGCCATAGCAAGAGCATTGGCGGCAAAACCTGCAATTATCCTTGCGGATGAGCCTACGGGAAACTTAGATTCCGTTACCAGTCAGGACGTACTAAGTCTTCTGAAAGTGACAGGTGAAAGATTTGGTCAGACAATAGTTATGATTACACACAGTGAGGAAATTGCTCAGATGGCAGACCGAGTGGTACGCATTGAAGATGGCAGGATTGTATCCGATAAAGGCGGTGAGTCTCATGCGTAAGGTGAAAAATAAACGAGTGATAAAGAATCTTTCTGATAAGAGTTTCAAGGCAAATAAGACGAGGAACTTAATCGCGGCTATTGCAATTGCTTTGACAGCCATGATGTTCACTTCTTTATTTACAATCGGTATCGGTACTATGGAAAATTTCCAGAGACAGACAATGAGGCAGTCAGGAGGAGATTCGCATGGTGTTATTAAGAATATTACAAAAGAGCAGTATGAAAAGTTGTCTAAGCACAAACTGGTGAAAGAAAGCGCTCCTTGTATGCTGGTGGCAGACTGGGTAGAAAATCCGGAGTTTTTAAAACGTCATCTGGAGATGTGGTACTATCCAAAAGAGTGGTATCCGCACTGTTTCTTAGAGATTATAGATGGAAGAGCGCCCAAAGAGGCGGATGAAATTCTTCTCGATGAAACTTCTATGGAGCTTCTTGGGAAAGAACCAAAAGCCGGACAGAAAGTGACCTTGAATCTTCGGATTAAAAATGAAGATACAGAGACTGTAGAGCGTACTTTTATTGTGTCTGGCGTCGCGAAAGCTTCTGGTGGAATGAATGTCGGGTTTGCTATTGTATCAAAGGAATATCAGAGAGTCTATGCAAAAGAACTTGTGAATACGTATAAAGAGAATGGTTCCAATACAGGGACTATCCGTATGGATGTGATACTGTCTAATTCTTGGAGTATTCAAGAGAAAATTGACAAGGTGATCACTGAAAGTGGTTATTCTGTAACGAAAGGAGATGCAGATTATATAGCAAGCAATGCAAATTGGGCGTATATTTCAGATGGAGGAGAGAAAGATCCATTTACAGTGATAGGAGCAGTGGGAGGTCTGTTACTTATTCTTCTGACAGGATACCTTATTATATACAATGTATTTCAAATATCGGTTATGAAAGATATTAGGTATTATGGATTATTGAAGACGATTGGAACGACAGGAGCGCAGGTGAGGCGCCTTTTAAGAAGACAGGCGCTAAGGCTGTCGCTCATGGGAATACCGGCAGGACTCATCGTAGGATTTTTTATTGGTAAATGGATTGTTCCGATGGTACTTCAGATTTCATCTTATGGAGACAATGGCGTAGTTGTTACCATGAATCCTGTGATTTTCCTCGGTGCGGCAGTGTTTTCACTGTTAACAGTATTTATTTCTATTCGGAAGCCTGCAAAGATTGCCACAAAAGTATCGCCCATAGAAGCAGTGCGATACACAGACGGCGGTGCGCGGCAGAAAAAGAAAAAACAAAAGAAGACGACAGATGGTGGGAAACTTGGAAGAATGGCACTTTCTAATATTGGTAGAAGTAAGAAACGGACAGTTATCATTATAACCTCTCTGTCTCTTGCAGTCGTACTGTTAAATAGTATCTTTACTGTAACAAATTCATTTGATATGGATGTATATTTGAAGAAATTTGCTTCTTCGGATGTGCATATCGCAAATGCAGAATATTATAATTATAATTATTCATATGTACCGGAGGAAGAGATAGATACTGTGAAGTTATCGGAGTCTTTTATAGAGGCGTGTGAGTCTCAGGATGGTTTTGAAAAGGGCGGCAGAATCTATGGTGCAAGGAGCCAGGTAGGATTGGATGCAGAAACTTATGAGGCCCCGGATTATATTCCAAGAAATGAGAACGGTGAATATTGTGAAATATTCGGCTCAGATAAAGAGGTATATTGGAAAATAAATGATACAGCTTATGATACCGCATTTTATGGATTGGAAGATTTTACGTTGGACATTGTGGATGTATGGGAAGGAGAGGATGATATAGATGTTATACGAAAGAAGCTGGCAACCGGCGGCTATATTCTTTCTTCCACGCGGGTAGATGATAATGATTTTGTGTATGAAAAGGAAGTCATGCATCATGCGGGAGATAAACTTACCCTTGTGCTTCCGGACGGAACGAAGAAAAAGGTAGAAGTTCTTTCAGTAATAAAAGAAAATTATTATGGACTGACAGACCGGATGGGTGCTAGATTTGCTTATTATACTTCTGCTAATATATTTAAAGAATGGGTATCCGACTCGTTTCTTATGAGTTATGCTTGTGACGTAGAGGATGATAAAGAAAAGGAGTTTTGTCAATTCCTAAAAGATTATACAGAGACAGTCGAACCGTTGATGAACTATGAGTCTAAGGAACTTTGGCTGGACGACTACAAAGGTATGATAGGACTTATCGTATTAGTAGGCGGACTTATGACTCTCGTGATAGCAGTAATAGGAATTTTAAATTTCATCAATTCTATCCTTACGGGAATGGTGACACGTCAGAAAGAATTCGCCATGATGGAGGCCATTGGTATGACGAAGAAACAGATTGTGAAAATGTTAGTGTTGGAAGGAATATATTATGCACTGTTTACGATTACCGCATCGTTTGTCATAGGCAGTATATTTTCACTTACTGCTCTTCGTGCATTAGTAGGCGGGTTATGGTTTTTGAAATATAAATTTGTGATATGGCCGATGCTACTTGTATTCCCAATTCTCCTTGTGTTTGGAGTTTTGCTTCCATGGAGTGTCTATAAGGGACAAAGGGAGAGAAGTTTGATTGATGTGATTCGGGAAAGCAGTTTTTAATCAATACAATAGGTCGTTGCATTTCGTTATTAACCCAGTTGTAAATCAAAGAAATATTGTCTATAATGAAAGAACAAATTACGAGAGGAGATTTTATATATGCAAAGTTTTAACTTATACACCCCCACTGAGATTGCCTTTGGTAAGGGTGCAGAAGCACAGACAGGGATTCTTGCAAAAAAATATGGAGCTTCTAAGGTAATGATTGTGTACGGAGGAGGAAGTGCTGTGAAAAGCGGATTAATCGGACGTGTACAGGAGTCATTGGAAGCAGAAGGGATTGCTCATATAGAACTTTCGGGTGTAAAACCGAATCCAAGAATGTCTCTGGCAAGAGAAGGTGTGGAAAAAGCGCTTGAATTTGGCGCAGATTTGATTCTGGCAGCAGGCGGCGGAAGTGTTATCGACACTGCGAAGGCAGTGGCAGTCGGGGCGGCTAATCCGGGAATTGATATTCGTGAATTCTGGGGCGGGAGAGAAGCGATTACGAAGGTTCTCCCGGTCGGAGCGGTACTCACAATATCCGCAGCCGGAAGTGAGATGAGTGACTCAGCGGTTCTTACCAATGACGAGATTGGAAAGAAAGGCGGAGTAAATACTGATCTGGTTCGTCCTAAATTCGCAGTGATGAATCCAGAACTTACTTATACGCTTCCGAAATATCAGATTACATGTGGTGTTGTGGATATTATGATGCATACGTTGGAACGTTATTTTACACCAACGCAGGAATGTAATGAGATGACAGATGAAATTGCTGAGGGATTGCTTCGTACAGTGATCAGAAACGGATGGAAAGCATATGAAAATCCTGAAGATTATGACGCGGCAAGTGAATTGATGTGGTGCGGAAGTCTGTCTCACAATAATCTGACCGGTCTTGGAAGAGGAAAAGATTTCGCCTGTCACAAATTAGGGCATGAAATCGGTGGTATGTTTGATGAGGCTCATGGCGCAACGCTGTCCGCAGTATGGGGAAGCTGGGCAAGATATGTGTATAAACTGGATGTTCCGAGATTTGCACATTATGGAAGGAAAGTATGGGGACTTGATATTGCAGATGATGAAGAAGCGGCAGTTGCGGCTATTGAGGAAACAGAAAGCTATTTCCGTAAATTAGATATGCCGACCAGCATTGGACAGCTTAGTATCGGTGTGCAGCCGGAGGATGTGTTAAGGAAGATGGCGGACAGCGCGACCAAGGGAGACGCTATAAAGCTAGGATGTTTCAAGCCGTTAAATATGCAGGATGCAATTGAGATTTACAAATTAGCAAATCACGCATAGCGTTCATGCCTGTTTTTCTGAAAAAATAGTTATTGCTAATCTTAGAGTAGAAGTAGTACAATGTAAGACAGTGAAAGAATTTAAAAGTGGAAAAGGAGAATTTATATTATGAAAGTTGTAGCAACAGACAAAGCACCAAAAGCATTAGGACCATATTCACAGGGATACGTACATAACGGTATCTTCTATTCAGCAGGTCAGATTCCGATTGATCCGGCAGTAGACGCAGTTGTAGCAGAGACAATTGAAGAGCAGGCAGAGCAGGTATGTAAGAATTTTGCGGCTGTATTAGAGGC
Organism: uncultured Dorea sp.; assembly: GCA_910578495.1. Lineage (GTDB taxonomy): Bacteria > Bacillota > Clostridia > Lachnospirales > Lachnospiraceae > Dorea_D. Next base: position 35,251 of record CAJTRE010000021.1, read on the forward strand.
GGCAGGTTCTTCCTTTGACAAAGTTCTCAAGACAACATGTTTCTTGGCTGATATGAGTGATTTTGCGGCATTTAACGAAGTATATGCCAAATATTTTACTTCTAAACCGGCAAGAAGCTGTGTAGCTGTAAAGACACTTCCAAAGAATGTAAAATGTGAAGTAGAGCTTATCGCGGTTGTTGAGTAGAGCACTTGGTGATGCATTGAATACTTGGCGAGGTATTATCGAGCCTAGTATGAAAGTAGATATTTTGAACTTGTGAGAAATATCTTCTATATGAACCGAACTTAGTACACAGATGAGAGTAGAGCAGAAAGGAAATTAATATTATGGCAGCAGAGCAGAATGGCTGCAAGCCGTCTGACTGTGCCGGATGTGCACATGCAGATTCTTGCAGCAGTAAACCGCAGGATTTTAGAAAACCTGCAAATCCACATTCTCATATAAATAAAGTAATCGCAGTTGTCAGCGGCAAAGGCGGTGTTGGAAAATCTATGGTGACTGCTTCTCTGGCAAGAATGATGCGTGAGCAGGGATTTTCTGTCGGTATCATGGATGCAGACATTACAGGTCCGTCTATTCCGAAAATGTATGGCGTACATGAAGCGGCAGTCGGAAGTGAAGACGGAATTTTTCCACAGGAAGCAAAAGACGGGACAAAGATTATGTCTGTCAATTTATTGTTAGCAAACGAGTCTGACCCGGTTATCTGGAGAGGTCCCGTCATTGCAAATATGGTAACACAGTTCTGGACAGATGTCATGTGGGGGGAATTAGATTATCTTTTTGTAGATATGCCTCCGGGAACCGGAGATGTGCCTCTTACCGTATTTCAGTCTCTTCCGGTGGACGGCGTAGTTATCGTAACTTCACCGCAGGATCTGGTACAGATGATTGTGAGCAAAGCTTACAACATGGCAAGACAGATGGATATTCCGGTACTCGGAATTGTGGAGAACTACAGTTATTTCAAATGCCCGGATTGCGGTAAGGAGATAAAAGTCTTTGGTGAAAGCCATGTAGACGAGACAGCAGAGATGTTCCACATTCCGGTGCTTGGTAAGATGCCGATCGATCCAAAGCTGGCAGAGATTGTAGAAGCAGAGAAATTCTACGAGGCAGGCAATGAGTATTTGGCGGCAGCGGTGAATAAGATATAAGCAGGATGCGGTTAAATGATTTATTAAGAGAAGTAAGGGCAGTTATTATTTAACTGCTATCAGATTATAAATAAAGTTGGCGTTGGGAATAATTCCAGCGCCAACTTTGTTTATAGTCTGATACTTATTTAAATATTCAACAAGTTTATTAAAATTTTCAATTAGACACATGTGGAGGGCGATGTTAGAATTAATTGACATTTTACGAAGGGGGAAAAAGTTGATGAAGAAAAAATTAGTAGCTTCATTACTGTGTGTTGCTATGGCAACATCTATGATGATGGGATGTTCCAGTCCATCAAAGAGTAATGACACAAAGACGGAAGACTCTTCAAAAGCAGAAGACTCTGAGACGCCTGATGACAGTGACGGATATAATAAGTCTGCAATGCCGGCTGGCGATATTGAGGTAGAGGAGGCTTCTGCCGAAAAAGTACAGGAATTTATGAATGACTCCGATGAGAAGACGGTTCTTGTTGACGCGCGTCCACAGGAGAGTTATTCAGGTTGGGCATTAGAAGGGGCCAAGAATGGCGGACATTTGAAGAATTCCGTTTTATTTTCATCTCGTTGGTTAGATTGCTATTATGATGGTGGTGACTATGGCAGTACAACTCCGAGAACAGTGTATCTCGAAAGAGAAATGAAAGATCAGGGAATCACAAAAGAGGCAGAAGTTATTGTATATGATTATTCTGGAAAACAGGCAAAGAATGTTGCAGGATATTTTAAGGAGCAAGGAGTAAAGAATGTAACAATTTTTCAGGCAAAAGATATGATTGATGCCGGAAAAGAATTAGAGAGCTATAAAAACTATGATAGATTTTTACCGACAGAAATTGTAAAGAACATTTCTGATGTAAAAACTGGCAAAGCTGCTGAATTAAGTAAAGAGGCAAAAGCAATCATTGGAGATAATATGGACAAAGTTGTTCTTGTTGATGTTGCATGGGGAAGTGCAAAATTATCTGCATATTTTTCAAGAGGACATGTTCCGGGAGCTATTCATGTAAATAGTGACTGCTATGAGAGACCGCGTGTATATGTACCTGAGAAAAGAGCCGACTATGCAAAAGAATGGAGACTTATTTCGCTTGAAGAGTTCAGAGATACCCTTTGCCCACAGTACGGAATTACAAAAGATTCTATTGTAATTTTAACAGGTCCTACAGGAGCGCCACAGGCAAGAATGGGATTTATGTTAAGATCTCTCGGAGTGAAGACATATGCAATGACAGGCGCTCTTACTGCATGGGAGTACAATGGATATGAACTTGATACAGGGGAGAGCACATTAGTAACTCCGACAGCTGTGAAAAGTTTTGGAACAAAGAAAATATCTAATCCGAATGAAATTGTTTGGACGGATGATGTTAAGAAGATTCTGAACGGTGAGATGGAAGGACAGGTTGTAGACAATCGTGGAAAAGATAACTGGGATGGAGAATCTTCAGGATATAGTTATCATGATCTTGCAGGACGTATTGATGGTACAATTTGGTGTACAGAAGGTGATGAGGAAACTGGAGAGTACTTCATGAACGTTGATTATACTGCAAGAACTAAAGAAGAATGTGTAAACTATATGGAGAGTAACGGTGTAGATGCAAATAAATTAGCTGCATTTTTCTGCGGGGACAGCTGGGGAGCGGCTACAATTGCTTACTGGTGTCAGGCAGTAGATCTTAATAACATCAAAGAGTGGGGAACCGGATGGATTCCATGGTCTAACGAAGGAAATGAATTTATTGATCACAATGGAAAGAAAGTTCACTATGACAAATATCGGGACGCAGTTATTGATGAGAATGGCAAAGATGTAAGTGATGGTGTAAATATCCTTGGTGATGAGGAACAAAAATAATATGGCATGATGTTAGTGTGCTCCTTGTGTTTTAGAGAGGGGCACATTTATCAATATTAGGAGTGTTAAAATGAGTGGAAAGAAAAAGGTATTGCTTGTAGTGAGTCTCCTTATTCTTGTTGTTGTATTTATTGGAATCGGGGTTACATTATTAAAGAAAAGCTCAACTGAAACAACATCGACGAATGCTGCAGATTCAGAAAAAGATCAGAAAAAAACTTCTGGTAAAGTTGGAGATAAAGAGGCGGCGGAGAAATTGATTGATCAAACAGTGACTCGTGATGAAGTAGAAAAACAGGTTGGAGAATGGAATAACTTTGAACTGGACGGCGCTGGATGTGAGCGTGGTGTCTATGCAGGAAAATTTTTCTATGATAATATTCTGATTAATTCCAGAACTTATGATAAAGGTAAGACATTCCATATTGTTGTTGTTCAAGATCAGTAGAGGGGAAAACTATGAGCAGTTTATTAAATAAAATTGGAATAAAAGGCTCCTTGCAGAAAAATTTTGGAGCAATTGTGATCCTTGCATTTACAGGTTCTGTTATATTTGGACTTCCGTTTTTTCGATTTGAGTATTATGATGCATATATTTCAACATATCATTTGACAAATACACAGATGGGAGTTTTTGGAACAGTAATTGGCTTATTTGGAATTATTTCTTACCTGTTTGGTGGAGTTGCAGCAGATGGAATGTCTGTAAAGAAAATAATTGTATTATCTCCAATTGTGACAGGAATCGGTGGCTTGTTGCATCTTCTTCCATTGGGATTTGCAGGGCTTCTTGGAATTTATGCACTGTGGGGTGTATCTACTACATTTGCTTTCTGGCCGGCATGTGTAAAGGCGATTCGTGTTATGTCTGATAAAGACAGCCAAGGGAAGGCATATGGATTCTTTGAGGGAATGCAAAGCGTTGCAGGAGCAGTTACTTCTCTTGTTGCAGTGGGTATTTTTAACTGGGGAACATCTGGAGTTGGAAATGATGTGTTGGCAATGAAATTTGTTATTTTATTTTATTCTTTTGTAAATATTGCAATGGGAATTGTGGCAATATTTACAGTAGAAGATGATAAGATTGTGCTGGAAGGTGAAAAAGTATCTTTTAAGGGAATTTCAAAAGTATTTAAAAATCCGGCAGTTTGGATTATCTGTCTTGTGTCATTTTGCAATCATGTATTTTGTCTGTCTATTTATTATTATATTCCATATGTAACAGACATTTTAGGGGCGGCAGTTGCGTTTGGAGCAATGATGGGAGTGTTGCGAAAGTTTGGATCAATCGGAGGGAATATTGTCGGAGGCTATTTGGCAGATAAATTTGGAACTGGAAAACTAATGCTTTTAGCATATACAGTTATGCTGGCGGGGCAGATTGCAATCTTTTTTGTACCGATTGGAGCCGCCGGGGCTGTTGTTGTAACCATTTTGTTTATAACAATTTTAATTTTCTTCCATATGAATTATGCGATGGCATGGACTATGATGAGCGAAGGAGCAGTACCAGTTGAGTATTGCGGAACGGCGGCCGGATTAATCTGTACAGCAGGAGCAATTCCAGAGACATTTATCTCTATTTTGGCAGGTAGTTTGATCGATAATCATCCTGGAATAACAGGGTATCGCTATTTCTTCTTATTTTTGACAGTTGTTATAACGATGGGATTGGTTTTGATATTAATTTGGAAAACACATTTGAAACATGCAAAGATTGATAAATCCCAGATGGATGAAAAAGCAATGGAAGAATTAAAACAATATGTATGATAGAAAATATCTATAAATGGGTGGATTTATTAATATTTTCAATTTCAAGATATTCCCATGAAATGATAGAATAACTAAAGATTAGGATAGGTCATACAGGAGGAAATGAAATGGAAATTATTAAAGATTTACCAGAAGTGTTTGAAGAATTTGCCCAGCAGCGTAAAAACTCATTTCTGGCAGTAAAAGAATACAAAGACAAAGGAATCCCGGTAGTAGGTTCTTACTGTACTTATTTCCCACAGGAGATTGCCATGGCTATGGGAGCGGCAACAGTAAGCCTTTGTTCTACTTCGGACGAGACGATCGCAGAGGCGGAAAAGGAGTTGCCGAAGAACTTATGTCCACTCATCAAATCCAGTTATGGATTTGCAAAGACAGATAAATGTCCGTTTTTCTATTTTTCAGATGTGGTGGTAGGCGAGACGACCTGCGACGGAAAAAAGAAGATGTATGAACTTATGGGAGATTTTAAAGAGACCTATATTATGGAACTTCCGAATACTCAGAGAGAAGAGGCTCTTCTGTTATGGAGAAAAGAAATGATTCGTTTCAAAGAGTATCTTGAGGAGAAATTTCAGACAACAATTACAGAAGATGATATTAAAAAGGCAATTAAGACCAATAATGAGGCGCGCCTTGCGCTTCGCAGACTTTATCAGGTGATGCGTCATGATCCGGCGCCTATTACGGGATATGACTTGTTTAAAGTATTATATGGAAGTACGTTTAAACTTGACAGAAGCCTGATTGCCGGTGAGGTAAATGTACTGGTAGATAAGATTGAAAAAGAATATGCAGAGGGCAAAATGCAGGAGAAAAAGCCTCGTATTCTTGTGACGGGATGTCCAATTGGCGGTGCAACAGAGAAAGTAATCCGCGCGATTGAAGATAATGGCGGAATTGTTGTTACTTACGAGAACTGTGGCGGTGCGAAATCCATTGACAAACTGGTAGATGAAGAAAATCCGGATGTATATGATGCACTTGCAAGACGTTATCTTGACATCGGTTGTTCTGTTATGACGCCGAATCCCAACCGTCTGGAGCTTCTTGGAAGGCTGATAGATGAATATCAGGTGGACGGTGTTGTGGAGATGACTCTCCAGGCATGTCATACATATAATGTGGAGGCATATGGAATCCGTAAATTTGTAAATGAAGTGAAAAAGAAACCATACATCAGTGTGGAAACGGATTATTCCCAGGCAGATATTGGGCAATTGGGAACAAGAATTACAGCGTTCTTAGAGATGTTGTAGTATCTGACTGTTTAAGTACATTTTTTGTAAATAGCAGTTTTCAGATATGAATATAAAGCATATGAGGAGGATGAAAAATTGAAAAAGAGATTACTGAGTATTTTACTTGTCGCAGCTATGACGGCAACAATGCTGATTGGCTGTGGAAGTAAGGAGAAAAGCGGTGATGACGCTAAAAAAGACGAGGAGAAAGGCGGCGATTCCATCACACTTATGGCTCCGGACTGGGCAATTCCGACAGAGGATCAGCTTGCTGCATTTACTAAGGAGACTGGAATAGAAGTAGTAGTAAATGAGGTGGGCTGGGATGATATCCGCGAAAAACTTGCAACGGCGGCGTCCGGTGGACAGGCAGCAGCTGATGTTGTAGAAGTGGACTGGTCCTGGGTAGGTGAGTTCCATGCGGCAGACTGGTTAGAGACTTTGGATGTAACGGAAGAAGATAAGAAAGATATGCCGACCTTAGAGACATTTACCAAAGAGGGAAAGGTACTTGCCATTCCATATGCAAATGATTATCGTTTGTCTTATTACAATACAAAACAGTTCGAGAAAGCGGGTATTAAAGAAGAGCCTCAAACATGGGACGATGTATTAGAGGCATGTAGAGCATTAAAATCCACAGGAACGGTTGAATATCCATTTGCAATTGCACTGAACGCAGAAGAGAAAACATCTACTTGTCTGATGTGGCTTGCATATGCCATGAACGGCGTTGTATGGAATGAAGACGGCACATTAAATAAAGAGTCTGTGACAGAAGCATTACAATATATGGAGACGCTTATTAAAGAAGAGCTTGTAGCTCCGGAGGATAAAACTTCTTCCGGTATGGATGCATACAAACGTATTACGGGAGGCAGTGCAAGCTTTTTGACAGGTCCGACTTCGTTTGTATCCAGAAGTACGAACGAAGAAGAGTGCGGCGTTATCGGTGAGATTACACCAATTCTTATGCCGGGAAAAGAAGGAAAATCAAAAGTGACAATGGCGCTCCCGGAAGGACTAGGTGTGACAAAATTCTCTGAGAACAAAGAGGCTGCCAAGAAATTCGTAGAGTGGTATACTTCTGCTGACATGCAGAAAGAGCTGAATGCTTCTAACAGTGCGATTCCTACAAGAAATTCTGTGCTGAAAGGTCTTGTGGACGACGGTTCGATTAAGAATGCCGGGGCAATGCTTGAGGAGGCAGAGCTTATTGTTTCTCCATTCCCGAACGGAATCCCGGCTTATTATGCTGAGATGAGCAATGCAATGTACAACGCAATCAACAAAATGGCGCTTGGTGAACTGACGGCTGAGAAAGCATTTGCTGAAATGGATACAAAGATTAAAGAGTTAGTAGAACAGGAATAAAGAAATGAAACAAAAGATATTACCTTATCTTTTACTTGCACCCATGATACTTGTCATGGGTGTATTAGTATTTTATCCGATTGCGGCGACATTTTCCTATAGTTTGAAGAAATGGAAACTGACGGCGCCAAATGATATTCGGTTTATAGGGATGAATAATTATAAATCTATTTTAACTGCAAAGTCTACCTGGTACAGCCTGCAAAATACGCTGTTTTTGCTTCTACTGGTGGTAGTGGCAACGACGGTGCTGGGCGTACTGTTGTCCTTATTTTTAAATGTGTCGGTGAGAGGTTCGGGACTTTTGCTTGCCATTGCCGTTTTGCCATGGGCGCTTCCGCCTTATGTGAACGGAATCTTGTGGAGGTTCATTTTTCATCCAGGATACGGATTTCTGAACAAAGTACTGCTTAAATTTGGGCTTGTGGAGGCTCCGGTGGAGTGGCTAAGTTCCAGATGGACGCTTCTGCTGGTTGTCGCTGTTGTGGTTGTGTGGCGGAGTATTCCTTTTATGGCGCTTGTCTGTATGGCAGGCAGACAGTCCATTCCTCATGAGCTTTATGAGGCGGCAAGAATTGATGGGGGAAATGGCTTTGGGATTTTCCGGAGAATTACACTTCCGCTTATGCTTCCGTTTCTTGCCATAGGAATTACGTCTACGTCTGTGTCGGCAATCAATATCTTTGATGAGATCATCGCACTGTCTGGTTACGGCGATCTCGGGAAAAATATTCTGGTAGAGAGCTATCTTACAACGTTTACATTTTTAGATTTTGGGAAGGGAAGTGCGGTCACATATCTTGTGATGTTTTTGGCGGCGCTTTTGGGAGTTTTCTACCTCCGAAGTTTGAATAAGGAGGTGGAATATTGATGAAGATTGTAAGGAAGATAGGATATTTCATAGCGCTTACCGTATTTTTGCTGCTGGTGTTGGGACCGTTTCTCTGGGCGTTTGTTTTATCTGTTACACCGGAACATGCCATGTTTGCGCAGACTTTGGAAATTCTTCCAGAAACGGTAACGTTTGAAAATTATGCGGAAATTTTTACCGGAGGGAGAAAGGGGACGCTTGTTATTACTGGAATTCTAAATTCGCTGAAAGCGGTAGGAACAACGCTTCTGGTAGGAATCCCCATCTGTCTTTTGAGCGCGTATGCTCTTGGAAGGATGGAATTTAAGGGACGTAAGCTTTTAAAAGACTTGCTTCTTATTACGATGGTGATTCCTGTTATGGCGACGATTATTCCACTGTTTCGTCTGTTTGTAGAGCGGGAACTGTTAGACCATGTATTCTGGTTGAGCATGGTATATGTAAGTTCGTATCTGCCGCTGATCACTTGGCTGATGATGAATTATTTTGCTGCGATTCCCAGAGAATTAGAAGAAGCGGCACAAATTGACGGCTGCGGAAAGGTGACGACATTTTTAAAAATTTTTCTGCCGGTGTCTCGTCCGATTATCCTGTCGGCGGCGCTTATTATGTTTCTGAATACGTGGAATCAGTTTCAGATTCCTCTGATTCTGGCGTCCTCATTGGAAACTAAACCGGTGGCGATTGTAGTGTCTGAATTTATGACGAAGGATTCGATCCAATATGGATTGACGGCAGCGTCAGGAATCGTGGCGGTAATTCCTCCGGCAGTTACGGCGCTTATATTTCGGAAGTTTTTAATATCCGGCATGATGAAAGGTTCGGTAAAAGGATAGTTGTAACAGTTCAGCCATAGTCAGTAAAATAAACGAATCATGCTCGCATGAATGAGTGTATTTTACTGACTATGGCTGAACTGTTACGGATAGTTACATAATTCTCATATAGAGGTTGACAAACAGAACGTAGGTTCGTATAATGAAATAAGAACCTACGTTCTGTTTGGAGGCACATATGAGAATTAATGAATCAATGACTATGTATGAAAAACTGAATATTTTGACAGATGCAGCCAAGTATGACGTTGCCTGTACTTCCAGCGGAACGTCCAGAAGTAACGATGGTACAGGGATGGGAAATTGTCAGCAGTCGGGAATCTGCCACAGCTTTTCAGCGGACGGCAGGTGTATCTCCCTGCTTAAAATCCTCTTTACCAATGAGTGTATCTATGACTGCAAATACTGTGTGAACCGCAGAAGCAATGATGTAGCGCGGGCTTCTTTTACGCCGGATGAAATTTGTACGTTGACGATGGAATTTTACCGGCGTAATTATATTGAGGGATTATTTTTAAGTTCCGGTATTTTGAAAAGTCCGGATTACACGATGGAGCTGATCTATGCGGCGTTATATAAGCTGCGGAGGGAATGTGGGTTTCAAGGTTATATTCATGTGAAAGCCATACCGGGAGCAAACTGTGAACTGGTACGTCAGGTTGGGTTTCTGGCGGACAGAATGAGTGTGAATCTGGAACTTCCGACGGCGGAGAGTTTGAAGCTGTTGGCCCCGAATAAGACGAGGAAGAATATACTGACACCTATGCGTCTGGTACAGAATCGAATGGAGGAGAATAAGCAGGAGCTTATGGTGTACCGCAATGCCCCTCGGTTTGTTCCGGCAGGGCAGAGTACACAGATGATTATAGGGGCAACCCCGGAAACGGATTATCAGATTATGCAGGTGACGGAATCGCTGTATCAGAAGTTTGAGTTAAAGAGGGTGTTTTTCTCGGCGTTTGTTCATGTAAATGAGGACGCCATGCTGCCTGCAAGGACGGATGAAGGTCCGCCTCTTCTTCGTGAACACAGGCTGTATCAGGCGGATTGGCTGTTGCGGTACTATCATTTCCGGGCGGATGAATTATTGTCTGAGAAAGAGCCTAATTTTAATGTGTTGTTTGATCCGAAGTGTAATTGGGCGCTGAAACATCTGGAACATTTCCCGGTGGAGATTAATCGTGCGGATTATAAGACGCTTCTTCGGGTGCCGGGAATAGGATATAAGTCTGCTGCAAGGATTGTAAAGGCAAGGAGGCTTGGCACATTGGATTTTCCGGATATAAAGAAGATGGGCGTGGTGTTGAAGCGGGCGCTTTACTTTATAACCTGTCAGGGGAAGATGATGTACCCAGTCAGGATTGAGGAAGACTATATCACGAGGAATCTGTTAAGTTCAGGTGAGAAGCTTCCGAAAGAAGTGGTAAACATGGGGTATCAGCAGCTCTCTCTTTTTGATGTGACAATGGGACAGAAACGATGGAATGCTGTATCAGACGGGGCATGATAAGATGGGGTGTGATAAGACCGGGAGGTGGAGATATTATGAAGACGGTGTATGTGTGCAGTGATACGGTAACGGGGATTTTTTCCGGAATCTATGATGCATGGAAGGCACAGAAAGGGGAGGAAGAATGTACCATTGCTTTTCGCGGGATGATAGAAGCGGAGCTTTTCTGTGATTATGTGGAAGTAGAAGAGACACAGCATAAAGCTCAGGCGGTAGAGACGCTGATTCAAAGGCATCTGGGAAAACAGGCGTATTGGGACATCTATCACGCTGTTTTGGCAGATGATCTAAAGAAAGGGGAGGCCGTTCTTGGAACGATGCTGGCGGCAAAAGCCATTCCGGACAGTAAGAAGATTATGGATCATTTAAGCTGTCCGAAAGTTGGGAAAGTGTTTGAACTCAGCCGGAAAGTAGGTGGAGAGGCACACCTTTTTAAAGGCTTTGTAAGGTTTCGGGAGCTTACAAACGATGTGTTGTATGCGGAGATCGAACCAAGGTCGCAGGTACTTACTTGCATTGCCCCCCATTTTGCAAATCGTCTGCCGTTAGAAAACTGGATGATATATGATAAGTCCCATCACATGTTTGTGGTGCATGAGGCAGGGAAACGCTGGGTTTTGGTCTCGGATGAATATGCGGATATTAGTGGGAAACTTGAGGTGACAGAGAAGGAAAAAGAGTATGAGAGATTGTGGAGGGGATTTGTAAAAAGCATTTCGATTGAGTCCCGGGAGAATCCAAGATGTCAGAGGAGTCATCTGCCGCTACAGTATCGGCCGAATATGACAGAATTTATTTTAGATGATTAGAGGTGCTGTTGAAAAAAATAATAGCCAATACGCTGATAATTTGCTCTGGGAAGAAGGCCGCGATTGGAGCTAACAGAGGATGAGAAAATTATGTCCTTAAGGAAATGAAAGCCGAGGATTTAAGGTGGAGGAGGTAAATTTATGGAAAAGCTGCCATGTAGTATTTTTAATGATGTAATCGGGCCCGTAATGCGAGGGCAATCTAGTTCGCATGTGGCGGGAGCTGCCAGGATTGCAGATCTGGTGCGTCAGTCCATGAAGGATAAGATTGTAAGGGCTATTGTGGATTTTGATGTAAAGGGGGCGTTGGCCTCCTCCCACACAGGACATGGTACGGATATGGGATTTGCATGTGGGTTGATGGGCCTGCCGCTTTCTGACCCGGCGGTGGACCAGTACGAACGGCTGGCGAAAGAAAGAGGTATTGACATTGCATATCGGATTCTTGACTATGGTGCCGTACATCCGGGAAATTATCGCATAAAGATTACAGATGAATCCGGTTTTTCCCGTCATTGGGAAGCGATTGCTGTTGGTGGCGGCATGATAGAAATGCAGAAGCTGGAAGAATTCGATGTTACGATTTGTGGAGACTTCTATGAGCTTCTGGTCATCTGTGAAAATGATAGAAAAGAGTATGGAAAGCAGATCAAAGAAAGAACAGGAGAATGTGATTTTACACTGGAGAGTGCAGGAAATGGACGAATTCTGCTTAATCTGAAATATGCACATCCAGTAGGCAAAGAAATACTTGAGCAGTTAAAGAATATAGAAGGAATACAGGACATTATGTATTTGGAGCCGGTGCTTCCTACACATTCTGCCGCCGGGTGTAAAGTGCCATATTCCACATCTGCCGGGCTTCTTGAGTATGCCGGGGAGCATCCGATGGAGGCATGAGAATACGGGGCATATTATGAGAGCTGTCGGGGAGGATTGTCAATGGAAGAAGTCTTCTGTCAGATGGAACAGATTCTGTCGGTAATGGAATCGGCGGTGGACGGCGGACTTGCAGGAACGCAGTACAAAGACCGGATTTTGGGACAACAGTCAGACAAATTTATACAGGCGGAAAAAGAAAGAAGACTTGTTCCATGCGATCCTCTGAATACTGTGATTAAATGTATTACGGCAGTCATGGAGACGAAGAGTTCGATGGGATTGATCGTAGCAGCGCCCACTTGCGGCTCTTGTGGGTGTATTCCCGGAACCGTAATAGGACTTGGAAGAGCCATGGGACTGTCCAGGGAAGAGATGGTAAAAGGCATATTTGTTGCGGGGCTGGTGGGAGTATTCTTTGCCGAAGAAGCGACATTTTCCGCGGAAGTCGGAGGATGTCAGGTAGAGTGCGGCGCCGCCTCCGGTATGGCGGCAGGGGCTGTTGTACAGATGATGGGAGGAAACATTACGCAGTGCATGGACGCGGCATCCGTAGCCCTTCAGAATATTACAGGACTTGCATGCGATCCGGTGGGGAATCGTGTAGAGGTACCTTGCCTTGGAAAGAATGTGATGGGCGGCAGTAATGCTGTTTCCAGTGCAAATATGATACTTGCAGGTTACGACAGGGTGATTCCACTGGATGAGACGATTCAGGCAATCTATGAGATTGGTCTGTCTCTGCCTTTGGAACTGCGTTGTACATTTGGAGGTCTTGGGAAGACAAAGACGGCATTAGAGATTTTGAAGAAAACGGAGAAACATTTTGAGGACTAGAGCATATTTGAAAAGAGGAGAACAGATATGGGATTTTTCTGATATAGTATTAGTGCGGCAATGAAACAGAAAAACTGTATGAAATGATGTTGGGGTCAAAAGCCCGGGGCTAAGATGTCTGCGGATTGTTCTGTGCTAT
>CAJTRE010000022.1 GCA_910578495.1 uncultured Dorea sp.
GAATGTAACTTGAGGAAGTTATTTCCTCTTGTTACATTCAATTATAAAATTCAGGACATTTTTCCGAAGTATGTTTCTTTAATATGCCTTCTTCACTAACACCGATTCGCCTCTTCCCTGGTCAGCCAGAAATGAATTCCCGTCGTGGACTCCTGCCAGCGGTCTTCATTAAAGTCTTTCACTTCCACCCACTCGCCTCTCCGGTAGACAAAATCCTCATTAATCAGCGACCATGCCTCGTCAAAGTTCTCCGCAAAGTCAAGGCTTTTTATCGTCAGCACTTTCGCCTTGTTGCACCTGCAAGACGCCCGGGTAGCCGAAATCCGCTTAGCATCCGCCGGAATCAGCAACTGCACCAGGCGGTCATCAAAGCATTTTTTATAGCCAAGAAACGCTCCCTCTTCCGGGCAGTATAGCCGGAACCACTGCGTATCCTCATCGGAGATGATACCTTTAAGATTGGCATGTTCTAACGCTGCGCCGAAAAGGTCCGCACCCCTTATATCGCATTTTTGCATATCACAGTAACGGAAAGACGCCGTCACCATATTGGCATTCTGAAAAACGCTCCCCTGCATGGAACAGCCGTCAAACAGCACATTTTCCACCGAACTGCCTGCAAAATTCACTCCGTCAAGCACCGTATTCTGGAAGGAACTTAACGAAAAATCTATCCCGCTAAGATCCATCCCGCTTAAATCCATATCCCTGATTTCCTTCCTGAAAAACACAAGGCTTTCTCCTGCTCTCCGGTTCACAATCAACTTCTTGAACTCTCTCTCTGTTATCCGCTCCATCTAAATCTCCCTGTTATCTATCTGACTCTCTAAACACCTTATATATTTCATCTACAACACTATCCCCACAAGTTTTCCGGATATATTCCTTCTTCAATCAACTTACCAAATGCTTCCTGCACCGGCTTTTTATCTTCCAGATAAGTAATTCCAAACCACTTATCTCCGGTATCCAGTACCTTGACAACCGCTTCTCCTTTTTGAATCTGCTGATCTATAATACTTGGCAGAAGATATTCCTGCTTACCGGCGTCACCGCCCAGACTCTCAAGAAAGTTCGCAAATCCTTCTTCTAAATATCCGATAAATTCTGCCGAAGCAGCCCACATATTCATAGACACCCTTTCTTCCGGTGTAATCCATTTCTGCACTTCTTCATCGTCACAAAGAATCGTTCCGTTCTGATCCGAATGGATACCATATGTCTCAATTACACGCTTTAAGACACCATTATCCACCACGCAGACACCTCTTGTAACCGTTCCATTTTCACTCAATGTGTTCTTTAATGAAAATCCTGCCATCGCCATACTTAACTCTTTTCCCGGATGCCCGCCGGATACCAAAAAAGCGTGCAGCTTTTGAAACGCTTCTTTTCCGTAATAGTCGTCCGCATTGATTACTACAAACGGTTCTTTTACTACATCTTTACAACATAACACCGCTTGTCCGGTTCCCCATGGCCGCTTCCGTTCTTCTGCAAGAGTTTTATATTTCTCCGGCACATCGGAAATTTCCTGGTACACATATTCTACTTCTATCTGTTTTTCTATCCGGTTTCCAATCACCCGCTTAAATTCTTTCTCTAAATCTTTGCGGATGATAAACACGACTTTATCAAAGCCTGCCTCTTTCGCATCATAGATTGAATAATCCATAATAATCTCACCATACGTTCCCATCTGCGCAAGCTGCTTAATTCCTGCTCCGTATCTGGAACCGATTCCTGCCGCCAGAATTACAAGCGTCGTTTTCATAATCTCTATACTCCTTTATGCTCATATCTTTTCGTCGCTTTTACAAACCAAGCACATCCGCAATAACGCCCATTTCTTCCAACGCCACATCAATCAAGTCATCCAAGCTTAATCCCGTAAACTCAATTGCTTCCATATAATCTCTGTTTGCACCTGCGGCAAATCTCATCTCATTAAAACGCTTCATTACAGACTTGTGCTTTACACTGGCAATCTTTTTATCCGGATAAATCTGCGCTACCGCCTTTACAAATCCACTCATGGGATCAGCCGCCAGAAGCGCGTACTCAATCTTTGTCTTTGCTTTCTTTCCACATTTCGGGTTATGCGCTTTAATCGCCTCAAAAAGCACTGGATCATCAATACCTTCCTTTTTCAAAATTTCCACAGAAGTCGGTCCATGTACGCTTATATCGTTTCTCCAGTCACACTGCTCCTCATCAAGATCATGCAGAAGTCCTGCAATTCCCCAATACTCTTCTTCTCCCGGCGCAAGGCGTTTTGCCAGCCCCTTCATAATAGCTTCCACCGCGTATGAATGGGTGATATAATTTTCCCCCTCCATATATTTCAGTAAAATATCGTGTGCTTGTTCTCTGTCCATTCTTACTTCCTCCTTAGAACTTCTTATCTGGGCACAATTGTAACACACTACCGTTACAATGTGAAGTTCCTTATGAAACGATAATCGGCTCTTATTTACCCAACATATTTTGTATCTCTTTACTTTCCAGATTCTCTTTCGTTACCCAGACATATCCGGTGTCCACATAAGCTTCATTTCCTATAGAAAGCGCTGCTCTGGAAGCGGCAATAACTGCCGCGTATCCCATACCAAATGGATTCTGCAATACCAGACCGTCAATCTCTCCTTCTTTCAAAAGTTCGATCTCCTCTTCGTCTGCGTCAAAACCTACAACCGCCGCCTCTTGCATACCTGCACGATCCATCGCACTTACAATCTCTTTCACCGCCTCTGCGGAAGTTCCGAAAAAGCCTTTTACATTCGGATGTTTTTTCAGAATATAATCTACCGTTTCCTCAGCCGTAACACCCTCAATATCAATCACTTCATCCATTCCCGATTCTTTCTGTTTTTCCTCGGCTATTGTTTTCTGAATGCTCTCAATATCGTCCATACGGTAAGTTTCCACAATCTGAATATCCGGATGGGATTTTTTCATCTTCTCTTTAAAAGCACGTTCCCTTTCTTTTCCCGTTCTTGAATTACTGCTGTGGGTAAATATAATAACCTCTCCTTCGCCTCCTATAGACTTCGACAACTCATCCGCTGCCGTCTGGGCGCTCTTCGTGTTATTTGTGGATACAGTAGCCATAAGCCCCTGATAATCACTTCCCGAATCGAATGCCACTACCGGAATTCCACTGTCCGCCGCAAGGTCAAACTGCACCTCGCAAGCCTGCTCATCCGCAATGGCAATGCCAAGAGCAACCGGATATCTGGCAAGTTCTTCGTCCAGAATATTTACCTGCTCATCCACGTCATCTGCTTCCGACGGCGCAATATACGCAACCTTTACTTGGTCTTTTCCTTCGTACCCAAGCTGTTCATTAATGTCTTTCGCCGCCTGCTCTGCTCCTTTTTGCACCGTATTCCAGTACGGTCCCTCTTTTGACTTTCCTATAATTGAAATATACGAACCTTTCTCTAAGTGTAGACCTTCCGCATTTCCATAGGCGGCAGGTTTAATTACATCGAGCTGTGGCTGATACGCTTTTTCCTTTACCTGCTTTTCCGTCTGACTATTTGTTTTATCATCTTTCTTCTCCGTATTATTTTCAACCGGAGCGGCACAGCCACTCAAAGCCAGTGTAAGCACAAGCGCAGCGGCAGTAAATCTTTTACCTTTTCCCATATTTTTCTTCTCCATTATACATTTTCCTTTTACCAAGAAACACTATACACCATCTTCGTGAAAAAATGTTGAAGTTTTTCTTAATTTTTACAAGAACTATTCAGCCATAGCCGACAAAATAAACGAATAATGCTTGCATGAATGAGTGTATTTTACCGACTATGAGCGGAGCGCCAGATTATGAGCAAAAATAGTTGCACAGCAACGAATAGCACGTTAGTGCGGTTTTGCGAATGGCGCGGGCTGAATAGTTACTAATTAAAGCAAAAATATACAGTTTCTCTTGTATATTTCCCGCATTTGTATTATGATAAATAAAGACAAAACGTCTTATAATCACAAAAAGGAGGTACATACCAATGGCACACGTAATTAATGATTCATGTGTTAGCTGTGGAGCTTGCGAAGCTGAATGTCCAATCGGAGCTATCTCTCAGGGAGCTGATCATTATGAGATCGACGCTGACACTTGTGTAGACTGCGGAGCTTGTGCAGCTCAGTGTCCAACAGGAGCTATCTCTCAGGGCTAATCATAAGTATTGAAAAAGAATGCGGGTTTTGCGCATTCTTTTTTATTTTGCCTACGTCTTTTGACTTGTTTCGCACTTTGCTTGTGTTATTCTGGACATGCTTAAAAATATAACTATTCAGCTTTAACAACTCTAGCTTCGACTGCTATGCAGTCTTTTACGCTGCTGACGCAGCTAAAGCTCTCGTTTATGGTTAAACGCCATATGCTGACTAGTTACCAAAATAATAAGGGGGTTTTATTATGGGCAATGCGTTAGAGCAGCTAAAAAGGGAGACAAAGGATGATGCCAAGTTATATGGATGTATTAAAGAATTATATGAGCAAGGAGTTCCTTTTTCGGAATTAAAAGCATTGATTCCGGATATTCGCAGAACAAGGGAACAGTTACATATGAAACGAATGTTAGAAAATAATAACGAAGTGCTTCTTTCCATGTTCAGCAAAGAAATGTCCTTTCTTCTGGACGCCAAAGAGCTCCGAGAAGAAGAACAATTCAAAAAACTGGACCAACTCATCAGACAGCAGCAATCCTATCGAAAGTCTGCCGCTGAGAGCAGTCCGGTTGAGAAGTTCAAGCGGCTATTCCTGCCGGCTTAGATTCGCAAATTTTGTATATTCACCAAGCCATGCCAGATGAACGGTCCCTACAGGACCGTTTCTCTGCTTTGCAATAATAATCTCCGCCTGTTTTTTAAATTCAGAATCTTTATTATAATATTCATCTCTGTAAATGAACATAACTACGTCAGCATCCTGCTCAATAGCTCCAGATTCACGAAGGTCAGAAAGCATCGGACGTTTATCCGGTCTTGACTCTACCGCGCGGCTAAGCTGGGACAGCGCGATTACCGGAACATTGAGTTCTCTCGCTAATGCCTTAAGTGAACGAGAAATCTCGGAAATCTCTTGCTGTCTTGACTCTGAACGTCCACCTACGCTTCCGCTCATCAATTGCAGATAGTCGATGATAATAATGTCTAATCCATGCTCCAATTTGTATTTCCTGCACTTAGACCGAAGCTCTGATACAGAAATTCCAGGTGTGTCATCAATAATCAGATTAGATTTTCCAATAATTCCGGCACCCTCTATCAATTTCTCCCAGTCCGAATCTTTCATATTACCCGTTCGAAGCGCTTGCGCATCCACCTGAGATTCTAATGAAAACAGACGGTTTACCAACTGTTCCTTCGACATCTCCAAACTAAAAATTGCCGCGCATTTATCCTTCTTAAATGCAACATATTGGGCAATGTTAAGGACGAATGCTGTTTTTCCCATAGACGGTCTTGCCGCCACCAGAATAAGGTCTGCCGGTTGAAGACCGGACAGCTTATAATCCAAATCAATAAAACCTGTCGGAATACCTGTTACAGTACCTTTACTCTTCGACGCTTTCTCAATTCTGTCAAGTGCATTTAATACAATCTGTTTAATCGGTACATACTCTCCGGTATTGCGTTTTTGCAACAGGTCAAATACCGACTTCTCCGTCTTTTCAAGCACTGCCTCCAACGGCTCTTTTCCCGCATAGCACGTATTATTAATCTCGTCGTTTAACTTAATCAACCGACGCAGCATTGCCTTATCCGCCACAATCTGTGCATAGTATTTTACATTCGCAGAAGTAGGAACTGCCGATACAAGATCTCTTACAAATTCAAGGCTCGCAATCTCCGGAGGAACATCTTTTTCTTTCAGTCTCTCCTGAAGCGTGATCAGATCTACTGGCTTTCCTTCATTAAAAAGTTCTACCATCGAATCAAAGATCACACCATATGCCGTCTGATAAAAATCCTGTCCGCAGATAATCTCTGCCGCTGATAAAATCGCGTCCTTATCCATCAACATAGCGCCTACTACGGACTGCTCTGCCTCGATGCTGTGGGGCATGACTCTTTTAATAAGCGCCTCTTCCATTCCCCAAATCCTCCTAAGCCTCTTCGATCACTACAACGTTTAACTTTGCAGTTACTTTCGGGTGCAGTTTAACCGGTACTTCATAAGTACCAAGTGCTTTAATCGTATCCTTCAACTGTATTTTCTTCTTGTCTATCTCAAGATTCATCTGCGCTTTTACCTCTGCCGCAATCTCCTTTGAAGAAACCGAACCGAACGTCTTTCCTCCCTCTCCGGTCTTAATAGAGACTTCGATTTTTCCGGCTTCTATCTGTTTGCCAAGCGCTGCTGCCGCCTCATAATTTTCTTGTGCAATCTTATCATCATTAGCTTTTTTAAGCTTCAGATCATTTAAGTTCTTTGCACTCGCTTCAATTCCTTTATTTGTCTTCAAAATAAAATTTCTTGCGTATCCGTCATTTACATTTACAATTTCACCTTTTTTTCCAAGAGATTTGACGTCCTCTGTTAATATTACTTTCATACTAAATATCTCCTTTTTCTATCATATCGTTGATGACATTTTTTAATGTTTGTACTGCCTTTTCCATATTCGTATGCTCAAACTGTGCTCCTGCGGCATTTAAGTGCCCTCCGCCGTTCAGACGTTCCATAATAATCTGGACATTTACCTCATCTATAGAACGTGCACTTATATAAATTCTTCCGCCGTATGTCGTAAGAACAAAAGACGCCACAATCTGGCTGATATCCAGAAGTTCATTTGCCGCCTGCGCGCCTACAATCGTCGGACTCTCAATTTGAAGATCCTCTCCTTTGGCAATGGCAAATTTCTCATGATATACTTCCGTACTTCTGATAATCTCCGCCTTTGCCTGATAAGCTCCCATGTCGTCCCGGAACATTTTGCGTACCAGCGTAATGTCGGCGCCTGCTCTCCTCAAAAACGCCGCCGCCTCAAACGTACGTACACCCGTCTTATTTACAAAATTATTCGTATCAATCATAATTCCTGCATAGAGACTGCTTGCTTCTAAATTCGGAATCTTAATATCATCCACAATGTATTGCAGAACCTCGGATACCATCTCACAAGCAGAAGATGCATACGGTTCAATATAGGATAACAAGGCATTTTCTATATTATCGCTGCTCTGGCGGTGATGATCTAATACTACGATTGTTTTTGTTCTTTTAAGCAGTTCTGCGCATTCCGTCATCTTCGGCCGATTCGTATCTACTACAACCACCAGATCATTCTCTTCCACCAATTCCAACGCCTGGCGGGAAACCAGAAACATATCTTCCGGATATTCCTTGTTCCCCTCATAAGACGCATACAGCGGTTTCAGCGAAGCTGACACCTCATTGATAACAATATACGCCCGTTTACCAAACTGCTGCGCCGCCCGGTAAATACCAATAGCGGCTCCAAAACTGTCAGCATCTGCAAATTTATGTCCCATTACAAACACTTTATCTTTTACAGTGAGAAATTCCCTTAACGCTTCTGCTTTTACTCTTGCTTTCACACGAGTATTTTTCGCTGTCTGTTCATGCTTACCACCGTAGTATGTAATTCCGCGGCCATCCTTAATAACTGCCTGATCGCCGCCCCTCGCAAGCGCAAGATCCATAGCCACGCGAGCATGATTGTAACTCTGTGCATAGGAATTTGCGGCAAATCCCAGACCAATACTTAACGTCGCAGGTATACTATTGCCAATATTAACCGACTTTACGTCTTCCAACAAAGAAAATTTGTCCTCCTCAAACTGTCGGAATTGTTCTTTCTGAACAGCAAAAAAATATTTGTCTGTCTCCATCTTCTTGACAATACCGTTTACTTTCAGAATATATTGATTGATCTTCCTATCCACTAACGCAATAAGAATTGACTGACGCACCTCTTCTACACTGTTCACAACCTCATCGTAATTATCAATATAGATAAGACCGGCTACGAGACGCTGCTCTTCGTTTGCCCGGATATAGCTGTTAAGCTCCGTCACATCCTGTAAATACACAGCAATAAAATACTCCCTCTCCTCAGGAAGTTCCATCAACTGTTCCGTCTCACTAAAGCCTGAAACCGACACTTTCCGGAGCTCAGCCTGATACTCTTTGTCTTTAAGATATACATCCATCTGTACAACATCATTTGCCGCTGAAGGAAAAATAGACTTATTGAGTTCCGGAATGAACTTGCTGATATATGCATCACCCTTGGGCCTTCCTCCCAATATTTTTTCAAACTGATCATTCATCCAGATTGTTTTTCCATCTTCCAGAAGAAGTGCATAAGGAACTGCCAGTTCTTTGAGAAGCGTGTTCTGAATGATTCCGTACTGCGCCGCAAATTGCACAAGATCCTTTACAACCAGCGATTTCGTATACAGATATAAAACGCCCACCATAACGATATACAGCAATAAAAACAAGGACATGACTCCTCCTGCTTTTTTATCGAGCTTATATATCCATATATTCATTCCAATCAATAAAGCTGCCATAATTGCCGGCCACTGCATGTATAATCTTAATTGGCCTTTTAGTCGGACTTTCTGCTTTTCTTTCATAAATATTTCCCTCTGTCACTATTCCTGCAAATTATTAGATATACGGTATCATTATAGCACTTATCATTCAAAAATAAAAGACAAAAAAATACGAGGCGCATTCGCGCCTCGTGTGTTATACCTATACATTATATCCGTTTGGATTCTGCGACTGCCATCTCCATGTGTCCTCACACATTTCCTCAAGACCACGCTCTGCTTTCCAGCCCAATACCTTAAGCGCTTTCTCCGGAGCAGCGTAGCACATTGCAATATCGCCCTCGCGCCTTGGTTTAATCTCGTAAGGAAGTTCTTTACCGCAAGCCTTGGAGAATGCTTTCACCATATCAAGTACAGAGTACCCAACGCCGGTTCCAAGATTGATCACATCCAGCCCTGGATTTGTAAAGATATAATTGATTGCCTTTACATGCCCGATTGCAAGATCTACTACATGGATGTAATCACGAACTCCCGTTCCGTCCGGTGTATCATAATCATCTCCGAACACACCAAGTTTCTCAAGCTTTCCTACTGCCACCTGAGAGATATAAGGCATCAGATTGTTGGGGATTCCCTTTGGATCCTCGCCGATACGTCCGCTCTTATGGGCTCCTACCGGATTGAAATATCGAAGCAGGATAACGTTCCATTCCGGTTTTGCTTTCTGCACATCTGTCATAATCTGCTCCATCATGGATTTCGTCCATCCGTATGGATTAGTGCATTCACCCTTCGGACAAGCTTCGGTAATCGGAACCTCTTCCGGACTTCCATAAACAGTAGCGGAAGAACTAAACACAATATTCTTCACGCCCACCTTATCCATAACGCCCATAAGGGAAAGTGTTCCCGTAATATTATTATGATAATACTCTAATGGTTTCTGCACAGATTCACCAACCGCTTTCAAGGCCGCACAGTGAATAACTGCATCCACCTTCTCCGCCTCAAACACTTCTGTAAGTTTCTCAGCATCCAGAATATCTCCTTCGTAAAAAGCAATACTTTTACCAGTAAGCTCTTCTACTCTCTTTATAGACTCTTTGGAAGAATTACTAAGGTTATCGTACACTGCCACTTCATAGCCTTCGTTCAAAAGCTCAAGCGCAGTATGACTTCCGATATACCCAGCTCCTCCTGTAATCAATACTTTTGCCATACTATTCGCCTCCTGATTCATATGTCACCATGTTCCTATTACAGTATAATACTTTATGAATATTTTGCAACAATCTGCTGCATAGTATGCCATTTTTCTTCCATATCTTTAACCAATTTAAACTGTGTCCGGCATCTGTCCAGATTCTGTTTCTCCCGATGGATCTTAAAATACGTATCGCCCTGCAGATAATCTGTAAGGAATCTCATTCCGCACTCAAAGGTCATTGTCTTGGCTCCCATCGGCATCAGCGAAATCTCTTTCTCTGTCAGTTTACCTGCACATCCCTCGATAAAGCCTTTGGCATACAAGTCAAAAAGTTCCATACTGCACGTCACTTTGGAAAGATCTATCTCATCCTCTGCCGCTGTGCTCGCGCCAAATCTGATAGAATCACCAAAATCATTCATGGCAAGCCCAGGCATTACCGTATCCAAATCAATAACACAGATGCCTTTACCGCTTACATTGTCAATCATAATATTGTTAAGCTTCGTATCGTTATGTGTAACACGCAACGGTAATTCGCCCTTTTCAAGCAAATCGCAGAAATAATTCGCAACATCCTCTCTGTCAAGGACGAATTGAATCTCTTTCTCCACTTCTTTCGCTCTGCCCATTACATCGTCTTCTACAACCTGTTTAAATACAGCGAACCTCGCTTTTGTGTTGTGAAAATCTTTAATAGTCTCATGTAATGTCTCTGCCGGATAGTCCGCCAAAAGTCTTTGAAAATTGCCGAATGCAACGGCACTCTGATAGAAATCATCCGGCTTCTCTACCTGATCGTAACTGGTAGAATCCGTAATAAACTTATAAGCTCTCCAGTAATCCCCGACAGAGTCCAGATAATATGGCTTTCCATCCTTTGACGGGATTACATTCAGAGTTTCTCTCTCCGTATCTCCTCCATTTTCCTTGATCTTCTTCCTAAGATAAGATGTAACGCCAAGAATATTTTCCATCAGTTTTACCGGCTCTGTAAAAATATCCTTATTCATGCGCTGGAGAATCACTTTGATCTGCCCCATTCCTGAAATATCAAACACTAGAAGAAACGTATCGTTTATATGGCCGCTTCCGTAAGAATCATCGCTTAAAAGCGTTCCTACAAAAGGAAAATTACTAATCGCTTCTGCTTTCTGTTCTTTCGTCACACGCATACTTATTCCTCCCACAAATGCTCCGGATACAATCCCTCTTGTTTCATCTTTTTAATCGCCGCCATAACGACCGGCTTATCCTCTTTATATGTTACGCCGTACCATTTATCCGATGACTCTAAGACTGCCGCCGCTGCTTTTCCCGTCTCCAGAAGACCACTCACAACAGTAGGCAGAAAATATTCACATTTCATCGGATTTTCTTTCAATCCTTTGTCAAGAAATGCCGGGAATCCATCTCTGATCTCACACAAAATACTCTTTGTAAATCCCCACATATTCATAGACACAACCGTTTTTTCCGGAAGAGACGTCCATGTTACACCGTCGTCCTCTGTAAATGCTATCCCTTCATCATGTTTCTCGATTCTCGTTCTCTCTACAATAGACGCAAGCTCACCGTTCTCATTTGTAGTACAGATACCACGAGCAACATGGCCATTATCTGTAACTGTATTTCCCAGATAGTATCCCACCATCGCATAACGGTATTTATCATCATCCGGATGCGTTTCAAGATAATCATAGATTAACTTAAACGCCTCCACTCCGTAATAATCATCCGCATTGATCACTGCAAATGGTCCGTCTACCTGTTCGAGGCAGCTAAGTACGGCGTGGGCTGTCCCCCAAGGCTTCGTTCTTCCATCGGGAACCTCGTATCCTTCCGGAATATTAGAAAGCTCCTGAAACGCATAGGACACATCCATATATTTCGCCATACGGTCTCCGACCGCTGTTTTAAAATCTTCTTCATTTTCTTTCTTGATAATGAAAATTACTTTTTCAAATCCCGCTCTTTTTGCGTCATACATGGAAAAATCCATCATAATATGTCCGTATTCATCTACCGGATCAATCTGCTTTAATCCGCCGTAACGGCTTCCCATTCCTGCCGCCATAATCACTAATACTGGTTTATTCATAATTCTACCTCCAAGTTCTCTGCCTCGTTCCGCACCAATGCAAACGGACACTTTGCTGTAACAATCAATTAACCCTTGATACCGCCTGTAACACCGCCGATAATCTTCTCGGACAAGAAGATATAAAGGATGAATGTTGGCAGGAATACAATAACAACCGCCGCAAACATACCTGCCCAGTTACCTGTATACTGCATAGACTGAAGCATTCCATAAAGTCCTACAGCTACCGGACGAAGCTCATCGCTGTTTGCGAAAATGAGTGACAGGAAGTACTCATTCCAAATATTGATAAAGTTAAAAATTGTTACCGTAATGATTCCTGACTGTGCCATCGGAAACATAATCTTCCAAAATGTCTTTGTCGGAGGGCATCCGTCGATCGCAGCCGCCTCCTCATAAGTACGAGACAGGTTTGCAAAGAACGTTAACAGGAAAATTGTTGTATACGGTATGTTAATACCAATGTACAGGAAAATTAACGTTACCTTACTTGCGAACAAATTATTTAAAATACCCATGTTTGCAACCAAACAGAACAAAGGAAGCACAACCATCGTTATTGGAACACCCATTGCCGATACGAAACCGGTCTGAATAATCTTATTTCCAAGGAACGTATATCTCGCAAGCACATACGCTGCCGGCGCACAAATCAGAATCAAAAGCGCACAGGATACCAGCGAATATACCAGAGAGTTCATAAAGAACGTCGCAACACCACCGGAACCCCAGGCCGCCACATAATTTTCAAAATGCAGTCCTGTTGGAAACTTCAGAACATTTCCTGCGAAAATGTCTTTTGTGGTCGACAGACTCGCCGCAATGATCCAGCCAAGAAGAACCAGCGTAAATACTACCCATGCGATAATGATTATATATCCAGGAGCAAGGCGCGCTTCTTTTTTCCAGTTGATTTTATCTTTTACATTTTTTTCTTTAGCCATGACTACTCCTCCTTCCTAGAATTCCAAATCATCATCTTTCAAGAATATATTACAGATTGTAAATACTAATACAACGCACAGACACAGAATAATACCGATTGCAGCGCCATATCCCGCATTACGCTCAGTCACCGCATTACCGGCTCCGAAAATCTGCATATACATATACTGTACCGGTACAATCGTTGCATTATTTGCCGTAACGGAAGAGAACAGCTGTGACCATACGAAGAATGCTGCAGAGCTGACCGTCCACATCGTAACATTAGTCTTAAACACACCTTTCAGAAGCGGCAGCGTCATATATCTGAACTGCTGAATCTTATTCGCGCCGTCAATCGTTGCGGCCTCATAGAAGTCCGGACTGATTCTCTCAATTCCACTCATCCAGATCAGCATATGATAACCAATCATACCAAAGCAATATGCTACCAATAACGCCTTAAATGAGTTCTCCGGCGCAAGCCATAAAGTCTCCGCAAGTTTATCCGCTCCGATCATTTTAAAGAAACTGGTCACAAGACCATAATCCGGAGCAAATACATACTGGCGCCACATTGTTGCAAGAGCAACCGCACTTACGATATTCGGCAAGTAAATAATTGCACGGAAAACTTTCTTTCCTCGGATACCGCTTGTCAGAATAACGCCAAAAAGCAAAGACATCAGCATTACGATAATGCCACCGTAAAGCCAGATTTTAACAATATTTTTCATCGCTGCTATAAAGATTGGTGTCCCAAACAATTTCTGATAGTTTGCAATTCCAACAAATTCCCAGAGATCAAAGGAATCTGTTACAGAACCAATCTTAAAGAAACTCATAAAAACAGTTCTTACAATCGGATAAAGGAATACTGCAAGGAATATAAGAACTGCAGGCGTTAGGAATGCAATGATCATTCCTCTGTTTTTCTTCATTACTGTTTCCCCCTTTTCTTACTTTGTCTTTTATTAAGCATAAATGAAAAAATATGGTGGCAGCGCTCTACGCTTATGCCACCATATTTATTATCTATTCGTTCTCTTTTTAGAAACTACAACCTACTCACCGATTGCTGCTGCACATGTCTTAACGAAATCTTCTGCTGTCATTGTGCCGCCCATCAGTTTCATTGTGCTCTCTTTGAGAGGTGTTGCTAAATCGCCATTGTTCTCTGCGCCCACTGCCCAATCATAGAATGTTGCCGTAGCATCGAACTCGCCTTTAACTTCTGCCAACTCTGTCGGCCATGCATCTGCATTTGCTTTGTCTGTTGGGATACAGAGAGCTTCCTCTGTCATCTTCTTATCAAACTCGCCTGTTGTGATGTATGTAATAAGCTCGAAAGCTTCTTTGGACATCTTAGAGTCTTTATTGATAGCAAATACCTGGTTAGCGATGTTGTTAGCTGTTGCATCGTCTGTTCCGCCTTCTACTGCCGGATAGTTGAAGTATCCCCACTCAAGGTCTTCTGCAACCATAGCCTTAACCTCGTTTGGTAACCAAGAACCACAAATAACCATTGCTGCTTCTCCTGGAGCGAACTCTTTGTTCTGTCCGTCCGGATATACATTACCTGCTACTTTTTTAGAGAAGTATCCTTTTTTAGCAAAGTCTTCAAAATCTTTTGCTGCTTTAAGAACTCTTTCATCATCCCAGTTTACTGCTTCTGCATCTTTAGCTGCCGGATCGTTAACAAGAGCTTTTACTCCGTCCTGTCCAAGGTAACGTCCTAAGTGATATCCAATGAAAGAGGTATCATAAGCGTCATCACTTGTAATTGGTGTAATTCCTGCTTTTACTAATTTATCGCAAGCTGCATCAAGCTCTGCCCATGTCTTAGGAGCTGCGGCGATACCTGCTTTAGCAAATAATGTCTTGTTATAGAAGAATCCGAAGATTGATGGCTGATAAGGAATTGTCTTTAATGTTCCGCCGCCTGCGTTACGTGCAATCTGGAATAAAATCTCATTTCCATGCTCTGCTTCGTAATCTTTTGCAATTTCTTCAAGATCCATTAAGTAAGAACCCCATGTACCATTTACACGGTTAACGTCCTCGTCAAACAAGTCGATCTGCTGTTTTGCCTGTAATGCCGGCTCAAGACCTTCACGCTGTCCGTTACGTCCTTTAAACTGTACATCAACATTAACCCCTGTGTCTTTTGTGTACTTCTCAACAGCTTCTTTGATAACTTTAGCCTGTGGTTCTTCCTCTGACCACATTGCCCAGTAAACAAGTTTGTCTCCTCCCTTACTGTCACTGCCACTGTCTTTTCCACCGCATCCAACTGCAAGACCTGCTACCATAGCTGTTGCAAGAAGAATGCTTAAAATTTTCTTTTTCATAGTGCTTTACCTCCTTAATTTTACAACATTATGTTGTCCATGGCTTTATTGTATTACAATAATGCACAAAAATCTTTGTCATATCAGTCTTATAATTTGTACTATCTGCATTTTCATTTTGATTTTGTATCAATAATACGATATAATATTAGTAATGTTAAACAAAAAATACCGAACGGGAGATATACATATATGGCATATAACGGAATTGAATTAAAAAACGTGCTTTCCATCCAAAAAATATACAGCATTCACTACTTTGAATATATGAGCGACTTTTCTTTCGCCGGAGAAACCCACGACTTCTGGGAATTTATATGTGTAGACAAAGGAGAAGTCGGCGTGACTGCCGGAACTGATTTTAAAATTCTAAAAAAAGGCGAGATTGTATTTCATCGTCCGAATGAGTTTCACAACGTGCGTGCAGTCAGCGGAATTGCCCCCAATCTAATTGTCATGTCTTTTGACTGCAACGACAATGCCATGTCCTTTTTGGCAAAAAAAATTTTAAAAATTGACGAAACAGAACACAATCTTCTGGCAGATATTATTATAGAAGCACGACGATGCTTTAACTGCCGTTTGGACGATCCCTATCTCCAGAATATGCCGCTTAAAACCTCCGCTTCCTTCGGCTCCCAGCAGTTGCTCCGCCTGTTTCTGGAGACTATGCTTATTCATCTGATACGCAGATACCAAAGCCCAATTACTCTCCAAAAACACATGCTGAAACAGGAAACTTTCAAATCCATTAAAAACAAGGGCGATATAGAAGTGTTTCGGCGTGTCTGTGATTACCTGGAAAATAATATCAGCAAACGGCTTACCATTGAACAAATCTGCCGGGAAAACCTGGTCGGACGTTCACAGCTCCAAAAAATTTTTAAAGAACAGTGCAACCTTGGAATTATTGAATATTTTTCTATCCTGAAAATTAACGCTTCCAAGGAAATGATACGTTCACGTCATATGAATTTCACCCAGATTGCAGAACACTTAGGCTACGCCTCTATCCACTATTTTTCCAGACAATTTAAAAAGATTACCGGAATGACGCCTTCAGAATACGCCTCTTCCATCAAGGCAATGGCGGATGGCCAATTCAAATAACATCTTCCATAATCCAAAAAGGTGTAACCTCCGTCCTTGGGGATTACACCTTTATCTTTAAGTAGTAACTATATTACTGTGGAATTTTAGAAAGCGCCGCCTCGTCTGCTACCAGAATTACGTCCGGATGAAGCTGCAGAACCGAAGCCGGGACATTCGGGGTAATCGGACCAAAGAATGCTTTTGCAACCGTCTCTGCTTTATCCTCTCCACTCACAACTATTAGAATTTTCTTTGCCTGCATAATTGTACCAATGCCCATTGTATATGCCTGTTTAGGAACATCGTCCGCCGATGCAAAAAATCTCTTATTCGCCTCAATCGTACTCTCCTGCAGATCTACACAATGTGTTCCTTTTGCAAAGTCCTCTGCCGGCTCATTGAAGCCGATGTGTCCGTTATGTCCAAGTCCAAGAAGCTGAAGATCCTGTCCGCCCAAAGAAGCAATAAGTTCCTCATATTTTTCACACTCCTTAGCCGCATCTTCTTTTGTACCATCCGGAAGATATGTATTCTCCGGCTTTACATTAACATGATCAAAAAGATGATCGTGCATGAAGTAGTAATAACTCTGGTCGTTCTCTCTTGGCAGACTTTTATATTCATCCAGATTCACCGTTCTCACAGCAGAAAAATCAAGATCACCGCTCTCATATTTTGCCACCAAATTCTCGTATGTTCCAATTGGAGTAGAGCCTGTAGCAAGTCCTAATACACAGTCAGGTTTCAATACTACCTGAGATGCGATAATATTCGCCGCAATTCTGCTCATATCCTTGTAATCTGTTGCTTTGTAAATTCTCATGTCATATCCTCCTTGATATACTTGAATTATAGTTTAGCCCTCCACAATCTCTGCCGTCGCAAAAAACTCTGGAAGATGGAAGCTTGGAACCTCTGACCGAATCGGCGCATAGGACGCATAGTGTTCAATATCGACCGACTCGGAAATCTTATAAAAGTTACAGCGAAATATGCTTCCCGCTCCAAGATGAAGCTCTCCATATATCTTCTCCAACACGTTTATCGGTATTCGAAGTTCTACGCTCCACTGTTCTTCTTCGACAAGCACCTTACACTCAAACGCTTTCATATCTCCCTTTTCAAAATACGTGCGATAGGTTCTTTCTCTTCCGTATGCAGCGAGAAGTGCTCCATTGGCATTTACCTCAAAATTCAGATAAATTTCCGAACTATTCCCAGTTCTCCCTGGCTCAAACTGGAAAAATGCCTCCAGCGCACTGTCCCTGTAGACAGGCTCCTGCTCGTTTGTAAAGGTGCGCAGCGGATTCTTTTCCTCACAGATCATCCGCAGACGAAAACCGTCTCCCGGTATAAAACCAAGATAAACATACGTCTTGGGTATCGCCTTTGTACCCCAGAGCAAATTCTCCACTTGAAACGGAGTCACATTTTTTAATTCTTCTACTGCTTTGATAATCGGAACTCTCATCCCCGCCCCATCCTTTCTGCCAAGCAGCGATTTCCTCTATCCTGAGACACGCCACATATAATCATCTAATAAATAATAGCAAAAATCATAGAAAAAAACAAGGTTCTCTGATATACAAATTACGCCTCAAACTTTGAAACTAAATTCCGTCCATAATAACGCCTTACATTCAAGTTTTAAAACTTAAGTCCCTCATTATTTGCAAGCTATCCGCTTAGCCAGTTGCACCACCTCAACTTGAACCGGCTCCCGCCGTACAGGCATAACAATGTTTATCCATTCTCACTTTTCTTTTTTTATAAGGCTTCCCTACATAATCAAAAATCGTTTCCTCTGTAAATATCGGAAGTCCTGCTGCCAGATTAAAGTCACAGTCATAAATTCTGCCGTCATAATCCACCGACACCTGATAACGGCACATCAGCGCCTCTACTGTATCTCCATTAAAAGCCCGATACAATTTCTTCATATATCTGCTCAAATTTCCGGAACATCTTAAAAACGCCCCAAAACGCCCCATTGGATTGTTATAAAGCGTAAACAAATTGTTAAACACTATTCCATAGTCTTCTCCCAACCGCTTCTTGTATTCTTCTTCCATAGCCTTCTGATCCGGCGGAAAGAAGGCGCCTGCCGGATTATACACCATATTCAGCACCAGTTCCGGTTTTTGTCCATATCCCAATCCATTTAATTGCTTTAAAACTTTAATTGCTCCGTTAAACGTTCCATCGCCCCGGACACGATCCACTTCCTCAGCACGGTAATAAGGAAGGGAACATACAATTTCCACACCCTCTCTTGCGTACACCTCCATCAAGTGCTTATATTCCTCCTCCAACAAAATCGTTAAATTCGTCCGTACAATCACGTGCCCACAAACTTTACATGCTTCTGTTATAAGCCACTCCAAATGCGGATTCATCTCCGGCGCTCCTCCGGTAACGTCAATAGTTCCTACCCGCTCTTCTTCCACATAGGTAAGACATGCTTTCATGATTTCTTTTGACATTTCCTCGACTCTTGAAGGCCCACAATTCACATGACAATGTTTACAGGCAAGATTACATTTTCGTCCGATATTCATCTGCACCACATCCAGCCTCTCTGCTGTACTTAAATGTTCCACATTTCCTACCATAGTCTGAAAAGCCGGAATATCATCTAAATCATGAAAATCTTTGATAATTTCATCCATACAATATCGTCCTCTCCCCGCTTTACGTTTCAAAGTTTATGTTTTACAGTGATTTTAAAATTTCAATACTATCTTTTACCACTTCCGGACAGAAATCAAACAACAACCCTTCTTCTAGAATCTTCTGCATTTCCTCTGATTTAGAAATATCGTAATTTAACAATTCCTTACAGCCACACTTTCCATATTTTTTCTGAAATTTTTGAACGAAAGCAGCCCGCTTTTCATTCATCGTATCCTTTTGTTCCATATGTTCTGTATCAAAATGACCATATTTCAATCCCAACACAATCATAGCTCCCACAACTGCACCACAAGTTTCACCAATACCCATGCCTCCCCCGAATGCTGCTGCCACTTTATACGCTTCTTCCCTAGTAATTCCAAGTTCCTCTGCATAAGCACCTACAACTACCTGAGAACAATCAATTCCTTTTCCAAATAATTCTGCAATCTGTGTCTTTTCCATACTTTTTCTCCTTATCCCCTAATCTAAATATGCGCCTATCTTATCCAAAAACCGTTCTTCCAGATATTGTTCCAGTTTCCGAAATGTAGATTCATTAAAAATCAATTTGTCCGGCGCCTGATACTGCACCCACGCCATGGCACACCACGTAATTCCACGAAGACAAGTGATTGGGATAAATACATCCACCCGTTCTTTTAATCCTTCTGTAGGAAAACGTCCATTAACACTCGCTATATAATCCTCCACAAATTCATCCATTTCTTGCTGATTTAAGATAACATCCGTCTTCCAAAACGTGGTAGTCGGCGCCAGAAAATGTCCTAAATCCTGTGCAGGATCACCATAGAGCGGTTTTTCCCAATCAATAATATAATTTTTCTTCCCCTTACCATTTATCAAGAAATTAGTAGAGTTTAATTCCGTATTGATACAGCAGCGGTAACAACAGGAAAGTTCCGTCCGCCTCGCTTTCTCCCACCCCCGTTCCAACAAAGTTCGAATCTTCTTCTTTTTATGAGATTCTCCAAGAAGAGATTCTTCATATATGCGAAACATATCCTCACATTCCGTCAATATCGCTTCCAAAGACCCTTCCGGACTGATAAGATACTTTTCCATATCCTCTGACTGAACGCTATGAATATCTGCAAGACATTCTGCTGCCAATTTACGCTCCATCCGATAGTCAAGGACGTGTCCCGGCAAATATTCCATTACCAGAGCCCCCTGCTCTAATTTTTGTTTACTTCCGTCCACATAAAATAACTCCGGTGTCCTCCCGGAATTCCACAATAATTTCAGTGCGCGGGCTTCATATTCAATCTGATTTTCCAAGTGCATCTGACTGCCACAGTTTACCCGCAGTAAAAGTTCTCTTCCCGTCACCGGATGCACAAAATAATAATTCCGGTTATACTCTCCCTGCGCCAGCAGTTGATACGTTTCCTGCTGTTCTTTTGGGAGCCCCAACGCACTTCTGTACTCTTCACTTTGCACATACTCTTTTAAACCTTTAATACTGTCCAAATCTACACCTCCTCTCTATTTATACACTTTTATTGCACAACCTTACCGCACGTCTTTATAAAGATTAGATATCTTCTCAATAGGAATGCCATCCCGGTACATTTTGCGCAAACGGTTCATCTTCCACATAACCTCCAGCTTCGCAATAGTTTTTTTCGGAAATCTTCGATCCGATGTGTATATACGATGTCTTGCGATTCCGATTTTGACTCCCATTTCTTTAAGCGTTAGCGAAAACTGGTAATCCTCCATAATCGGAAGTTCTGGATACATCCCTGCTTCAAAAAATAATTCCCGATCAATGAAAATCCCTTGGTCACCAAACATCACTTTCCTATCTTTAATACGGTGATTAGAAATTATCCGACATGTCCACATGAAGAAATTCCGAGAATGAAATGCAATTCCAAAACACCCTGCAAAATGCTCTATCATAACCGCCCGAATCTCTTCCAATGGGTGTTTCGGAAGTTCACTGTCACTGTGAAGAAAAAACAAAATATCCCCGTTGCTTTCTTTCGCCCCCAGATTCATCTGACGCGCCCTGCCTTTGGGGCCACAAATTACACGAAATTCGGAACCTATCATATTCGGTGTTCCATCCGTACTTCCGCCATCTACAAACAATATCTCACATCTGTCTTTCAACGGCAAGAGTTCCTGCTGGATTTTACCAATAGTTTTCGCCTCATTATATACTGGAACAATAATAGAGATGGTCTGATTCCGCATAAGGAAACGTCCCGTTTCGCTGTATTTCCATCGTTTATTCTTCCTCAAACGACTCCGAAGCGCTGCCACATCCTCTCGGATATCCACATCGCACAGCGTCCGCACATATCCCACAGAGCAGCCGTCTTCCCGGTAATTCTGCAAATTAAATACCGTCTGTTCCAGTACACCTCCATGTCCATAGGTCTGTTTTTCAAACACTTCTCTTACCGATTCTTTCATACCCACCAGATAATATCCGCCATCTTTTGTTGGACCAAATACCACATCATGAACGTCCAAAAGCCGAAAGGCATATTGAATCTCCGCACTTGTAATTTCCGGAATATCCGTTCCTATAAGTACACAGGATTCATACCCCTCTGCCAATACTTCTCCTATCGCCCGGTACATACGAAGCCCCAAATCCCCCTCGCACTGCTGTCGATACACACATTCTGTACCAAAAATCGTCTTTAAAGTTCCCTTCTTGTCTTCAGGTGTGTGATATACAAACACATCCGCAGAGACTTGTCCACACTGAACAGATATATCTTTTAAAAAACATCCTTGAAGCCTCGCACATGACTTGGGGGACAGATACGGCATAAGCCTAGTCTTTGTCTGTCCAGGTATAGGTACTCTGGTAAATATAATCAACGCTCTGTTCATATACTATTCCTCGCTAAATAAATTTTGTCTTTATCCGGTTCAGCATAGATTTTTTCACATCCGCTTTCTCGTGGACGTCCAAAATCTCTGACAATACATGACGCACATCTCCACATCCGCCTCTGACCAAAGTCCCTGAACAGGACGCACAATAAGTATACACTGGTTTCTTTTCATTTGCCAGCGAAGAAGCCATCTCTCCTGCAAGCTCTGGTTCCTTTACACCAGCTACACCTCCAAGGCCACAGCACTGCGCGCCTTTTAATGGAGTCAACCCACTGCCTGCACCAGTTGCATTTTCTACACAAGCTTTAATTGCTTCTAGTATTTCCCGCTTCTCTCTGTCAGGACATGGCAAAAATACTCCTTTTTCTCCCTGCTCCCAATTTATCGTCTTTACAGTCATGTCAAATTCCTGAAGTTTGGTATATATATCAATCACATTTACAGACAGGCGCTCCTTCAGAAAAGCATAGCAATTCGGACATACCATAATTATTTCTTCAATACCTTTTTCTTTCAGTGCTGCCTCTATCGTTTTTACAATTTCCTCCTCTTCTCCGTACCCTAATTCTGCAATGGGTTTTCCACAACAATCATAGGCAACGCCAATCCCATACTTTGATAACAACTCTGTCAGCACTCTCATAGTCTGCGGGTAAAAAGACGGAAAATTACATCCCGGGAACAATACGCTCTTTCCCACAGCATACCTATAATTTCGGTAACGATAGTTCCGTTTTTCCCATAAAAGCAAACCATAGCCTTTATCATTCTTCTTGACTTCCAACCACTTACTTTCTCTCCGAAGATTCAGAATATACTCTCTCCCGTCGATTCCAACCGGACAGACTTCTGTACATTTTCCACACAGGAAACAATGATAGGAAAGTTCTCTAAGTTTCTGCGTATCCCCAATATCTATTTGATGCTTCTGTAAAAATATACAGTGATTCTGACATTTATGGCAATGAATGCAATCTTTCTCCACATCTTCCGTTCTCTGTTTTACAACTTTACTAATTCCAACATCGGTATCTTGCAATTTCATATTATCTGGCTCAGCAGATTCATCCTGGACATAATGTTTCTTCAAATATGCACCCACGCACATCACAATCACTGCCAGCAAAACCGCGATTCCAATATACAGCCAACGATTCTCCTTGTCTGCAACGCCTGCTGTCCCCACCGTATACATAGCTGTTCCCGGAAGCATAAACGCCAGAGACGCAATCGAATAAACGGAAAATTTAATATCTGTAACCCCATAAGCAAAGTTCTGTAAATTATACGGAAAAATCGGTACTAGTCTTGTAATCATCAAAATAAAAAGCTCATTCTGTCCAGACTCGTCAAACAACCATTTCTTTAAATATTTATTTTTCATAGCCATTGGTTTTACAGTATCCTTCAAGAAAAAACGCCCTACCAAAAAGGCCAGCATAGCGCCAAGCGTTGTGGCCGCAGAACAAAGAAGCGTTCCCAAAATTGGACCAAAAATCAGACCTGCCACAATGGCAAATGTGAGCCCGGGAAGGGCAAGAACAACGCAGCCTACAATTGTTAAAACAATATAGACTATGCCTGCCAGAAACAGATTGTCTTCCACCATATATTTCAAAAACTCCAGATTATCCTTATCACTCAAATAAGCAGACCAGCCAAAAATATGGTTCAATACTAAAATCATTACAATAACTCCAGCGAAAATCCACAGTTTCTTACTTTTCTTCATGCCCTTTCGTCCCTGTTCCAATAAGATTTTTTATCACCTGTACCAACGCCGCCATCCCAAGCAGCGACATAATAAAATAATAAGCTCTTGTAGATTCTATAGAGACAAATACTGTAAATCCAAAATATAACAGTATCAACACAACCATAATAACACCACTAATCTTATCTATTAATCTAAGCACCGCTCTATTCTTTGCAAATCTCCAAATTACAAATACACCAAGAATTGTGACCACACTCACCGCTACATGCTTTAACAAATCTAAAGGCAGTACCTCTTGATATTTATAGGTATGAAAATTAATCCACCGAATCATGCCCAGCTTTTGTCTTGTAAAATATTGTATCATATATCCACCTGCCAAAAAGGCCAATGTAAAAATATCACAAATTACCATTACTATTTTTTTCATAATTTCCTCACTAGAAAAACGCTGCCACCCTTAAGCAGTGACAGCGCAGCATTTATAAAATTTTTCTAATATTTAGCCGCCTTACCCGTTGGCAGTTTGCCTACAGTTGTATGCTGAAAATCTGAACTTTCCGGATCTCCAACCTGTACCGGATAATCCTCATGCATCAACCACTCATACCAACCACCATCGTATACAGAAATATTGTCATAACCATTTTCATATAATACTAAGAAAGGAACGGTTGCTCTCCAACCTGTACCACAGTAAAATGCAAGATGATTCTCAAGTGTAAAATCACAATCCTTCCAAACTTCTCTGAATCCCGCTAAATCTTTCACTGTTCCATCCTCATTTAGAAACATAGCTACATCAAACGCTGTCTCAGCGCCTTTTCCCCATACAGCTCCCTCTGGCTCGCCGGCTTTGTCCATATAGTCGTAACCACTTGATTTGCCAAGCCACTCGTCTTCACTACGGATGCTTACAAGTTTAAAGTTATCATCACTTTCAAGTTTGTCTTTTGCATCTTTAATAGATGTCCAATATTCTGGATGTGCAGGAACCGTTGTTCCAAATTCTTTAGATTCTGCAAGTGTGTTAGATTCTTTCTCAACTTCATAACCTGCAGATTTCCACGACTCAATACCGCCATTCAAAATCTTAAGGTCTTCCACTCCTGCCCAAAGATATGCGTAAGCTTGACGTCCCACACCCGCTGGATCAGCTCCGTAAAGCACCAGTTTTGTATCCTTTGTAATACCATTTTCAAGCAAGAATTTCTCTACTTCTTCCGGAGCCAAAAGGTTATATGCACCTTCTTTGGAACCTGTAGCATCTTCCACTTCACAGTTATCTACATAAATTGCGCCCGGAATATGTCCCTCATTATAAGAATCACAATCCTTTTCGCTTCCGTAACCAACCTCTGCTACTACAACATCCTCATAGCCTTTCTGCTTACCGCCAAGGGCACTCATCACCCATTCCGGAGTTACATATACAGTCCTTTGTTCTACTGCGTCTGCTTCAACTTCCTGAATCACACTTTCTTTCTTACCGCTTTCTTTAGTGTCACTTTCCTTTGAACCACAGCCAGCAGCCATAGCTACAGTCATAGCAGAAACTAATACTAATGCTACGAGTTTCTTTTTCATTTTCTTTCGTCCTCCTTTATATTTAATCTATAAAAAGCCGAATCTCATCTTATTTATATTATATAATTAGAACTCCAGCTTTTCCACAATATTTTTCATCTGCACACCATGAACAAGACTCGCCCCTCCACGGATTGCCGTTGCTACATGAATCGCTTCTGTCATCTGTTCTTCATTGAGTCCTTTTTCCAAACAATCATTGGTGTAAGCATCAATACAGTATGGACACTGCACAGTATGTGCAACCGCCAACGCAATCAAAGATTTCTCTCTAGCAGTCAGCGCTCCTTCTGCAAATACTGCTCCATAATAATCAAAAAATTTCTCTCCTAAAGATGGCACTTTCTCTCCCATAGTTTCAAATTTTTCTAAATCTTCTGGTTTGTAATAAGTTTCCATATTTCTTTTCTCCTCCATAACTAGTTTAAGTTTTTTTCGCGGACTGTTTGTCCGTATATATTTTCTTCAACATAAATATAAACGCTGATAAAGCAAACAAAATCATAAGTGCAGTTACAAATGTTTTCGCGCCTCCTGTCAACATACCTCCAACATAAGAATACACGAGCGTTGCCGGAAGCTGTCCGACACCTGTTGCCACCAGAAATGCAGCAAATGGAATAGACGTAAGTCCTGCCGCATAGCTGACAATGTCAAAGGATACAAACGGAAGAAGACGACAAATCAAAATCGTATTTTTCCCGTATTTTTCAAAAAAGGTATCAATCTGTGCAAGTCCTGCTTTGCTGGCCAACTTCTCTGCTGCGTCCCTTCCCAGAATCCTTGCAATGAAGAAACATACTGCCGCTCCTGCCATAGCACTGCTCCATGAAAGAAGCGCACCTTGCCACCACCCAAACAAACTTGCGTTGGCAAATGTCAGAAGGAACGCTGGAAGTGGCGCTGCCACTGACTGGAAAATCATTAACAAAAAAGAAATTAATGCCGCATACGTTCCATAGGATGCCACAAAATCTTTTACCATCGTAA
This sequence comes from uncultured Dorea sp., assembly GCA_910578495.1. Lineage (GTDB taxonomy): Bacteria > Bacillota > Clostridia > Lachnospirales > Lachnospiraceae > Dorea_D. Next base: position 26,073 of record CAJTRE010000022.1, read on the forward strand.
AATCACCGCTTGCAAACATCCGGAATATTGTTGATAGAGTTCTATGTATTCCCGGAACAAAAAAATAAACAGCCACCATGACCAATGCAATTGCTAATAATATAACTTTCTCTACCCATGCCCTTTTCAACTTCTTTTATCTCCTATAACTTAGAGGGTTCCCTGTTTCATTAATTTTATTTTGCTTTCCCAATTATAAGCAACTCGATGCAGAATGTCTAATCGAAAAAAACAAATATATACAATAGACTTATAGGTTTTTTCTATGTATATGTCCAAATACAAAAAAGCCTTTAAACACTGAACTATCAGCATATAAAGGCTTTTCAAACTTATTTAATTTCCACACTGTCAGAATTACTCCTGAACGTATGGCATAAGAGCAATGTGACGCGCTCTCTTAATTGCTACGGTAAGAGCTCTCTGATGTTTTGCACAGTTTCCTGTGATTCTTCTTGGAAGAATTTTTCCTCTTTCAGAAATGTATTTTCTTAATTTTGCTACATCTTTGTAGTCAATTTCATTATTCTCTTTACCACAAAATACACAGACTTTTTTTCTTCTGCGTCCGCCTCTTCTCTTGAAGCCGCCTTCTGGACGATTTGCTTTATCGTAAGCCATGCCACTTTACCTCCTTAACTAATCATAATGTAGTTCTTTTTCCTAAGCTCGGCAGAACCTCGCTAAAGAAAAAGAACAACCCCGCACTAAATTCGTGCCACGCCTTTGGCGTACACTCATTAAGTTGCTTCCGGTTTAGTTGAATGGTAATTCTTCATCTATTCCATCTGGAATATTCATGAAGCCGTCCCCTGCATCAGATACTGGTGCTGGAGCCGGTGAAGGAGCCGCCGGACGAAATCCACCCATGTTAGCGTCACTTGCCGCTTTGCTCTCTGCAAATTCCTGATCCTCTATCACAACATCAGTCGTGTAGACCTTCTGTCCGTCTTTATTCGTGTAACTTCCGGTCTGAATACGTCCGGTCACGACTACTTTTAATCCCTGGCGAAAATATTTCTCTGCAAACTCTGCACTTTTTCCAAATGCTACACAGCCAATGAAGTCGGCAGTCTGCTCTCCATCTCCACCGCGTCTGAATCTGCGGTCTACTGCTAATGTATATCTTGCAATCGCCGTAGAACTTTCACCCTGTGAATATCTAACTTCCGGATCTCTCGTTAAGCGTCCCATCAAAATTACTTTATTCATATCTTACCTCTACTTCCTGCTTATGCTTCCTGTCTAACGCATAAATATCTGATTACGCCTTCCATGATGCGAATTCTCTTCTCGATTTCGCCTGGAGTCTCAGCATCAGACTCGAAGTGGATGAAATAATAGTATCCTTCTTTCATCTTCTGAATCTCGTAAGCTAATCTCTTCTTACCCCATTCATCAACATCAGAGATCTTGCCACCGAAACGCTCAACTAATGTTTTCACTTTTTCGATAACCTGTGCTCTTTCGTCGTCTTCGATTTTTGCACTGACAACAACAGCTAATTCATATTTGTTCATGTCGTCTTGCACCTCCTTTTGGTCTTTTGGCCCCCGCTCATCTTATGTGGGAGCAAGGATTTCACGCAGATTTGCGCAAATATAGTGTATCACAATTTGATATATTAGCACAATTTTCCGCTTGATTCAAGCTTTTTTCTTTAAATCTCTGGTATTTTTTTCAACAATTCTGCGCGCTATCATAATCTGATGTCCGCACCCCGAACATTTTAATCGAAAATCTGCACCCACCCTCAAAATTTCCCATTCTTTACTTCCGCAAGGGTGCTGCTTTTTCAACGTAACGATGTCGCCCACTTCATACACATATGCCATTGTATTCATCCTTTCCCCAGTATACGCCTATCTATATATTTACTATTTACTGCACTTTTACTTCTTTTTCTTTCACACCGCGCACTACGAATCTATTTTCATCACTGGCGGCAGTACAAGTAGACAGTGTAACAATCGTATCATCTACATCTACCTTTACACCTGTATTATATTCTGACACTTCCATAGTCTCATCCAAAAATTTTCGGTAAGCCTCTTTACTTGAAAAAATTGTTTGATAGGTATTCGACGTCTCCTTCACCTGCCCCACAGAATAGATATGGTAGATAACCTCTTTACCATCCGGTGTATAAATGTAAAAATACGGATTCTTCTGCCAGAACTTCTTATCTTCATAATCCTGCAGATGCCGGAACATGGAGCCGTCTTTCATACGATGTCCATATATGATCGAATTTTTATCTGTAAAATCTGATGCCGCACCTTTATCCAAAAAAATAGCACCCAGTGTATTTTCATTATCAGAAAATGTTTTATGTAGATACACATTGTTATCCTCACCCTGCACAATGGGGTAGTTAATCTCCTTTGGTTCCGGATAGAAACGAATCCAGCCAATCGTATCGTCATTGATCTTCATAAGCTTATCAAAATCTACACGAAACCCTTTCTCCTCTTTGCGATCCTTAATCGCAATATCCCTGACTTTATCGTACTCGCCCCTTCCGTCCATATAACCTTTCCCAATCCGGAACAGTTGATAACCGGACACACAGAATACAATCATCGAGACAATAAGTACAAGGTTTAAAACCCAACTTTGTTTTCTTCTACGTTTTCTATTATTTTTTTGTTTTGTTTTCATAGACACCACCTTTGGATTTACGATAATTAATTATACACCATTATTCAATTATTTTATAGTTTTTTAATCACCTATTTATTGACTTCATCCGATATTGACGTATGATATAGATATGTTAAGGAGGTTGAGGATTTTGAAAGAGAAATTTATGCGTTTTATGTATGGACGTTATGGAATTGATACCCTTGGAAAATATATGATTGGCGCTGCGCTCGTAACGATAGTCTTTTCTAATATATTTGACAGCTCTGTTTTCGCCATGCTGTCATGGGGGCTTATTATTCTGGCATACTTTCGGATGTTCTCCAGAGATATTTATAAACGTTCTGGGGAGAATCAGACATTTTTAAATAAGACTTTTAAAATGCGCAGATGGCTTGCAGTCCAGAAAAATATGTTTTCTCAAAGAAAAACACACCACATCTACCACTGTCCGGGATGCCGGCAAAAGATTCGTGTACCAAAAGGAAAAGGGCGCATTGAGATACGCTGCCCGAAATGCAATACAACATTTATTAAGAATAGTTAGAATATGCCCTCCGCAATGCGGAGGGTTGATTCAAACAATTATTATTTACTTATAATAGGTTTTCCATCAACATCTAATAATGGAGTAAGACCTCCTGCATATCCAGATTTAATCCATAAATAATTTACGCCTGTTTCCTTATCTACAATAACTTGTAATAATCCAGAATCCTTTAACTGACTTCCTTCATGCTCAACAATTTCAAATCTGTTATCTTTTTTCATTTCCTTTTCCTCCGTTTTTCGTTTAAAATCTTAAATCTGCTATTTATTATATACTTTGATTTGCCTTTCGTCTATGCCCGATTTATAAATCCAACGGAATACAAATTCAAACAAGTTCTGAACGCATTGAAACTTTTATAGAACCACCGGCACTGTGTGAATGTATCTCGGAGATCGGGAATCCAGTTCTATTTTCTTACTCAGCCAGCTGATGCAGCCTCCTAAAAGCATCAACATTTTTTATCACATATAAAAAAAGAAAGCCACAGAAACATTGAATTTCCGGGCTTTTCTAAAAGGCGCCAACCAGATTTGAACTGGTGATGAAGGTGTTGCAGACCTCTGCCTTACCACTTGGCTATGGCGCCATATCGAGCACTTGTATAGTATAACAAATGCTCTTTCATTTGTCAATATCCTTATTTAATTTTTATGTTTTTTGTAACTATTCAGCCACAACAACTCGAGTTCCGACTGTTATACAGTCTTTCACGCTGCTTGCACAGCTAAAACTCTCGTTTATGGCTAAGCGCCATATGCTGATTATATCATACAGTCTGTTGCAAGCAAGCTTACACATCCTGTGTGCTATATCAGCGCATGGCTGAATAGTTACCTAAAATCCCAGATCGTCATTAACCAAAATCACTTTTATTCTCTTCGGAAGTTTGGAAAATCTGGTAATCATAATCTGACAACAAATACAATCCGGACTCTTGCAGTCAAAACACGCTCCCTTTTTCGAACAAGGCGTATCTACATCAAACCGCTGTGCATTAATTGGAGCCGCCTCGTTTCTTGCTCTGGAAACTGCATTCTCTACGTCTTTGACAACTTTATTCATACCCACGATCATAATCACATTTCTAGGACCTGCGGCAATGGCGGATACTCTGTTTGCAAAACCGTCCACATTTACCATAACGCCGTCTTCGGATATGGCGTTGGCACTGGAGAGATAAAAGTCCGCGTCATAAGACGCCAGTTCAATTTTTCTTTTTTCTTCCCTGCTTAGCGCATCGTCTCTGTTAAGCTCCTTATAATTCCCTTCACAAATCGCCTGTTTTAGTCCAATTTCTGCAATCGACATAGAACCGCCCCACGCAACGGTACTGCCTTCCGGAATCAGTTCCAACGCCTTTTTGAGTGCGCCCTCCTTTGTCTCAGCATAAAAACCTTCCATGTTACGCGATTCCAGCCCATTAATGATACGCTCTCCCAACATCCTGTTTCTTTTTGTACGGTTTACATCCATTGACACTTCCTCCTTAAATCATATATATGTAATTACTTAGCTTATTATGACGTCATTTTTATCCCGCATACATGACTTCTTTAAATGGTATATCCGGATACATCATGTTTTTAGAACTCTTCAGCCAACCGGTTTTCCCTTTAGATGTTTTCAGATAATAATAACACCCTCTGCTTCCTACATAGCACTTGCTAAACTGCACTTTCTCTCCCTTTTTCAAAGTAAATTTCGTCTTTGTACCATTTGCCGATTTGTAAACCTTAAAATTTCTATTAGCGGTAAAATATTTCTTCTTCTGATATTTTAAGCATGTACTGACAATCTTACCAGTTTTACTTGCCAAAACAAGTTTACCGTTTTTATACTTATAAGTAAAATCAGCTTCAAAATGACTAAGTGCATAGGACATAAAATCATATCTCATAGTAATGGTATTGCCTTTAACTTTCCTTGTTGTATAGCCAATATGATACCCGACACTTTTTACTACCTTCTGTTGATCCAGAACTTTTTTTAACTTTCCACTTTTAAGCTGATAAATCCCATTTAACGAGCGGTCTCCATTATCTACTATTCCCTGAACATCAAAGTATACTTTCTTATTACTCAGTGTAATAAGTTTGAGTTTCACATCATACGCAGCTCCAAATTTGGGTTTCAATGTAGCAACTCTTTTTCCATTTACATATACTCTCAATGCTTCTATAATATCATATCCATACTCATTGCTCTTCGTTGCGAGCACCTTAATTTTATCGGCTCTTCCATTCCCGGAAGCATCATATTTCGTATATGTTTTTCCTAGCTTAAGATTCACCAGAGACGGATTTTTTGCCTCTACATTCATAGAAAAAATCAAACTGCAAAAACACACCACTAAAAACATCTGCCAACACTTACATTTTTTTAATACTTGCTTCATCACACTTCCTCCATTCCTTTGTTTTTACGTAACTATTCAGCCATGCGCTGATATAGCAGACAGGATGTGCAAGCTTGCTTGCAACAGACTGTATGATATAATCAGCATATGGCGCTTAGCCATAAACGAGAGTTTTAGCTGCGTAAGCAGCGTAAAAGACTGATAACAGTCGAAACTCGAGTTGTTATGGCTGAATAGTTACATTTTTACTTCATCAGTTTCGAATAATACCCGTCCGCTGTGTAAAGCGCCGCCACCGGATTGTGCCCGAGTACACGATCTTTCGTCACAGCCGTAGTTGTAAGCGCCTCCGAATATTTGTAAAACAAGCTGTCATGCCCTACGCACAGCCCAACTACCACATTCAAATCCGTTTTTGCTTCGTTGAGCAGTTTCGCCTGTAAAATCGGATTACACATATTTTCACCAATTCCTGTACATCTCTGTGGAATTCCTGCACTCACCTTCTTCTGCACTCCGGCTTTACAGCCCACACCGTACACCTCAAAACCACGTTTTCGAAAAATCGCCGCCAATGTACGAGACTCTTTCAAAAGACCGACGCAGGTTGCTATGCCAATCTTCTTTGCGCCAATCTTTTCAGCAAAGGACATAATTTCTTCCACGCGTGTCTGCTGGCAGTAATAATCATACTCCACCTCCGCAGCACATACCATCACTTTATGATTTTCTTCCTCTTCATAACACTTCATGGCGTTTTTCAACACCTCTTCGTCCATATTGGTCGTCAGACAAAAATCCGGAAACGTCTTATCTTCCAAATTACAGTTTTTTGACATACAATCAATACATGACATTTTCTCTTTTTCCATAATTCAATCCTCCCTCCATATCTATCAACTGCTCTCACTGCATTTATTATGCGAAACACCATTAGACCGATGGCGCTGTAAATGCACAAGGGATATCCGTCACGCATTTTCCGCATACATCCACGCCAAATATATCCAGATTCTTCTCACATGTTTCATAGCATTTGCGACGGTCGAACCCTTCTGTTGTGAGCGCGCCCGAGAAACAATTCTGCACACATTTCTTACAAATCCCCTTGCTCTTATACAGGCAATTCTCTTCTTTGAGATGCTCTCCCGGCTCCACAGGAATATCTGCCACAATCGAATTATATCTTCCGCAGCACCCCTCTTTTGTGATGAGCATATTATTAATTCCGAAAGTACCAAGTCCCGCCGCATATGCGATATGCCGCTGAGACCAGTTACTTTTCAGGACATCGTATAACATCCCTATTCCTTCTGTTACAGCAGCCCTTCCGCCTAACTCCCGAATCTTCTGGACCAGGTATTCATTGAGTGACGCCATCATTGTGTTTGTCGCCTTATAAGCGTCCGCCCACTCTTTAGAAGCAAAGTTGTCTTCAACGCCCACATTCGTTCGCTCAAGCGCCTTTGTAAATGGGATAAAGTAAGAAATGACCACCTTCGGGTTCTCCATAAAATCCTGTGGCAGTTTATGTACGTCCGTCACGATTTCCGGCAATTTCTGAATATATGAATCGTTTGCGTCTGCGTAGCCTACAAGCGGCGTCCGCCACAGATCAGGCAGCCCTTTCTCTTTCTGGTAATCTCTCACATAAGATGTTACCAACTCCTCAATCGTTGTTTTCCATTCCTTTTCATTCATCTTTTCGCATGTCCTTTCTCAATCCTTTATTACAATGCACCGGCCAAATATTCCGACACAATCAAATCCACCATCCGGTCATAGCTTTCTACGCCGTCGCTCTGTCCGTTGGCTTTCAAGTATGTATCATTAATTTTATTAGACACTTCTGCCACAGGGGTATCATATTTCTCCCAATACTCGTTATTGGCTCTAAGATCGGCTTCTGCCTCTTTCGGAAAGGTACTTCGAATCTCTTCCCATGCCTCATAGTCCGTACGATACAACACATTCATACAATAAATCCATCCCATCAGACTCCCACTATACCGGAATTCTGGAACATCGGATTCCCGACAGGCAAGAAAACCAATAAAATTCGCCTCCTTTTCCTCCATGAATCCTCGCAAATGCGAAAGTTCATGACAGGCTGTAAACGGAATATTATAAGCAGTAATTCCCGTATTATAATTTGCTTCCACTGTAAACGGAGAATAAATCCCGGTCAGATTCTGCACCGACAAAATCCATGGAAACATCAAACCTTTGGGCTTCGGATAATACCCCTCCAGAACCGGCTGCTTCTTTCCAAGCCGCTGCATTGCTCTCCTTGATTCTTCCTCCACATTTACATGAGCCAGTGTCATCACCTGCCCCTCGTCCCGGTTTATATTCGCACTGTCCTCACGCACACGCTCGGTCAGCCATCTGCATGTTTCTGCCAAATCCTGCATCGTATACTCTGATGCGTCTATTCCTGCATTTTCAGAAAATGTTGCACGATAATAATTAACGCCGCAATTCACTACATATAAGAAAAATAATACACAGATGAGTAGAAATAAATTCCAAACACTTTGCCGGATATAGTCTTTTCTACCGACAACAATCACTCGTACAACCACTGCAAACAGTAACGCCAGCAACATATACAACAGCACTTCCGACGCCGACACCGGAAGAATACCCATAACTCTCCCAATTACATTTACCCCTATGGAATAGATATGAGCGCTGTACCAATCTGCAAACCTTTGGGATATTCTGGAAATAAAAAGGAGCGCAAATCCGATTATCAATAAAACAATACCTATCATTCTTTTTGTTCTGTTATTAAACGCTAATCTGAATTTGGTCCGCTCCTTGTTCATGCTGTTACTCCATATCAAAGTCCATTCTATTCCAATTCATCTACCGCTCCGTCTACAACCTCCTGTGGCACTTCAATAGACTTCACGCTGTTATACTCTTTGAACTCTATCTTTAAACTGCATACGGAAACGTCTATTCCCTCCAATTTCCCTACCTGCTCTTCATAGATAGTAAGCATTGGCTCTTTCATATCCATCTCAATATACGCAATCTTCTCATCTTCCTCATAAATCGCCATTGTACATGGAATATCCGCCTCTGAAAGCGCCTCTCCGTTTAAGAAATCATAAATTCCCAGTGCGCCAAGTTCACCGCTTTTTACCATATTTTCCAACGCCTTACCCTGGATGGTTCCGGTCAGTTCATGGCATTTTTTTCCATTTACTTCAAGTCCTTTATCACCTACCGTCAGTTTGTCTGCCAGTTTTTCTAAATCTTTGTATGCACTTTCTACTAATAGTTCCTCATTGTCGCCGCCTTCCTGTTTATACCACTGTTCGTCCATCTTGTGGTATGTCACAAACTTATCACCGTCTTTTACTCGGTAAATCTCTGTTTCAAAATCCGATGCGCCAACTCCGAAATCCGCATTCAGGCTTCCCTTTATATGTGAGGCTTGCGCTTTTTGCCCACTTTCAAAGTCCATATCCACATCCACTTTCATTGGAATAGCATCCTGCTCAACTGCCATCTCAAGTTTTATCTTTCCGGCTACAGATTCTACCTCTTCTACACTTTCCTGCGTATCTTCAAGAATCTTTTCCGTCTTTTGTTTTTTCCCACACCCTGCCGCCAGGGTTGTTGTTATCACCATCATCATAACTACGGCTAATAACCTTTTCAAACGATACTTCATGTGTAATGCCTCCTTTTTCATAAATTCCAATATTATTTTAGCACAGGAAATGAAAGAGAACAAGGCATGCAGCGCACATACCTTGTTCTTCCATCAATCCCCTTTTGTTATATCTCCTAAGAATGATATAACCGTTCTACTACCTTCCCATTTTCCAGCCTCAGCACCCTCTGGTTACTGCTGCCGCGGAACTTGAGTGTAATGTCTTTCTTCGTCTCCACAAATTCTCCATCTACCAACACATCAATATAAGACAGCATTTCCTCTGTCACTTCCGTATGAACTCTTCCCCCCTCCGGCAAATCCACATCATACAAATACCCCGTATAGCACCAGATGTCCTTCTCCGGATAGGTTTTCCGGATTCTGCGAAGAAGCCCTACAAGCTCGCTCTGATTCTCCGGTTCGAAAGGCTCGCCTCCCAGCAATGTAAATCCTTGAATATAGGGCGAATCAAGCAACTCTATGATCTTGTCCTGTGTTTCCTTTGTATAGAGCTTTCCAAAATCAAAGTCCCACGTTTCTGCATTGAAACAGCCCTTACAGTGATGTCTGCACCCAGACACAAAAAGGCTCACTCTAACACCTGGCCCGTCTGCAATATCGTATTCTTTAATATTAGCATAATTCATAATTCATCACCTCGTCTCTATAAGCATATCCTTTCTTATCCAACAATGCAAGTAAAATAAGGCGCGCAATTTTGCACGCCTTATTCTATCGGGGTTTCTATATCAAATAATTAGATTGCTCTCGTATATTTCTTGAGCCATTCTTTTTCCTCATCGTTCAGATATGGGGAAACTTTTTCATATACCGTCTTATGGTAGTCATTCAACTGTATCCTAGTCTCTTCAGGAAGCATTTCTACTTTGACAGCATCCAAATCCATCGGGATATATGTAATAGCCTCAAGGTACATAAACTGTCCGTACTCATTCACTTCCCCTTTTTGTACCAGAAGCTCATTTTCCAGACGGATTCCATGAGAACCTTCAATATAGATTCCCGGCTCATCTGTAAGAATCATACCCTCTTCCAGAGTCGGAGCGTTACCCGAACGATTTTGCCAGCCAAATCCTGCCGGGCCCTCATGGATGCTTAAAAGATAACCTACTCCATGCCCGGTTCCACATTTATAGTCAAGTCCCCTGTCCCACAGCGGCTTTCTCGCCATAATATCCAGATTCACTCCGCCACATCCATGTAAGAATTTTGCGTTAGCAAGTCCCAGATTTCCCATAAGCGTCAACGTGAAATGCTCTTTCATAATGTCTGGAATCTCTCCGAGCGCATATGTTCTTGTAATATCCGTAGAACCTTCATAAAAGCCTGCTCCCGTATCAGTAAGGTACACACTTCCTTCTTTCAGCCGTACATTCGTCTCTGGCGAAGAAGTATAGTGCATCAATGCGGCATGTTCGCCGTATGCAGAGATTGCTTCGAAGCTCGGTTGGATAAAGTTTCCCATTTCTTTACGGAATTCATCCAGTTTTTCGGCTGCACTCATCTCTGTAATTTCCATCTTGCCAACATTTTCTTTGACCCACTTCATGAATTTCACATGAGCCACACTGTCTTTAATCTGAGCCTGACGGATATTTTCAATTTCCACCGGGTTCTTAATTGCTTTGAATAATATTTCCGGGTTACGCTTCTCTACCTTCTTCACACCATCCGGAAGGTTACTGTAAAGAGCATAATTCAATCTTACCGGATCCACCAGAACGGATTCCCCGTCTGCAATCTTCTTCACATCTTCATAAATATCATTATACGGATGGAGCACTACACAATCTTTTGCAAAAATCTCTTTCATCTCGGCATTTAATTTTGCATCGTTAATGTATAAATGCATTTCATCCATTGTAATAATGGCATAAGACAATACAAACGGAAAGAACTCAATGTCATTTCCTCTCATATTCAAAATCCAACAAATATCGTCCAGCGATGTCAGTACATGTACGGTTGCATCATTGTCTTTCATATATTCACGAATTCTTGCAAGTTTACTTTCCGTTGTCTCTCCCGCATACTTCTGCTCCAGAATCCATGCCGGTTCCTCAGACATTGCCGGTCGATCCTCCCAGATTGCAGCAATCAGATCATACTCATAGATAATCTTTCCGTTCTTGTCTGCCACAATTTTTTCATAATCAACGCCGTCGCCCATTGCCACAACACGTCCGTCAAAGCCGAGCACACTGCCTTCTTTTAAAGCAGTTTTCAGATATTCTTTAATAGTCGGAACACCCGGCTCCGCCATCTTCATCATTTCAACCGTTGTTCCTTCAAGTTGTTTTGCCGCCTGGATAAAATATCTTCCGTCCACCCACAGTCTCGCTTCCTCTAAAGTAATCACTGCCGTTCCTGCAGAACCGGAGAAGTTTGTAATATATTTTCTTGCTTTAAAATACTCGCCCACATACTCTGTCTGATGAAAATCTGCTGTCGGAACGATATAAACATCGATTCCTTTTTCTTTCATCTGCTCACGCAGTTTTAAAAGTCTTTCCTGTATACTCATCTCTGTCAACTCCTTATCCAAACACACCCTCCGCCTTTTCGCGGAGGGTAATCTTATGTACTAATCTTCTACTAACTTCGACAATCTCTTGTCCAACACGAACAGAATTACTGCTGAAACAGCTGCAATTACTGCGATTACGATACATACGCTCGTAAATTTAAAACCACCCTCAAATGTTGCTCCGTACAGTGGTCCATAACATAAAGAAGAAATAAATGTTGCGATTCCCCATACTGCCATTATTGTTGATAAATAACGGCTTGGTGAATATTTACTAATAAACGCATGTCCAAGAGGCGAGAAGAACATCTCTCCTAATGTTAAGATGAATGCGAAAAGGAACAACCATAATACGCTGAGTTTTCCGTCGCCGCGCATAACATCCAATACTGCAAAGAACACATAAGATACTCCAATAACTGCGATACCGATACCCGTCTTACGGAAGAGACTCATATCTCCCTGTGGTCTTGCAGAAAGTTTTACCCAAAGTGATGCCATAATAGGTCCAAGCACTACACACCAGAAGGAGTTAGATGCATCAAACCATGTAGTTGGAACTTCATATCCCGCAACTACCCAGTTCATGTGCTCTGTCCAATAGTAGTATACCGGCAGATATGCAAGGTTCCAGAAGATCCAGAAAATAATGGAGAATCCAGATACAAGGAAGATTGCTCCCATACATTTCTTCTCAATAATAGAAAGAGGCGCTTTCTTTTCTGCTTTCTGCTCTACTGTTTTTGCCTTATCCCACTCTTTTTCCTCTCTTTTTTCTTCATTTCTTGTATTTATATATTATGTATTTTTTAGCGCATATCTGTAAGGAATGCTTTGTATGCTTTATATGTCTCATAGAGATCCGCTTTACTGATAAGTTCCCAAGGTGCGTGCATAGATAATACTGCAACACCACTATCAATAACCTCCATGCCATAATTTGCCATAATATATGCGATCGTTCCGCCGCCGCCAAGGTCGATTCTTCCCATCTCTGCGGTCTGGAAGCCAACGTTATTATCATCGAATACCTTGCGTACCTTTGCGATATACTCTGCGTTAGCATCGCTGGCAGAAACTTTACCTCTGCTTCCTGTATACTTATTCAGTACAATTCCACGTCCGAAGTATGCAGAGTTTTTCTTCTCAAATGAGCTTGCATACAATGGATCAAATGCCGCGCTTACATCTGAAGACAACATGCAGGAGTTCTGAAGCGCACGTTTTGTCTTATTTACAGACTCGCCGCTTGTGAGCGCCACAAGCTCTGCCACTGCATTTTCAAAGAAACGAGAATGCATACCGGTTGCTCCGTTACTTCCTACCTCTTCTTTATCAACTAAGATACAGCAGGTTGTACGCTCTGGCATATCTGTTTCCAGCATTGCGAACAATGACGGGAATGCACACACTCTGTCGTCATGTCCATAACCAAGAATCATACTTCTGTCTAATCCACAGTCTCTTGCCGGGCCTGCCGGTACAATCTCAAGCTCTGCGGAAAGGAAATCTTCTTCCTCTACGCCATACTCATCTTTCAGATAAGCGATCACCATATTTTTAACAGATTCTTTTGCTTCTTTCTCTTCCTCAGAATCTCCAATCGCCGGTTTACTTCCAATCAAAAGATCAAGTCCCTCTCCTTCAATCACAACAGAAGCCTTCTTCTCAAGCTGCTCCTGAGAAATGTGGATCAGAAGATCTGAAATTACAAATACCGGATCGTCAGCTTTCTCTCCGATCGTAATCTCCTGTACGGTACCATCTTTCTTCGCAAATACACCATGAAGTGCAAGCGGAATTGTCACCCACTGATATTTCTTAATACCGCCATAGTAATGTGTATCCAAATATGCCAACTCGGAATCCTCATATAATGGATTCTGTTTTACATCCAGTCTTGGGGCATCTACATGCGCGCCCAAAATGTTCATACCTTTTTCCAAAGGCTCTTTACCAATCTGGAACAACACAATTGTCTTACCCATACACTCTGCATAAACTTTGTCGCCTGCTTTTAACGCTGTATTGTTTTCCACAAGCTTGTTCAAATCTTGATAGCCCTGTTCCTCTGCCATCTTACGAGTAAGGTTCACACATTCTCTCTCAGTCTTTGCAGCGTCCAGACACTGTCTGTAACGTACACTGAGTTTCTCCAACGCCTCCAACTGCTCCTGAGAGTAGTTTTTCCACATGTTCTTTCGTTCCATGTTTTATTCCTCCTTTAAATCTCATGTTTATATGTTATACTTCTGGCAACACGATTTCCAATATAGAATACTTATAAAATTATAAGAAAAAATTATTCCGTCTCTATCCTTTAATTTCCTCCTGCAGCCTCTCTATAAAACTCAGCACATCAATTTTATTAGAATTCAGACGATAATATGCACGAAGTTCGCACTCCTTATCATAATCAGACAACTCTCTGATCTCTCCGCTTTCATCACAGGAATAGTATTTACTGTCAACGAACACACAGCCGTCGTTAAACTCTACTTTCAAATTAATCGTATCTATATTGCCCGCATAGACAAACAAACACTTTTCCTGTAAATATTTTTCTGCCTCTTTCTGGTTACTGCAATGATATTGATTGGAATGGTATATAATATGGCCTGACAAGTCGTCCAGCGCAACTGCTCCGGCGGGAATCGTCGTCTTTTTTGCCACGCACACTCCCAATTTCTGGCGTCCCAGAGGAACGCTGACCATGCCGGATAATCCATTCAGCTGCTCCGAATCGTAACTTACAAAAAGATCCACATCCTTATTCTCAAACATCTTCGCCGCCGATTCGCAATCCAGCTTACCGAACAAAACGTCTCTGTCCAGAAAATAATCTCCGTATACCTTCTCCACTTTCTGCCACATTTTCTTATTGATAGAACTATCTACGCCTATTCTAAGCTTCGTCTGGCCTCTTAAATGTTCTGCCTCTCTTATCATCAATTCTTCTACTTCCAGCATCTCTTTGGCTCTCCGGTAAACAATCTCACCAAGTTCCGTTGGGATTACTTTACCTTTCTCTCTATGTAGAAGTTTGCCCCCCATCATCTTTTCCAGAGACGAGATATTCTGACTGATTGCAGTCTGTGAAACGTAGTTTATATTTCCTGCCATCGTAAAGCTCTGATTTTCAATAACGTCTACAAAATACTTATACTTCCATATACTGCTCATTGAACGCCTCCCATGTTTCGGCCATTAACCACAGTGATGTCCAAATTACTGAAATACCTGTCGGTCTTCATTTGTTACTGCAATCTTCATGTCTGATCTCTCCTTTCACTTTCCATATTCATCAATCAGTATTGCCACACATGCTGTTATAGTTTAGCACTTTTCTTACAAATTGTCAGGGTTTATCTTACATAATTATTTGAATTTTATAACTATTCAGCCATGCGCTGATATAGCAGACAGGATGTGCAAGCTAGCTTGTAACAGACTGTCTGATATCATCAGCATATGGCACTTAGCCATAAACGAGAGTTTTAGCTGCGTAAGCAGCGTAAAAGACTGTATAACAGTCGAAACTCGAGTTGTTATGGCTGAATAGTTACGAAATTTTTAACAGTTCAGGCTGAATAGTTACCCAATCTTCGTAATTGCTGCCGTCACCAGTTTCTGGAATAAGGGCGCCGTCCGGTCCGCCGTCTCTTGCACTTCTGTATGGCTTAACGGCTGATCGGTCATACCGCATGCCAGATTAGATATACAGGAAATGCCGCATATCTTCATACCCATATGATTTGCCGCAACTCCCTCGCAGGCGGTACTCATGCCAATCGCATCGCCGCCGAGAATTCTGCACATCCGAACCTCCGCCGGCGTTTCATACGCTGGGCCCGTAAGCTGAACATATACACCCTCCTGCAATTTGATACCGCATTCTTGTGCCGCCTCTTTAATCATTGTCTGCAAATCCTCGTCATACACTTCTGACATATCACAAAATCTTGGGCCCAATTCCCCTATATTTTCTCCGATCAGAGGTGAAGGAACAAAGCTTGCAATTTGATCTTTGATAAGCATAAAATCTCCTGCCCGGTAATCGCCATTCAAACCGCCCGCCGCGTTCGTAAGAAACAATACTTCCGCTCCCATCATCTTCATTAACCGGATAGGAAGCACTACATCTGTCATATCGTATCCCTCATAGTAATGAACGCGTCCCTGCATAATGACAACCGGAACTTCTCCCACATATCCGAAAAGGAAACGTCCCTTGTGCCCCGGCACTGTAGACACTGGAAACCCTTCAATCTCATGGTAGTCTATGACCGCTTCTATCTGGAGCGTTTCGGCATAACCACCTAGACCGGAGCCGAGCACCAGCGCAACTTTCGGCACAAATGGAATCTTATCTTTGATCGAATTGTAACAGGTTTGTAATTTTTCATATACTGGGTTCATAGATGATCCTCCTTGTCACTAATATAGTGATTTCATCATACCCTTTTATGAAAAACAATGCAAGTTGGGGGTGCAGGAAACTTTTACTTTCCTGCACCCCCATCAACTTATTTACAAATGTAATACTCTATCTTTAATTTCCTGTGTTCTTCCCTGGTTCCAGAACTGCGTTCCGATATATCCGCACGTTCTTCTTGCCACAGACATCTTATCCTGGTTCTGATTGCCACAGTTTGGACACTCCCATACCAGTTTACCAAACTCATCTTCTTTAATCGCGATTTCTCCGCTGTAACCGCAGCATTCACAATAATCGCTTTTTGTATTAAGTTCTGCATACATAATATTGTTATAAATAAACTGCATAACGGAAAGTACCGCCGGGATATTATCCTGCATATTGGGGACCTCTACATAGCTGATTGCCCCGCCCGGAGATAACTTCTGGAAATCAGCCTCGAATTTCAGCTTGTCAAAAGCATTAATCTCCTCTGCTACATGGACATGATAGCTGTTCGTAATATAGTTTTTATCTGTAACTCCCTCGATGATACCAAATCTCTTTTGGAGACATTTGGCAAACTTGTACGTCGTAGACTCCATCGGAGTTCCATATACAGAATAACTGATATTCTCAGCCTCTTTCCACTCCGCACATTTATCATTGAGTTTCTGCATTACAAAAGCCGCAAATTCTCGTCCCTCCGGAGTCGTGTGTGATTTTCCAAGCATTCTTACACACATCTCATAAAGTCCTGCATAGCCAAGGGAGATTGTAGAATATCCGCCATATAACAACTTATCTATCGTCTCTCCCTTTTTCAGACGTGCCAACGCGCCGTACTGCCACAGAATCGGCGCAACATCGGAAATCGTTCCCAGCAGGCGTTCGTGCCGGCATCTCAAGCCACGATGGCACAGTTCCAGACGTTCCTCTAATATCTTCCAGAATTTATCCATATCGCCCTCAGAAGAACACGCAACATCTACCAGATTGATCGTAACGACACCTTGATTGAATCTTCCGTAGAACTTATGGCTTCCGTCTGCATTTCTTTGAGAATCTTCCACAGTTAAGAAAGAACGGCACCCCATACAGGTATAAACCTCACCATTTTTCAGTTCTTTCATAATCTTCGCAGAAATATAATCGGGAACCATACGTTTTGCCGTACATTTGGCGGCAAGATGCGTCAGATACCAATATGGTGAATCTTCCGTCACATTGTCCTCATCCAGCACATAAATCAGTTTCGGGAATGCCGGGGTGATCCACACGCCTTTCTGATTCTTAACCCCCTGCATTCTCTGAATCAGAACTTCTTCTATAATAATTGCCAAATCTTCCCTTGTCTGTCCCTCCGGAATTTCATCCAGATACATGAAAATCGTGACAAATGGTGCCTGTCCGTTACAAGTCATCAATGTAATCAACTGATACTGAATCGTCTGGATACCACTCTTTATCTCCTCGCGAAGTCTGCGCTCCGTTACTTTTGTGATAATCTCATCATCCAAACTTTCACCACATTCCTTACGCTCCTCGATGACTGCCCTGCGAATCTTATGACGGCTAATGTCCACAAACGGAGCAAGGTGTGCCAATGAGAAGGACTGTCCGCCATACTGGTTGCTTGCCACCTGTGCAACGATCTGCGTTGTTACGTTACAAGCGGTAAAAAAGCTGTGCGGTTTCTCAATCATAGTCTCGCTGATTACCGTACCATTCTGAAGCATATCCTCTAAGTTGATAAGATCGCAGTTATGTTCTTTCTGTGCAAAATAATCAGAATCATGGAAATGGATAATCCCCTCCTCATGAGCCTGTACAATTTCTTCCGGAAGCAGAATACGTCTGGATAAGTCCTTACTTACCTCTCCTGCCATATAGTCTCTTTGAGTGGAATTGATAACCGGGTTCTTATTGGAATTCTCCTGATTTACTTCCTCGTTCAAATGCTCGATCAACGCAAGAATCCCATTATCTGTCGTGTTAGACTTACGGCTCATCTCACGTTTATAACGATAGCGCACGTATTTCTGCGCCACCTCGTAACCACGCATCTCCATGATACCCGTCTCAACCATGTCCTGAATATCCTCTACATTCACAGCATGCGTAGACTCCTTTACTTTCTGAGCAATCTTCTCCGCAACCGCCATAATCTGATACTCGCTTAACTGGTACAGACGATCCGTCTCGTTATTTGCCGCTTTGACCGCATTCACAATCTTCTCTCGGTGGAATGTCACTTCTTCACCATTTCGTTTAATAACTTTATTTTTCACTTCAATATTCATTTATCTCTCCTTCTCTATTTATACCAAATATAGTTTTATATTTGTTTTATTGCACAATATGTAGTACCTTTACTATCATACACTAAACTTTGGAATATGGGAAGAGGTAAATTGAAAATTTCTAATTTTTTGTAACTATTCAGCCATGCGCTGATATAGCAAACAAGATGTGCAAGCTTGCTTGCAACAGACTGTATGATATAATCAGCATATGGCGCTTAGCCATAAACGAGAGTTTTAGCTGCGTAAACAGCGTAACAGACTGTATAACAGTCGAAACTCGAGTTGTTATGGCTGAATAGTTACAACTTCATAAATTTTGAGTCTTAATCGACGAGAATATACAAAATCACCATCCCCGAAGCGTAACTACTCCAAAAACAGTGATTTTAACTGCGCGATCAGGGGTTCGAACCCTGGACACCCTGATTAAGAGTCAGGTGCTCTACCAACTGAGCTAATCGCGCTTCCATATGTGTTTATATGTTATGTTTTCATAACGCAAGACATATTATATTATAGTTTTTTTTAAATTGCAAGCCTTTTTTACTTTATTTTTCATATTTTTTCTTTTCTATTCATATACTGATAAAAGGGAGGATTAATTTATGAAGAACTACTCCATCGGAAAAAACAGTCCTGTATTTGGCGGCAGACAGCTAAATACAAAAAAGCACAGAGCCACAGCGATCCACAGTGAGAATACTACATTTTGGGGCGGGACTTTGAGTCTGTGTTCTTGAAAGAGTGTGCACAGGTAAAAAGTGAGAAAAACGCTAAAGAAATAAATCAGCAGATCCATAAACAATAGATGCGTGCCGATGATGCCGGTATACGTATAAAAGGAAACGACAATAAAAATCATTCCGTACATTACCGCAAGAAACCGGTAGTAGAAAAATGGCAGGATATTCGGACGTTTGACGATATATAGACCGATGGAAATGAAGAAAAATGGGAAATACAATAGTTTTAAGTGTTCCCATACGGATTCATTTACCGGACAAAACAAGGCGATAAATGCAGAACCATGAAACCATTCATATAAAAAATGGTTCAGACATCCCAGTATAGATACGAGAATGATATATGGTAGATCCTGTTTTTGTATATATTTATACATAGATTTCTTCATAAATTTTATATCTATTTTTAGATTATCCACATAAATACTATGTTTTCAAGTATTTTGAAGTATAGAAAATCATTCATTTTACCACGAATTTACCACGATTGAATGAGCCTTGATATGACAATAAAATAGCGCTAAAAAGACACCCTTAACTTAAGCGGTGTCTTTTTATGTACGGATATGAAATTGTCAAACTGAGATTTGTACTTCTGAACAGCTTGGATTTATCTATTTCACGATAAATCTATAAATTGCATAGGCAACCCATATAATCCAAGAAAAAAACCACAAATCAAAGAGAATACTTATTGTTAAATAAACGATAGCAACAGCGATTGCTATTATCCAATTTTTCTTTTTAGTATATTCCATAATCAACCACCTCCACAACTGCAAATCTATCCCAGTTATATAAACTGGGATTTGTCAATGAATCACCTCATAGCGTAATCTAAGATACGAGTTCTCCAAAACTACACATTCTTGCAACTTCACAACACCCAATTTTGATAATTCGCATTCTTCTGTCAAAGACTTTCCATCAATTAGAGTAGAAGTATCCTTGCCGCCAATCAAAACAGGTGCAATAATAATATCTACATAATCAAACAGCTTTTCACGAAGAAATAAGTTATTCAATGTTCCTCCAGTCTGGATTGTTATTCTCTCACAACCATATTCCGATTTAAGTTTTATAAGTGCAT
>CAJTRE010000023.1 GCA_910578495.1 uncultured Dorea sp.
TAGGTAAACCTCGACATCGGGAGCATTACCATATTCGTATCCGGATGTTGGCAGCCATTCTGTTACGATACGTCGTTCTAATTCCTGAATAGACTGATTAGTACCCTCTCCAGAAAATATTGCCCATGTAGCCGCTGGCACGATGTATTCTTCAAGGTCATTCTTTGCTTGTGAAGTTGATACCGCAATATAATACTTCCAAGGTTCCGAATCATTACATGTGCTGACGCCAAGCACTCCCATAGGCGGCGTATCCATCATACCGATTAATCTCTGCAATGTTCCGTTCATAGAGATTTCCTGCCACTTTGGAGGTATGACCGTAAAATTTTTTTCAATATCCTTATGAAGCGGTACAGATACGCCTACAATACGGAATGCATCTTTTGTTTCAATTCGATAATTCATTTCTTCCACTCCTTTAACTGTAATTTTAAATAAGATAGGTGGGAAGGATTTTACGGATACACCCCCATTTTTAACAGCAGATGGGGCGATTCCATGAACAGACTGAAATGCTCTGTTAAATGCAGTAGGGGAATTATATCCATATTTTCCTGCTACATCAATGATTTTCATGCTTTTACCCTGTAAGTCTACAGCGGCAAGTGACATTTTCCTCCTACGAATATATTCAGATAAAGAAATCCCTGCCATATAGGTAAACATTCTCTGAAAATGATAAGAAGAACAACAGGCAATCCGCCCAAGCTGTTCATAATCCATTTCGTCTGTCAAATGTTCCTCGATATAACTAATTGCATCATTTAATCTTTCAATCCATTCCATAACAAAAATCCTCCTGTCAGTTTTTAGTATATATTACGATTCCGTTTTTTTCCTCTCAATCTCTGCACGAAAAAGAGAGATTACATTTTCTGAGCTCTCCAAGGTCTGTTTTTTCCAAGCCATCCCTGTTCAGCCCAATACTTTCCGTCAAAATATTCGGGGTTATTTTTATGTAATGATTTTTGCATCATACGGCAGAAATAAAATTTTATCCTTGTAATTGCATTGACCATTGTAGGTTTTTTATAGTTGATACTCGACATTTTTTTCGACAACCGCTTCATCTTTTTAGTAAGTTCGGAACGTTTCTTTTTGGAAAGTTTTTCCCAGATAATATCTTCCATTAGTTTACCTGTAAATATTGTGATTTTGGAAATACCCCACCATGAAAGGCTGTGTTTTATATCTTTTGCCGCTGACTTTGCTCCCGCACCAAGGCATTGCGTAATAATAACCGCCCGTTTTGTAAACGTTTCGGAAGCCGGGCGGTGTGGCATCCACAAATAGGCAAAATGGTCAAGCAATGTTTTCATAGAGCCCGTTGTATGCATTACATAAGCAGGAGATGTCATCACAATCAAATCAGATTCCAACAAGGACGCCGCAATTATTTGTATGTACTCGGCATCCTTGCATGTATGTTCGCTTTTCAATATACAGTTTGTGCATCCCAAACAAAAACCATGTTTTTCTGTTCCATTTATAACTGTAATCTTCATTGATTATATCTCCAAAATATCGTGTAAAACTTGTGTATGAAATATCTTACGATTTTCTCTCTTACTGAGGTCAATTCCAAATGTCTGTGATATGGTCTCATATCGCAAGAACATTTGCTGCATAATGGTAATCAAATACAGGGTCTTTCGATTTATTGCCGCTTCATCAAGGTCAGGACGGCAGGCAGTGACAAGTGGAAGATATGCCGCATAAGTTCTGTAAGTATTGTCTCCTTCCTTTGGTGACTGCATATCAGTAAGAACGGAAATCTTGGAAACGGTATAATGTTCAAACAGAAAATCAAGCGTCATATTGCCGAGGTACTCCAACTTCTCAAAGGGGGTAAATCCTTCTGTCTTCTCCCGTATATTCTGAAACTGCTCGACTGTTCTATTTATCATACGCTCAATACATTGCTCAATAAGTGTATCTTTATTTCCAAAATGATAATTCACAAGACCTAAACCAACACCCGCTCTTTTGCATATTTCACGCACTGTAATTCCATCTAAATGCTCGCCTTTTTCTTCGATAAGTTTAATTGTCGCCCGTATGATTACGTCTTTATTATCCACGCTGTGCCTCCTATTGAACGTTGTTCAACCACATTATACTGAACGCCGTTCAAAAAATCAAGAGATTGAGGCAAATGAATGCTGCAACTTCCATTCCAGTATTTCCCGGCATTTCTATATCCAACAAAATCAGGTCATAAAAAAGCCATTTTCTGTAATATTCTTTCGAATACTGCAAGTGTCGCTTCCCCGCAAACTATTCCCAAGAAATGATTACAAAAAACATAGCCATGACTGAAATAGAGTATTTACAAACCTTGACAGGGAGGTGTCAAGGTTTATAAAATAAAATGGCAGCAAAGGAGGGAAATATTTGAAAGAAAGCAGACTGTTCAAAATTGTGTACTATATCTTAGAGAATGGGCGCATAACAGCTTCCGAATTGGCAGAAAAATTTGAAGTATCAGTGCGGACAATTTATCGTGATATAGATGTAATAAGTAGTGTGGGTATTCCTATCTATGTGACAACGGGAAGAAACGGCGGCATACAGATACTTGAAAACTATGTTTTGGATAAAGCCCTTTTTTCTGAAAAAGAGAAGCAAGACATATTAGCGGCTTTGCAAAGTGTATCGGTTGTAAACAGCACTTATGAAAAGGATATGTTGACGAAATTATCTGCTCTTTTTAATGTCAATTCCGATAATTGGTTTGAAGTAGATTTTTCACGTTGGAGAAGCAAAACACAGGATAGCATTACCTTTGAATTACTGAAAAATGCCGTTATCTCTCATAGGGCGGTAAGTATCATGTATGTAAACTCTTATGGGAGAAAGAGCCAGAGAAAAATCTATCCGATTAAAATGATGTATCGTGCAAAGGAGTGGTATATCAAGGCTTACTGTGTTGATAAAGTGGATTTCCGTATTTTCAAATTTAATCGTATTCTTGAAACGAAAATGCTATCAGAAGAATTTACGCCAATGGAATATCCTAAATCAGCAGATGAGCCAAAAAGAAAATACAACAAAATATCCCTTTGCTTTCCAAAAGAAATGGCATATCGTGTATATGATGAATTTGAGGGAAACGAAATAGAAGAAATGGAAAACGGCGACCTCATGGTTTCCTCTGAAATGCCAGAGGATAACTGGCTGATAGGATATCTGCTTTCTTTTGGAACGCAGGTTACAGTAATTGAGCCTGCCTATTTGCAAAAATTTTTATCTGATGAAGCGAAAAAAATATACGAAAAAAACAAAACATGACATTAGATGTCAAGGTTTAACTGTTACAATATGGGTGTAACGCATTTAAGGAGGAAAAGTATGAGCGAACAATTTATAAACTTGACGATTGAAAATATAGATAAAGAGCATTTATGTTGTGCGATTGCCGATAAAAAACATCAAGTAGGAGTAACTGTAAAAAAGAATTGGTTGAGAGAACGGATTGCGGAGGGGCACGTTTTTCGGAAACTTAATGAAAAGGGAAAAGTTTTTATTGAATATGCTCCCTTGGAAACTGCGTGGGTGCCCGTTCATGGAAATGAGTATTTGTATATTTATTGTCTTTGGGTAGCGGGTTCTTTCAAAGGGAAAGGGTATGCAAAATCTCTGATTGAGTATTGTGTCAATGACGCAAAAGAAAAAGGAAAATCGGGTATCTGTATTCTTAGCTCCAAAAAGAAAAAACCATTTTTAGCAGACAAGAAATTTTTACTCAAATATGGTTTTGAAGTCGTTGATACCGTAAAAAATGAATATGAATTATTAGCATTGTCTTTCAATGGGGAAAAACCGTTTTTTTCTGAAAGCGTAAAAGAAATGAAAATCAGCGAACAGGAATTAACAATCTATTATGGCTTGCAATGTCCATACATTCCAAACTGTATTGAACAAGCACAAGAATACTGCAACAGAAACAGCATACCATTAAATTTGATTGCCGTAGACACTTTAGAGAAAGCTAAAAATCTTCCTTGCATCTTTAATAACTGGGCTGTCTTTTATCATGGGGAGTATGAAACAAACCATCTTCTTAATGAAACCTTATTGAAAAAGAAGTTTTTCATGAATCCAACAGAATAGGCAGGCGGAGGAACGCAAGTATGTTGAAGAACGCCGAAAAAGCGGAGCTGTAATGATACAGTTCCGTTTTTTTATGGCATGATTTTTTTGGATAAAAAACAGTCTATGAATCCTCCGCAAATCTATCATTGTGTTGTGGCGTTGAATATTGACAAATTACTGGGGGGGGGTATAATATGAAAATGATAATATATAAGAAAATTTAAGGAGGAACTATACGGGTCATGGATGTTTTATTAATTGGTGGCGGAAGCAATATGATGAATGCCATGATTGATAAATGCAACAAAAGCGGGCATCGTGTTTTTCTGCTGACAGGGAAGAGGGAAAGGCGCTTTTCAGATAAGCGTGTGTTTGAAAGATACAATTTTGAATATGATAACGAAATTGTAAAAGATATTTATAGGAGTATTAGTCCGGATATTACGATTTTTATGGGGGCATATGATACGAATTTTGACTGGAGTACAGCGAGAGAGGAAATTGTGCGTTATACAACGGGATTTATGAATATTCTGTCTGCATACTCTGTGTTGAAAAAGGGACGTTTTGTGTACTTCTCATCTCAGGAGGTTTTTGGGAATCCTCATGGAGAGGCTGTTTCGGAAGAGGAGCCGCTGTCGCCCCAAGGCTTTAAGGCTATGGCGTTAGCGCAGGGAGAAGAAATCTGTTCAAATTACAGAAAGGCTCAAGGGCTGGATATAATGGTTCTTCGTTTTGACCATGTATACGGCATACCGGGCAAGAACCAAAGGGAAGATAATCCATGTTTCAGGATGTGTCTGGAGGCATTAAAGACCGGCAGCATATCAGCTAATGGCAGACATGCTTTTTCTATGTTATATCTGAAAGATGCAATAGAATTGGCTTATAAGGCGATAACAGAGGAAATGCCGAAAGAGTGTTGTTATCATATATCTTCTATGGAAGAGATTGATGAGCTGCAGCTTGCGTAGTTGATATGCCGGAAGATGGCGGCGAATATACAGGTTATAGATAATACCGTAGGAGACGGATTTAGGATTATTTTGGACGGCAGTAAATACCAGAAAGAGTATGGACAGAAGATTTTTAATGATTATGAAAAGGGAGTGGCAAAGACCGTACAGTATATGGAGCGCCACAGAAATTTCTTTATCGGATTGGAGGATACAGACGGAAAGGGATATAACAGACTGACACATCATATTCGGATTATTATAAGTAAGCTGATTCCATTTATAGAGAATATAATTATGTTTATTCCGTTTTTTGTATTGAATAATAGAGCGGTGGGCAGCCAGTATTTTGACAGACTGGATTTTTATCTGCTCTATGTACTTTTGTTTGCTGTTGTTCATGGGCAGCAGCAGGCCGTTTTTTCTGCCATATTAGCGGCGGCTGGATATTTTTTTGGAGAGATGTATGAACGAACCGGCTTTGAGATTGTTCTGGATTACAGTACATATGTATGGATTGCACAGCTATTTATCGTGGGTATGGTTGTGGGGTATATGAAGGATCAGCTAAGAGACATCCAAATCGAAAACGGAGAAGAGATTCAATATCTGAAGAGGAAAATGGATGATATTGCTGATATTAATGATACGAATGTAGAAATGAAACAGAACTTCGAAGTGCAGGTTATCAATCAGAGGGACAGTTTGGGCAAGATTTATGAGCTTACCTCCAGTCTGGATCATTATGCGCCGGAGGAGGTGCTGTTTTATGCGGCGAAGGTCCTTTCTAGGTTAATGGATAGTAAATCTGTGGCAGTATATGTTGTGGCGAATAGAGATTATGCCAGATTGTTTTCAGCTACCTCGCCGGAAGCGCGGGAATTGGGGAACTCTATTAAGTACAGCGCTATGGAGGAACTTTTTTGTGAACTGAAGGAGCGTCGTGTTTATATTAATAGAAATATGAGGAAGGATTTTCCTTTGATGGCGTCGGCAGTGTATGAACAAGAGCAGATGAGATTTATTCTGCTGCTATGGGATATTCCCTGGCAGCGGATGACACTGGCGGAAGCAAACCGTTTTGCGATTGTCAGCGCCCTTATAAGAGACGCCGCTGTGCGTGCGGAACGGCATTTGAAGACATTAAAAAACCGGCGTTACGTGGAGGAAACGGAGATATTAAATGTAGAAGCTTTTGAAATGCTTGTAAAAGCCTTTTTAGATGCTAAGGCACAAGGATTGACGGAATGTGAGCTTATGAGTGTTCCAGTGAAAAAGGCGGACTGGGAAAGGGTGTCTGACAAATTAAAGCAGGTTGTACGCCAAACAGATTATCTTGGAGTCCGAGAAGACAAAGAACTGCATATTCTGCTTCCGAACACAAATAAGGAAGGCGCGGATATTGTAAAGAAACGGCTGCAGGATATGGGAATCTCTGCCAGAGAGCGGGTGATTTAGATGACGGATGAGAAGATTTTTCTGCTGGTGCTTGTCGTAAATTTTTTAGTGGCGGCTGTTTATTTTCTTTGGAATACGGTGTTTGTGACTACCCTTGGGGGAAAAAAGCGAAGGGAGAAGCTTAAAGATAACAGAAGAACGTATTTGCTTCGATTTGTCGTTATGCTTCTTAGCCCGGTTGTGGGACCATTGTTTTTTTTCTTTTCTTTTCTGATTTTCAAGCTGCCCTTTTGGATGGAAATGAATTTGGCAGATGTGGTATTCAGCAAAGAGCGGGTAAGGACTCAAATGAAAGCAGACGAGGAGCGGGAGAGAAATGTGGTTCCTTTGGAGGAAGCTATATCGGTCAACGAGAAGACCAGGCTTCGAATGGTAATGATGAACGTCTTGAAAGGGGATATCCAGTCTTCACTGTCTGCAATTTCGTAGGCGATAAACGTCAAAGATTCGGAAACATCTCACTATGCGGCTTCTGTTTTGAGCAGTGAATTAAATGAATTTCGTATCAACGTGCAGAAAATATATGTGGAGATGCAAAAGAATCCGGAACAAGGGGAATTCGGGGAACAAATGCTTGATTATATGAACCGCGTTTTGGAGCAGAAAGTATTTACAGAGATTGAACAGAGCCGGTTTGTACATATGATGGATGAGACGGCGGAGCTGCTTTACGAAAACAGCAGGGGCAGTCTTACTGCAAAACGGTGCGAAGGCATCTGTCTGAGGCACATTGAGATAAAAGATTTTGAAGTGGGAGAAAAATGGTGTATGAGACTGGCGGAGCTGCATCCGCTGGAATTGGCGGCTTATACATGCAAATTGAAATTATATTTTACAATGAACAATAAAGAAGCTTTTTTTGAGGCTCTTGAAGCTTTGAAAAAATCGGATGTGGTGATTGATCATGAAACGCTTGAGTTAATCAGGCTGTTCAGTTAGGGGTGGTTGTATGGTATCGCTGCGGAATTATTTTACAATTACCATTGTTATGTGTATTATCCTGTGTTTGTTTCAGGCGTCCGGCGTGGCAAGCGAGATGCTGAATGATTTTGGGGAGAATCCGTACACAGAAGAAATGGAGGGACTGCGTGGCAGGAATGACGTTTATGAGATAAACCAGAGCGATAAAGAGAGTCAGAGGGAGAGCGTCTTATATCTCGGCGCTTCCCAGAGTCCTGTGAGCAAGATGACGCAAAACTGGGCGCTCTATACGAAACGCAGTATGCAAAGTTTTGATTCACCGGCGGAATATAAAGAATCGGCGGGACGACAGACGGCTTTTCATATGGCGGTATTGGATTCTGCCAGTATTGACTGGAAGAATGCAGATACAATGGATTGTTTGGAGGAACTGGCAGTGTCGGGGACTCATTTGGTATTTGCCGGTTTGCCGGATGTATCTGTAATAGAGAAAAACAGGGAACTTCAAAGACTTTTGGGAATCAGCAGTGTCAGAGAGAAATATGCGGCGGCAGTGGGAATTCATTTGTATGAAGGATTTTTGCTGGGCGGTGAGCAGATTTATTATGCGGAGGATGAGGAAGTAAATGAAAAGAAACAGGATATGGAGCTGACCTTCCCTTGGTATACGCTGGAATCAGGAACCAAGACATATATGTCAGGTATTATGGAGGAGACTGTTAATTATATGGATTATCCGCCGGTAATATGGAGGAACAGTCTGAAATCGACTTTTGTGTTTGCCGTAAATGGAGACTATATGGAGGATGCGTCCGGGCTGGGGCTTCTATCTGCTATGTCGGCGCAGACAAAGGAGTGTGAGATTTATCCGGTGGTCAATGCACAGAATTTAGTCATGCTTAATTATCCGGGACTGGCAGAAGAGAACGAGGAAGAAATGATGCGGCGTTACAGCCGATCTTCTCAAAAGGTAATTCGCGATATTATGTGGCCGGGTATTATTACTGCTTACCGTAAAAACAGTTTAGGGCTTACGGCAATGATGGCTTTGCAGTTTGACTATGAGGATGGCAATATGCCCAAGCAAGAGAGGCTTATTTATTATATGAAGCTTTTAAATGAACAAAATGCGGAGACAGGGTTGTCGGGCATTTGTATATCTGACACAAAGCTTGGAGACAAGCTTAGAGAGGACGAAAGGTTTGTACGGGAGGGAATTCCAAATTATCGTTTTACATCCTTCTATGCAGGGGAATTGTCAGAGGAGGAGATAGGCTCTGTTTTGGGGAACGGTATTTTGGCGGATGTGCGGACGGTGGTTGAGGATTATCATGGAGACAGTGAAATTATAGGATATGTATCGGAACAGGTGACAAAGCAGGCTGCTTTAAGTAATGGACTGAAGTATACCTATAGGGAGGACTTTCGAAACAAATGTGTGGAAACGGCTCTAGGCTACAGCAGCGTATGGGTAGACGCGTCAGAAATCATATATCCGGAAGATGACGGACTTGAGACATGGCGGGATATGTCAAAGGATTTCACCGGTGCTTTGGGTGAAAATTGGAAGAATTTCCGAGCGTTTTCCGGAACAACTGTGTCGGAATGTGACAGTCGTATACGTAATTTTCTTGCACTGGATTATGAAATCAAGCAGGAGGAAAATAAGATTTTTCTGGAATTGAAGAATTCCGGGGAAAAGGTCTGGTTTATTCTGAGAATGAATGGGAACTCCAATGTCAGTGTAGAAGGAGGAAGCCTTAAAGAGATGGATGAAGGAGCATATTTGATTGAGACAGAGAATGATAATGTAACCATATCTATGTCGGAACAGGATGGTTATGATATTTTTGGATAGCCGGAAAGAGGGATGTTATGAGAATTTGCATGGTAGTCGAGGGCTGCTATCCTTATGTGGTGGGCGGTGTATCGAGCTGGGTACATAGTTTAATACAGTTGTTTCCAGAACATGAATTTGTTATTTTGACAATTGTAGCAAACCGTTCCATGCGTGGAAAGTTTGTATATAGGCTGCCCGAAAATGTGACAGAGGTGCATGAGCTTTATCTGAATGATGATGAATGGGACAAAAAGCGGAGACGCAGACGGATGGACAGGAAGCAATTTCAGACTTTGCGTAGTTTGATTCTGAATCAGCAGACAGATTGGGAAACGCTGTTTCATTGGTTCCAGAAGTCCCATGTGCCGTTGAATAGTCTGCTTATGGGGGAATGCTTTGAACTTATATTAGAAGAAATGGAAAAGGGCTATGACATTGTGATAGGTTCCAGGTTTGTGTATGGGAAAAAGGATTGGTCGCTGCGTATGATAGGAAGCCGGATGATAACAGCGGCGATCAAGATAACAACAGGAGTCAGAATTGCAGATCCCACGTCGGGAATGAGAATGTTCTCGAGCAAGATGATAAAGGAATTTGTACATAATCTTAATTATCATCCTGAATCTGATACAATTTCACATTTGGTGAAAAACGGAGCTAAGGTAACAGAGGTTCCGGTAATCATGGATGAAAGAAAGGATGGGGCGAGTTATTTAAATTTGATTGGTTCAGTAAAATATATGATAAGAATGCTGGCGTCAATTTTGATTTTTAGATAGGTTATCACAGATAGGAGTGCATGTACAATTGACAATCTATTATATATTTGTAAACTTTTTTATCTATGGATTCATTGGATGGTGTGCAGAGGTTGCTTTTGCGGCGGTTAAAGAGAAAAAATTCGTCAACCGGGGATTTTTAAATGGTCCGCTTTGTCCAATTTACGGGGTGGGTGTTACGGCGGTTGTCATGTTGATGCGTCCGTTTGAAGAAAATTTATTGCCTCTTTTTGCAGCGTCTGCGATTCTCGTGACTGTGTTGGAGTGGCTGACAGGTTTCTTGTTAGAGGTTCTGTTTCATCATAAATGGTGGGATTACACTGAGATGCCATTGAATCTTAACGGTTACGTGTGTCTGCCGTTTTCGTTAATGTGGGGGAGTGCCTGTGTCGTGATTGTGAAACTTCTTCACCCGCTGATTTTTAAGGGATATTCTTTTCTTCCGGTTTGGATTGGAACCGTCTTTCTATCTGTCCTTGGCGCAGCGTTAATCGCAGACCTTTACGATACTGTTTCCGGCATTTTGAAGATGAACAAGAAGCTGGAGAAAATGGAAGAAATTGTGGCAGAGTTACACCAGATTTCAGAACAGTTGGGAGAAAATATTTACCATAATGTTATGGAAGGTATGGAACGTCAGGAAGCAATCCGGGAGAAACGAGAGGAGTATCATCAGAGTATTCGCCAGAGGGAAGAAGAACTACGGGAGAAATATGCGGAGTTTATGGAACACTCTTCCAGAACCGGGCGGCGTATGTTGCGTGCATTCCCGAAAATGCAGTCTAAGAGACATCGGGAAATTTGGGAAGAACTGCGAGAGAAACACGACCATTTACATCAGAAGTTTTTGTCTGGGAAAAAATAGATGTTAAGAATCGAGTGGGAATAAAGCCTGCTCGATTTTTTTCTTGACAAATATCGATAACCGATATATAATGAAAATATAAAATATATCGGTTATCGATGTATAACGACTAACAATATAAAAGAATATGAGTTAGTAATTGTTGCCATAGGGTAGATTGAAAAGGAGGTGGCTTTTATGGCAGTAAGCAGAAGTTTAATTTCCGGTAATACGGCAATGTTAATTTTACAGTTATTATCAGAGAAGGATATGTACGGTTACGAGATGATTGATACATTATCCAGGCGTTCCAAGAATGTGTTTGAACTAAAAGTTGGAACGCTTTATCCTCTTTTACACAGTCTGGTACAGGCAGGGTATCTGGTAAGCTATGATGAGGAAGTAAGTGGAAAACTTCGCAAGTATTATCAAATTACACCAAATGGTAAGATTTATCTGAGTAAGATGATTGATGAGTGGAAAACCTATGCAAATGCGGTTGCAGGTATGATTGGTGGTGTGAGTTATGAAAGCTGAGAAATTCTTATATACAATGGCAAAACAGATTCATAATAAACATGTACGCCAAGAGATTATGACGGAATATGAGAATCACATTATGGATTGCAAGGAAGCGTTGATGGCACAGGGAATGTCAGCAGAAGAAGCGGAGGAAGAGGCGGTGCGTCAAATGGGTGATCCAATTGCTGCCGGAAAAGATATGAGCAGACTGTATAGTAAAGTTTGGGATATTAAGATGCTCATGTTTTTCTGGGGAATGGGTTCGCTTGTATCTCTTACGGCATTTGCACTCTACAGAGCCAGTGCGGCAAATTGGACAGGTGTGGAATCTTTTCCTTTTCCGCTGATAGTGTCTGACGTTGTAGGAATTTTCTTTCTTGTTTTGGGCTTTATCTGGTCAGGAGTAGAAAAATGGTTGAACCTTAATACATTTTATGCCTGGGCGAGAAATTGGAATGGTGGAGGTATTACAAACAGCGCTGTCTTTTTACTGATAGGAATTGTACTTGTAGGACATAGCAGAGGTTTACAGGTTATTATTATCCTGATTTTTGTATTTTCGCTGCTTCAGTTATGGCAGCGAGCAATGATTACCCTTTACAGACACAAAAGGGAGACGGAACTTTTGTGGGAAATCGGAAGTGCAGATACAGTCATTCTTCCGTATAAAGGAAAGGCTGATGTGGGAGGAAAACACCGGAAAGTGATTACCTTTAAAGGTGAGGAAATTCCAGAAGGCGCTCCGATTATGATTGTAGCTTTGGACGGAATGAAACCTGTAGTAGAGCAGATTTAATTATTTTCTGAAAAATCGTTGACCTTCAACTGACTTCAAGGTTTATAATGAGGACAAATAAAAGAATGCCGGCATAATAAACGAGAGAAGGTGAAGGTATGAAGATTAAAGAGGTAGAACAAAGGACGGGAATTTCCAGTGCAAATATCCGTTTCTATGAAAAGGAAGGATTACTGAATCCTAGAAGAAGTAAAGAAAATAATTATCGGGATTATGCACAACAAGATGTGGAGCGGCTGGAGCAGATCAAGATTTTAAGACTTCTTGGAATCTCCATTGAGGATATTAAGTCTATTTATAGAAATGAATTGATATTGGAAGAAGTCATTTCCAATCGAGTTACCCAGCTTAACGAAGAAGAAAAGCATGTAAGAGAAGTACGGAAAGCCTGCGAGAACATTTTGACACAACACATGGATGTATCTATGTTGGATGAACAGGTATTGGGCAGTGAGAAGGCGGTTTGGAGTGAGAGACTGAAAAAGGTTCTGGCAGAAGATACTACGAAGGTTTGGCTGGATAAGAAGTCGCTGAACAGACATATTGCAGGGATGCTGCTATGGGGATATGGTATCAGTTTGATTGTAACATTACTTCTGCAAGGACATTTTTTGACAGAAAAATCGATTGCGACGTATAATTTTAGGACTGATTTTTCTGCAAATGATAGTATTCGGATTTGGATATTTGTGTTGCTTTTTGTGATGATTGCGCTTGGAATTACAGTAATGTGGACGTCAAGTATGAAAGTTCAAATGGTTACACTGCATATTTCATCAATAACGGTTCCGCTGTTTTTAATTATTCTGTCTACTGTATTTTTCGACAATGCTTTTCAACTGCGGATTAGAAGATTTCTTCCGGTATACTGGATTGGCGCTATGGTGTATGTATTGGTACTGTGGTTTCTCGCAGAAGTGTGGGATAAGATGTTTACAAGAGACAGAAATGCTGTAGAAATTGCAGTAATGGGAGCAGTGTTACTGACAGGCGTTTCTTATCTGGTTTTGCATGAGTGGTTACTTCCGGCGATTATGTTCCCGGTGCTCACCATATATGTAGGATTGTTCTGGTCCGTAACGAATACAGATCATCAGGAATACAACAGGTATTATGCGATTCTGTCAGCAAACCGTATTCTGAATCCGGCAGCAGTGGCAACGTCTTATCGAGGAAAAGCGGCATCTGGATTCTGGCGGTTTTGCGAATGGCGCGGGCTGAACTGTTACGTTTTCTTCTGTGTATACCAAAAGGGGCTTGACAAAATGGCAATATATTGTTATGATTTAAAAACAGAACGCACTCTGTTTTTGAATCAAATTATTTATAAAAAGAGATATGGAAGAGGTGTCTTATGCAGAGAGTTTATTCATTGATTGTTGACAACAATCCAGGTGTGTTAAGCCGTATATCCGGACTTTTCAGCAGACGTGGATATAGTATCGACAGTATTACCGCCGGTTTGACGGCAGATCCTAGATTTACAAGGATTACGATTGTGGCGAGCGGCGATGAGCTTATTTTATCTCAGATTGAAAAGCAGGTCAGAAAGCTGGAGGACATTATCGAGATCAAGGTTCTCGATCCGGCAGACTCTGTTTACAGGGAGCTTATTATGGTTAAGATTCGTGCCAATGCGGCACAGCGTTCAGAGATTATTTCTATCGCAGATATTTTCAGAGCGAAAATCGTGGATGTGGAGAAAGAGTCGCTGATGGTAGAGCTTACCGGAAATCAGTCCAAACTGGAGGCATTTATGAATCTTCTGGACGGTTACGAGATTCTGGAACTTGCGAGAACCGGAATTACAGGTTTGGCACGCGGAATTAAGGACGTTACATTTATTGATTAATACGTCACTAAATGTTAAAATTTATTTTATCTTATCTTAGGAGGAATGTAAAATGGCAGCAAGAATTTTTTATCAGGAAGATTGCAACTTATCTTTGTTAGAGGGAAAGACAATCGCAATTATCGGTTACGGAAGTCAGGGACACGCACATGCTCTTAATTTAAAAGAGTCTGGATGTGATGTAATCATTGGTCTATATGAGGGAAGTAAATCATGGGCGAAAGCTGAAGCACAGGGACTGACTGTATATACAGCGGCAGAAGCGGCAAAAAAAGCAGACATTATTATGATTCTTATTAACGATGAGAAACAGGCTGCACTTTATAAAAATGATATTGAACCTAATCTTGAGGACGGAAATATGCTTATGTTTGCTCATGGCTTTAACATTCATTTTGGGCAGATTGTACCACCGGCAAATGTGGACGTTACAATGATTGCTCCAAAAGGGCCTGGACACACTGTAAGAAGCGAATATGCTGCAGGTAAAGGAGTTCCTTGTCTTGTGGCTGTAGAGCAGGATGCTACAGGTAAAGCGCTTGATAAAGCGCTGGCATACGCAGCAGGAATCGGTGGAGCAAGAGCGGGTGTTCTTGAGACAACATTTAGAACAGAGACAGAGACAGATCTTTTTGGTGAGCAGGCAGTTCTTTGCGGTGGTGTTTGTGCACTGATGCAGGCAGGTTTCGAGACACTTACTGAGGCAGGATACGATCCAAGAAATGCGTACTTTGAGTGTGTGCATGAGATGAAACTCATTGTTGACCTGATTTACGAATCAGGATTTGCAGGAATGAGATACTCAATCTCAAACACAGCAGAGTACGGTGATTACATAACAGGACCAAAAGTAATTACAGAAGAGACAAAGAAAGCAATGAAGAAAATCCTTTCCGATATTCAGGATGGTTCTTTCGCAAAAGAATTCTTATTAGACATGTCCGAAGCAGGCGGTCAGGCGCACTTTAGAGCAATGAGAAAACTTGCATCAGAGCATCCGGCAGAAAAAACAGGCGAAGAAGTAAGAAAACTCTATAGCTGGAGCGATGCAGATAAATTAATTAATAACTAATCGATAGGCAACGAGCCGGTCACAATAAAAGAAAGGGCTGTCCTGAAATGACTTACGTTTTCAGGACAGCCCCTTTGTGTGTATGGACATGAAGTTATCAAACAGGAATTTGGCAACGTAACAAGCGTAATCCCCCTTTGGTTCTGCAAATACTTGCCCAAATCCAATGTAAGCTACAACTATTCTAGAGCGTCATTCAAAAATCTCTGGTGTTCCATTCACTATTTCATAGTTATTTGTTATAAATCTCCTCGTCGTCAATACACAGCTCATTATCTTCAATAGTGTACGCCTTTATAGTTACGCTGCTTGCAATCGGATTGTCATTCACATATTTTGGTGTGACTTGATAAAATACGTACTTATGCATTCCCTCATTATTTAAATACTCTGCTATTTTATTTTCAATTGAAGACATTTCTTTTTGATTAAAGTGGCATGTGCCTGTTATCAGATTCCTTCTTGAGTTAGTTCCTCCAAATTGACAGGCAATCAAGTGACATCTGTGATATTTTCCTTTCTCCCATCCTGAAGGTTGTATTTTAGTTTTTTTTTATTTTTTGTCTGAAGCGAATCTTTGCTTAGGATAGTCATCGCTGGTCCACAGCGTCCAAGCCTGTCTAGAGGACTATTTTTGACTATGTAGTACTTTTTTTGCTCATAATTCTCTAGCAACAACTTCTAATTTGTCGGTTTCTTCATACCCATATTATATTAGTTTGATATATCCGTTACAATGAAAAGCTAAGGTGTCAGTTTATTTTTTCGGCTGCCCCTGTGATGCATGGTGCTTATCGCTGGTTATCTCTGGCTCTGATACGGTGTCCTTTATTCCAAGTCATATGCATAAATCAATCAACCCTTTTCTTAGTACGGAAAAAACGGTCAATCTTAAAAAAAGACTAACCGCCTAATTCTTTAATCATTTAGAAAAGTTAAAACAATATTTGCGAACTTTTCTGCATTTGTGGCAATAGCTGGGTGTCCGCCAGTATCAAAAGTATGTATGCTACCATGCTTAACCAGTTTTTTCATTTCCATGTATTCTTCTAATATGTCTTTGCGACACATATCATCTTGCAGGCTTCCTATAAACAAAATAGGAACAGTCAAACTTTCCAATGGTTTAGAAAACAATGGAATTTTTTTCTTTGCACACTCAATAAGTGCTTGTGTATTAAGGTCTACAACCGTTTCCCAATCTCCGCCTTGACACCATTCGTAAAACTGTTTAGCGTATGTATCATGTTTTGCACATTCACGTTCTTTCAGCAAATTTTCAGCAAAATTCTGAGGTAAGGCTCTACCGTCAAAACTATCTGCAATTACTTTTTCTATAAGGTCTGGACGTTCTAACGCTGTATTGACAGCGACCCAGGCTCCGCCACTTGTCCCTAGTAGATTTACTTTATCCAGCTTTAAATGTTCAATAAGAGCAATAACCTGTTGAGCCTGTGAACTCCATAAGTCTGCTGGAAATTCGCTCACTCTGTCTGATTTCCCATTCCCTAACAAGTCTATCAAAATCACTCGAAAATGTTCTTGATATAACGGCAATAGCATTTCAAACATGGTTGAAGAAGCCGTATCTCCATGCAACATGATAAGCGGTTCCCCACATCCTGCTTCTTTGTAAAATATTCTTTTTAACTGATACTTAAAATATGACATAATTTTGCCTCCTAATCAATTTTATATATTATGTTCTGATTAGCAAGGCGTAATAGCATTGATACACCTTGCTACTACAAAGTTACAAAGATTCCCATATTCAAGTCCTCCTCGCTTTTCCTCTTAGTTCAATTATACTATTCTATTGTGCGAAATGATATGGGAAAAAGGAGGGGGCTATCGGTTAATACCGATTTTTAAGTTCTAAAAATTGTCGTTGGCGACTGCCAACGGTCGAGTGAATTTATTCACGAGACAGGCAAGTTGCCGTAGATTAAAGCAGGCGACAGAGGGCGGTCGAGCAAGCATTGCTTGCGAAGACTGCTTGTTGCTCAAGGTGAAGTAAGATTTCACGAAAAATCCAATTTATTTTTGTGAAGTTTTTTATATTTAAAATGCTTGCACTCTTGTCAAACAAAGATGCTAATGATTATAATGGGAGGAGAAACATATGATAAAAAACAATCATTTTATGCTGCAGACAGAAACGCAGCAGAGGAAATATAAGCCGCTGAAAGAGATGAATCTTATGGATGACTTTTTATTCGATGTGGAAATGCAGAACTCAGAAGAATGTGATGAGCGTCTGATTCGTCTGCATAGAAGTGTACAGCAGATTAAGTCCAGTACACAAAAGGAGGTAGAATTGATGAAGATGGAAGAACGGGATAGATTGATTCGTGCGGAAGGGGAAGCAATTGGAGAACAAAAGGGTGAGCTTAGTAAATTGATAAGTCTGATTTGTAAAAAGCTGAAAAAAAGTACAAAAATCCCAAAAAAGTGATAATTATAATCTCTAAAAAATGAAAATCTCAAGAAAGTAAAAATTCAAATAAAAATAATCCTATTAGAAAAAATGGCATTTATGATAAAGTCTTCTTAACAAATAGCTCACAGCAAAAAAGAGCAAAAGGAGGAAGAAGATTATGAAA
The DNA here is from genome assembly GCA_910578495.1 of uncultured Dorea sp. Classification (GTDB taxonomy): domain Bacteria; phylum Bacillota; class Clostridia; order Lachnospirales; family Lachnospiraceae; genus Dorea_D. Next base: position 17,742 of record CAJTRE010000023.1, read on the forward strand.
TTTAAGAAAATCGCAGCCATGGCGCTGGCGGGAGTTATGACTCTGAGTTTAGCGGCATGCGGAAGTTCCGGTGAAGGGAAAAAAGACGCCAAGAAAGATGATAACAAGCTTACCATCTGGGCATGGGACGAGGCCTTCAATATTAAGGCGGCGAACGAAGCAAAAGAAATTTATGCAGAGAAAAATCCAGATGCAGAAATAGAAGTTGTGACAATGGCGCAGGATGATATCGTAGCAAAGTTAAACACAAGCTTATCTTCTGGTTCTTACGATGGACTTCCGGATATTGTACTGATTGAGGATTACAGAATCCAAGGTTATTTAACCGCATATCAGGATGAATTTGCCGCTCTTGACGACATCGCAAGCCCGGATGATTTCGCAGCATACAAGGCAGGTGTGAATCAGGTAGATGGAAAAATGTATGGAATTCCTTTCGACAGCGGCGTAGCTGCAATGTTCTACCGCACAGACATGATCAAAGAAGCCGGGTATACAGCAGAAGATATGCAGAATCTTACATGGGACAAATACATAGAAATCGGTAAAGCTGTAAAAGAGAAAACAGGAAAACATATGCTTACTTTAGATCCAAGCGATCTCGGACAGATTCGTATGATGCTTCAGAGCGCAGGTTCTTGGTACACAGATGAAGAAGGAAAAGTAAATATTAAAGATAACGAGGCTTTAAAACAGGCGTTTGCAACATACCAGAAAATTGTGGACTCTGGAATTTCTAAACAGGTAGCAGATTGGGATCAGTTTGTAGGGGCATTCAATAACGGCGATGTAGCTTCCGTACCAACCGGATGTTGGATTTCACCTTCTGTCGTAAAAGCGGAAGATCAGAGCGGTAAATGGGGCGTAGCACCATTCCCTAAAATGGCTGAAAATGCAGATTCTGTAAATGCTTCTTCTATCGGCGGCGCTGGCTGGTACGTACTGAAAAACGTAGGCCATGAAAAACTTGCAAAAGAATTCTTAAAAGAGACATTTGCTTCTAATTCAGATTTGATGAACCAGCTTGTAGTGGATATCAACCTTGTAAGTACCTTAAAAGCGGCAGAGACTGCTGAAAACTATACAAAAGGCGTTGACTTCTACGGCGGACAGAAAGTATTTGAAGATTTGGCAGCATGGCAGAATAACGTTCCGACTGTAAACTATGGACAGGAAACATATGCAATTGAAGATGTGATGACAGAGGCATTGCAGCAGATCCTTTCCGGAGCAGATGTAGATAAAGTTCTGGGAGATTATCAGCAGCAGGTAGAGGCAGCAGTTGCAAAATAAAAATGACGACGACAGGGGGCGGGGACGGTAAAAAGTTCCGCCCTTTCTTATTGGAGGAGGGATACCATGAAAAGAAAGAAACACGATTTAAATCCGAAATTAAATCGTACGGCATGGTTGTTTATCATTCCCAGTTTGATCTTAATTGTGATGTTTGTATTTTATCCCATGATTCAGGCATTTCTTACATCATTTCAAACCGGAGTAGGTGAACATCTGACGTTTGCCGGAGCAGCAAATTATAAACGTCTTTTGACGGACACGACCTTTAAAAAAGCATTATTCAACACCGTATTATTTCTGGTGATTCAGGTTCCGATTATGATATTGCTTGCGCTTGTCATTTCCTCTATGTTAAATGATAAGAAGTTAAAATGTAAAGGTCTTTTTAGAACGGCAATCTTTTTGCCATGTGTTACGTCTCTGGTTGCGTATTCTATTATTTTCAAGAGTTTGTTCGCGACAGACGGATTTATCAACTCTTTGCTTATGAATTTGAATGTTATTTCGGAACCGATCGCATGGATTACACATCCGGTATGGGCAAAGGTGCTGATTATTCTTGCAATCACATGGAGATGGACCGGATATAATATGGTATTTTATCTGTCCGGCCTGCAGAGTATTGACAGTGCGATTTACGAAGCTGCGGATATTGACGGCGCCAGTGCATTTCAGAAATTTCGATATATGACGCTGCCGCTTTTGAAACCGATTATTTTATTTACGACCATCAATTCTACCATCGGTACGCTGCAGCTATTTGATGAAACCATGAACATCACGCAGGGAGGACCGGCAAATGCGACAATTACAATCTCACAATATATTTACAACCTCCTGTTTAAGTATACGCCGGACTTTGGATACGCGGCGTCAGTTTCTTATGTAGTCGTTGTATTGATTGTTGTATTATCATTTATTCAGAAGAAAGTAGGTGAAGATAAAGATGCGTAAAAAAATAGGAAATGCAATGAAGTATATTTTCTTATCCGTTATATCACTGATCTCCATATTTCCATTTTTTTGGATGATTGTTGCGGCAACCAATGAATCGGTGGAAGTGACAAAGGGAACGTTGATTCCCGGCACCTATTTTATGGAGAATTTGAAGACTCTTTTGGCGTCCGATCTTCAGTATATCAATGCTTTCAAAAATTCAATCCTGATCGCCGTTGTCACAACAACACTTGCAATGGTGGTGTCTTCTGCGGCAGGTTATGCGTTTGTAGTGTATAAAAATAAGACAAGAGAACGGGTATTTAATTTTATCTTCTTGTCTATGATGGTGCCGTTTGCGGCATTGATGGTTCCATTGTTCCGATTATTCAGTAAATTTTCTAATCTGGGACCTTTGAAAGTGATTGCGTTAAACACCCCGATGTCTGTTGTGATCATCGCAGTCGCGACTGCATTTTTGATCTTCTTTTTTAAACAGAATGCACAGACATTTCCAAAGGAACTGATTGAGGCCGCAAGAATTGACGGCTTGTCTGAGGTGAAGATTTTCACGAAGATATTTATGCCGACGATGAAATCTTCCTATGCGGCGGCGATTATCGTAACCTTTATGACAAGTTGGAACAACTACCTGTGGCCGCTGATTGCACTGCAGTCTCCGGAAAAGAGAACGCTGCCCCTTGTATTGTCCGCAATGGGATCGTCCTATACGCCGGACTACGGAATGATGATGACGGCGGTCGTAATCGCGACACTTCCTACGGCGCTTCTGTTCTTCTTAATGCAGAAGCAGTTTGTGGCAGGTATGACAGGTTCTGTTAAAGGCTAGAAAAGGAGAAGAAAGTATGTTAGCAAAGGAAGCAAAACTTACATGGCTTAATGATCCGGAAGTATTTCAAGTGAACCGAATCAAGGCACATTCTGATCACAGATATTACGAAAGTGCGGAAGAAATGGAGGCGGGGGCGGCAATGCCGCTCCGTCAGTCGTTGAATGGAAGCTGGTACTTTAGTTATGCGAAAAATCCGGACCAGAGAGTGAAAGATTTTTATAAAAATGAGTTTAACAGTAAAATATTTGACACAATTGAAGTTCCGGGGCATATTCAGACACAGGGGTACGACCAGTGCCAGTATATTAATACCATGTACCCTTGGGATGGAGCGGAAGCTTTGCGTCCACCGATGGTTTCCAATGAATATAATCCGGTGGGAAGCTATGTGAAATATTTTGAACTGGAGGAAGCATTAAAGGATAAATCCGTCTTTGTATCTTTTCAGGGAGTAGAAACAGCCTTTTATGTATGGTTGAACGGTGCATTTATTGGATACAGCGAGGACAGCTTTACTCCGTCAGAGTTTGAACTTACGGAGTATTTAATAGAGGGCGAAAATAAACTGGCAGTTGAGGTCTACAAAAGAAGCAGTGCAAGCTGGCTGGAAGATCAGGATTTTTGGCGTTTCTCCGGCATTTTCCGGGAAGTGTACCTCTATGCAGTTCCGAACATTCATATTGCAGATTTTTTTGTGACCGCTACGCTTGATGACGCGTATCAAAATGGAATCTTAAACATACAGTTAAAGCTTACCGGAGAACTAGAAGGCATGATGGAAGCTGTACTTATGGATTCACAGGGGAATATGGTGTTTGAGCAGACGGCGAAAGTAGGAAGTGTGTGTGAAATATCCGGGGAAATTCCGAAGGTACATGCGTGGAGTGCGGAAGATCCGTATTTATATGAGCTTGCTCTGTATGTAAGAGATGCAAAAGGTGCTCTTGTAGAGGCGGTTCCAGAGCAGATAGGATTCCGAAGATTTGAAATGATGGGTCAGATCATGTGCTTAAATGGAAAGAGGATTGTGTTCAAAGGCGTGAACCGGCATGAATTCAACGTCCACAGGGGAAGGGCTGTGACAGAGGAAGATATGCTGTGGGATATCCGCTTTATGAAACAGCATAATATTAACGCAGTCCGCACGTCGCATTATCCGAACCAGACATTGTGGTATCGTCTGTGTGATACGTATGGAATTTATCTGATTGATGAAACCAATCTGGAATCCCATGGTTCATGGCAGAAGATGGGGGAGTGTGAGCCGTCCTGGAACGTTCCGGGAAATAGACAGGAATGGAAAGCGGCAGTGGTGGACCGGGCAAGTTCTATGTTCGAGCGGGACAAAAATCATCCGTCAATTCTGATCTGGTCTTGTGGAAACGAATCTTACGCAGGTACTTGTATCGAGGCAATGTCGGAGTATTTCCATGAGAAGGATAACACGAGACTAGTGCATTATGAGGGCGTGTTCTGGAATCGGGAATTTGATCATATCAGCGATATGGAAAGCCGGATGTATGCAAAACCACAGGAGATTGAAGCGTATTTGACGAATCATCCGAAAAAGCCTTATATTAGCTGTGAGTATATGCATGCCATGGGAAATTCCTGTGGAGGCATGAAGCTCTACACCGATCTGGAAGAGAAGTATCCGCTGTACCAAGGCGGGTTTATCTGGGACTATATCGATCAGTCCATGCTGAAAGTGAATGAACAGGGAGAAGAGGTATTTGCCTATGGCGGCGATTATGACGATCGTGCCACTGACTATGAGTTCTGCACCAATGGAATCGTATACGCAGACCGGAAGATATCACCGAAAGCCCAGGAAGTGAAACAGTTATATTCCAATGTGAAATTAATTCCAGATGACAAAGGCGTACAGATTCAAAATCACAACTTGTTTGTATCCACAGGAGTCTATACGTTTGCCGCACGTGTGCTTCTTGACGGACAGTGTATATTCCAAAAGGAATTTAAGGCAGAGGCAGAAGCTGGGAAAACAGCATATATTCCGCTAGAGTATCCTGAATTTACAGAAACAGGGGAATATGTCTATGAAGTGTCCATGGTACTCTCCGAAGGGGAACTATGGGCAAAACGGGGACATGAGGTTTGCTTTGGTCAATATGTGAAAACAGTGGGGATGACGGAAGGAAAGATAAAAAAGCCTATGCAGGTGATTTACGGAGACGTCAATATCGGTGTAAAGGGAGAGGGATTTTTCGCTATGTTTTCCAAGACGGAAGGAGGACTTGCTTCTCTGAAATATGATGGGACAGAGTACATCACGCGGGCTCCGAAGACGAGTTATTGGAGAGCCTGTACAGATAATGACCGGGGAGTGAAGCATGGGTTTGATAGAGGCATGTGGATGACGGCAGGATTATACCAAAAGCTTGTGGATGGAAACGTGGAAGAAGAGGAAGATCAGATTAGGATTACATTTGAATATGAACTTCCTACCGTTCCAAGAACGTACCAGACGGTTACTTATACGATGTCAGGAGACGGAAAGGTACACGTACATCTGCTATATAAAGGCGCGGAAGGTCTTCCGGAGATACCGGCGTTTGGCATGGACTTTAAGTTAAAGGAGAAGTATCAGGAAGTAACATACTATGGATACGGCCCGGAAGAAAATTACATAGACCGCATGGAGGGAGCAAGGCTTGGTATTTTTGAAACGAATGCCAGAGAGAATGTGTCTTACTATCTGGTTCCTCAGGAATGTGGAAACCGGGTGGGCGTAAGATGGTTGAAAGTCACAGACCGGACGGGCAGAGGTCTTAAGTTCACCTGCGAGGGAGAGCCGTTCGAGGGCAGTGTGCTTCCATACAGCGCTTATGAGCTGGAAAATGCGGCTCATCATGAGGAACTTCCCCGCATTCATTATACATGGGTTCGTATTCTTGCAAATCAGATGGGCGTCGGGGGCGATGACAGCTGGGGAGCGCCGGTGCATGAAGATTATCGGATTCCATCGGATAAAGATATAGAAATTGCTTTTAGCATTAGTAAAATATGATATAATAATGGCAGGATTATGGGAGTGCGCAGCACTGAATAATCCGCAGGCATTATATAACTTTACTAAGGATGAGGTATTTTTGAATGCTTCATCCTTAGAGTTCTAAATGGGAGTAGAATGTATATGGCCAATTATTGTAAAGTCGTGATCATTGACGATGAATTTATTATGCGGCAGGGCATGAAACATATGCTGAACTGGGAAAAAGAAGGCTTTCAGATTGTAGGTGAGGCGTCTAACGGTCAGGAGGGACTTGAGGTGATTGAAAAGACAAGCCCAAATATCGTGCTGGCGGATATTGTGATGCCGGTGCTGGACGGGATTGAGTTTTCGGAGATCTTAAAGAAACGTTTTCCGGAAGTTCAGCTTATTATATTAAGTAGTTACGATAAATTTGAATATGTAAAAGCGACGCTGTTAAACGGGGCGTCTGATTATATTTTAAAACCTACGCTGAATCCGGAAAATCTGCTTGGAACACTTCGGAAAGTGGTGAAAAAGATTCCGGGGCTGGAGCTTGAAAAGAATGAAAAGGGTTCTGTGCAGAGTCAGATTGAGCGGTTTCTAAGTGGTTATCAAGAAAAATTAGAGGAAACATTATTTGCAGAATGTTTTCCCCATACCTTGTTCCGTCTCATGGGAATTAACTTAAAAAGTTTATGTGGCAACCATAAGGATAAGATGTCGGACGTACGGGAGAGTATCGATCAGTTTTTGGGCGCACAAAAGGAATTTGTGTATTTTTCTGTATTTTTAGAGGAAGAAATTTTATGCTGTATTTTTAATTTCCGTATCAAGGATGAAAAGAATGTTTTGGCGCAACTGGAGGCATGTTCAGCCAAGGCGGCTCAAATGTATGGCAATGTATTTTTTGTGGTGGGAAATAGTTTTTCGGATATGCAGAATATAAGATCAGGCTACCAAAGCGAGATCAGGGACATGGTAAATCAGCAGTTTTATTATAAAGACCGGTTTATGATTGTAAAAGAGCCGCGCCTGGAAACGGAGAAAGAGAAACGCTTTGAATTTGAGACGTATCTGGAGTTCTTAACCCATGGAAAGTTTCAAGAAGCGCTCCGTATGCTTTCGGAATATATGAACTATTTGACGGAACGTCAGACAGAGGAGTATCGGCTGAAGAACCTGACGAAAAATCTATTGTATAATTATCTGATGGAAATGGAGAAGCATGGAATTGAAAGTGAGAGATTCCGTCAGACTTATTTTCATATGCTGGATGGGGTGCGGTATTTGGAAGAATTTGAACAGGCCTTTGCTCAGATTCTTGGTGAGATTACGGAACTCCGTACGCAGAAGATTGAAGTGGAAGATGTGAAGATTTTGGAGATCAAGCGGTATATCAAGGAACACTACCGGGAGCAGTTGGAACTGGCGGAACTGGCGGATCGCTTTGGGTTTAACTATCATTATTTGTCGTCTTACTTTAGAAGGCATACGAAAGAAGGGTTCAGCGGTTATCTGAACAAGATTCGGATTGAGAAAGCCTGCGAACTGCTGCAGCAAGGGAATTTAAGTATTTCAGAGGTCAGCGCCAGTTCTGGTTATTTGGATCACAGTTATTTTTGCAGAGTGTTTAAAAAAGTGACAGGGAACACTCCGAGCAGCTATAAGAGAAGTTTAAAAAGAGGTGCTAATGAAGAATATACATATTAACAGTCTGTTTGTAAAGATTTTAGGTACAGTCACTGTAGGGATTATCTGTCTGTCGGTGGCGCTTAGTACCTTGAATCTGCTGATTTCAAAAGAGGTGTTTGTGGAAAGTTTTTCTGAGTCTCAGCAGAAGGCGTTCCGGCAGATCGACCAGGAGTTTTATGAGTTTTTTTCTATGATCACCAATATTGCGACGCGTGCGGACACAAGCTGGGCAGTGCGGAAATATCTGACGGAAAAAGAACAGAGCCCGGAAGAAGAGATGAAGACCATTTATTATATGCAAAGTCATATGAAAGAGACAAGGCTGGATGAATACAGTGAGTTAAACGTGATGCTGGTGGGAAATAATGGGAAAGACTATGTCCTCAATGACTCCAGCAAAGAAGTTCCTGTAGGAGAGATTTTAGAAGGGAATGCGGCGAGGAAGGCGATGGAATTGCCGGGAAAGCTGGTCTGCGAATATGAAGAGAGCGGCTATACCAACGATCAGAAGGGAACTCCGGTGATGGTCATGGCAAGGACGTTGTCCTACGAGGAAAACCAGTGTGACGGGCTGGTTTTTATTTCGGTGAAGGAGTCGGAATTTCAGAAGATGTATGATTATTTTACATCGGATACGAATGATATTATTATTTTGAATCAGGATGTAGAAGTGGTTTCTTCTAATGAACAGAGTTTCTTAAACGACGGCAGGAAAGAGGAATTGGAAAAGATACTTAAAGAGGTGGGAACAGAGGAAACTGCCTTAGAGAAAGTAAAAGATAAGAATCAGGCCAATGTGGAAATGTATATGACGCAGAAGATTCAAGGGACGAATTTTCGGATACTTGGGATTATCGATCCGGAATCGGCATTTTTGAAGCAGTATGATGTCCGGAGTACGATTTTACTGACGCTTGGGATTACATGTCTGACAGCCCTTTTCGTCTTTTTGTTTATCCGGCAGCAGACGAGGCCTTTGTCGAAGCTGGCGGACAAAATGCGTCTTGTGCAGGAGGGGAATCTTAAGGAGTATGTGGAAGTGGAGGGAACGGAAGAGATTCAGGAGCTTTCCAAAACTTACAATACAATGCTGGAGCATATTAACCAGTATATTGAAGAGCGGATGAAGATTCAGGAGGAGAAGCGAAATGCAGAGATTCATGCGCTGCAGATGCAGATCAATCCGCACTATATTTATAATACGCTGGCGAGTATCAAGTGGCTGATCTGGCAGGGGGACGCTTCAAAATCAACGGCTGTGATCGATGCATTTATCTCTTTGCTTCGCAACACCATCAGCAATGTAGATGAATTTGTGACGGTGGAGCAGGAGGTGGAGAATCTTAGAAACTATGTTCTTATCAATCAGATTCGGTATGGAGACGCGGTGGGTGTTGAATTTTATGTGGCTGAAAACTGCAAGGATTGTCTTGTGCCGAAATTAATTCTGCAGCCGTTTGTGGAGAATGCGTTTCTTCACGCATTTCCAGAAGGGATGCGGGGGGAGATTTCGGTATTTATTAAAGAAGAGAAATCCTATCTGCGTTTTGATATTGTGGATGACGGAGTGGGAATGGGCGCAGAGCTTCTCTATACGCTGAGGGCGAAGAAAGATAAGAAGGGCGAGCATTTTACAGGGATTGGTATTAATAATGTGGATGACCGCATTAAGCTGATCTATGGAATGGACTATGGGATTAATATTTCCAGTGAGAAAGAAAAGGGGACAACGATTACGATATTGTTGCCGAGGAAGGAGAAAGAGGATGGCAGTTTTGTTTCGTGAGAAAGAAAAGCTATTTGTATTAGAGACGAAGGATACCGTATATCAGATGATGATAGGAGATTATGGAGTGCTTAAGCATCTGTATTATGGGAAAAAGGTGGGAGACTGTAATTTGTCTTATTTACTTCAGATGTATGACAGAGGATTTTCCGGGCAGATTCCAGAGGCAGGAGACCGGCGAGAGTTTTCCATGGACACACTGCCACAAGAATATCCAACCTATGGAATTGGGGATTATCGATCAGAAGCGCTGCGTATTATAGATGGAAATGGTGGATATGGTGCAGATCTTCGCTATCAGTCTCACCGGATTTACAGTGGGAAATACAACATTAGCGGCCTGCCGGCAATGTATGCGAAAGAGAATGAAGCAGACACTTTGGAACTTACGCTTAGAGATCAAGTGACAGGACTTGTGGTGAAGCTGTTATATGGTATCTTTCGGGAACTGGATGTTATTACGAGAGCAGTTCGGATTGTAAATGAAGGAACTACAGAAATGACACTGGAAAAGGCGGCGTCGACATGTCTGGAATTACCGCATAGTTCCTTGGATATGATTCGATTTCATGGGAAGCATGCCATGGAGAGAGAGTGGGAGAGATTACCTGTCGGTCATGGAAATCAATCAGTAGGAAGTGTGAGAGGAACGTCCAGTCATCAGCACAATCCATTTGTGATTCTGTGTGCAAAAGAGGCCACAGAGACTTATGGAGATTGTTATGCTATGTCTTTTGTATACAGTGGGAATTTTCTGGCGGAGGCCGAGGTGGATCAGATTGGTCAGACGCGTATGCTGATGGGCATTCATCCGACGCAGTTTTCATGGAAACTGGAACCAGGCGGCGCATTTGAGACGCCGGAGGTGGTGATGAGTTATAGTGCGGAAGGATTTTCTAAGCTTTCTCATACATTTCATCAGGCTTACCGCAATCATTTGTGCAGAGGAAAATACAAACTTTCCAGCCGGCCGGTTTTGATTAACAACTGGGAAGCTACATATTTTCAGTTTGATGAAGAAAAGTTATTACAGATTGCAAGGGAAGCCGGAAGTCTGGGTGTGGAACTATTTGTACTGGACGACGGATGGTTCGGAAAGCGGGAAGACGATACGTCGGGGCTGGGCGACTGGTATGTGAATGAATCGAAGATTAGGGGAGGGATTGGAAAACTTGCCAAGAGTTTGAATGAAATAGGTATGAAGTTTGGAATCTGGTTTGAGCCGGAGGCAGTTTCTGAGGATAGTGATCTATACAGAGCACATCCTGACTGGTGTCTTTCTATTATGAATCGGAAACCAAACCGGAGCCGTTATGAGCTGATTCTGGATTTGTCCAGAGAGGACGTCAGGGAATATTTATTTACATCTATGTGCAGTGTTCTGGACTCGGCAAACATCGAATATATCAAATGGGATATGAACCGAAGTCTTAGTGATGTGTGGTCTGCCAGACTTCCAGGGAATCGTCAGGGAGAAGTATTTCACCGGTATGTACTCGGACTCTACGAACTTCTGGAGAAGCTGATTCAAAGATATCCGGACATTCTTTTTGAAGGCTGTTCCGGTGGAGGCGGAAGATTTGACGCAGGTATGCTATATTATACCCCTCAGATCTGGTGCAGTGATAATACGGACGCTGTCGAAAGGCTGTCCATACAGTATGGTACTTCCTTTGGCTATCCTATTAGCGCAGTAGGTTCCCATGTATCTGTCTGTCCGAATCATCAGACAAGAAGAACAACGCCGCTTCATACAAGGGGTGTTGTGGCAATGGCAGGAAGTTTTGGATATGAGCTGGATGTCAGTCAATTGAGCGAAGACGAAAAGAATGAGGTACGGCAGCAGATTCGTCTTTATAAAAAGTATCAGCCATTGATTTATAACGGAAGATATGACCGTCTGTCCAATCCGTATGAGGAAAAAGGGTATGCAGCTTGGCAGTTTACCGATGAGGAAAGAACGGAAGTGTTAGTTAATTATGTGTTGACAAGAAAGCATGCCAATGAAAATATATATTACCTGAAATTAAGGGATTTAGAGGAGAAGGCATATTATCAGGCAGATGGAGGTGAGCATATTTATACTGGTGCGGCGCTGATGTATGCGGGGCTTCCTATGCCGAGAGATAAGAAAGAATATGAGGCAGTTCAGATATATCTTAGACGTGTATCATTTTATGAAAATGATTCAGATTAGAATGAGCCTGAAAAACGGGCCGGAATAAAATTTCCGACCCGTTTTACATTGCTTTTTCTTAAAAGTCTGCAAATACCTCCATCTGTTTTTTCAGCTCTTCCATAATTTCTCGATTTATATCCATACGTTCTGTAATATCTGCCATATCTTCAACCAAGCTCTGAGTGCTGTCCGCAACTCCGGTAATACCGGCAGCGCCTTCGTCAATCGCTTTTGTAATACTTTCAATAGAATCGGCTATTTCAATCATGGAGTTTCTAAGGCGGTCAGTCCTGCTGTTGAATGAGTCGATCATTTCCTTTACATAATCGGCATCCTTTCTGTATTGTCTTCCAGAGTGGACGAATTCTTGAAATTCCATCAAAATTGTTTCGCTCAGATAGTCTGCCATATCTTGAGAATGCTTTGATAGATTATGTACTGCGTTTGTAACGATTTGATTAACCTCTTGGATACGGCCAGCCGTTTCGCTGCAGGAGTTTGCCAACGATTTGATTTCTGCTGCAACCACAGAAAAACCTTTTCCGGCTTCGCCGGCGCGTATAGCTTCTACGGAAGCGTTAAGGGCAATCAGATTCGTCGTTGAAGCAATTGATACGATATCTTTTGTCAAACTATTTACCTGCTCTACACTATTACTGTTTTCAATCGCCTCTTCAAGTACCTCCAAAATATCTGCTGTTTTCTTTTGAATTGCATCTGTGTTTGTCTGCGCCGATGACTCCATCTCATTTGCCCGCGTTTTCATCGCAGATGAATAATCTGTGATGGTACTGCATTCGTCTGCCATGTCATGTACATCCCTTTTAATATCTGCAGCGCTCTTGTTGATGATTGTAGCATTGTTTGCTACTTTTTGAATCGCCATAGACAAGGAACCTGCAAGAGTGGAAAGACCTTTGGCGCTTTTTCCTGATGTGCGAGTGTGTTTCAGTACCTCGCCCGTCACCTTATCAAGCTTCTGTGAATTTTCCTGGAGCGTATCCACTGTGCCCTTGATTGGTGTTATTACATATTTTTTGATGATTCGGATGGCTGCAGGTACTAACACCAAACATGCCACAATAGACACAACGACAATGACCAGTGAAATTATATAAACAAACAAAAGTTTATGTCGTGCACTGGCCGTCCTTGCACTTACAGCGGCATACAACTCCTCCGTATTGTCTGTTATGGCAGACCCAAAATGAGCAACATCACCATTAGCATAATCATAGGCTTCCTGCGTCTTGCTGTCCGCACTTGCGCATACGAGATAGACCAAAGAATGTTTAAATGAATCATAATTTTCCAAAAGCTGCGCATAGATTGTTTCTTCCTCTTCCGTAACGTAGTTTTTATATTCTTTTAAATATGTTTCCAATGTTTTTTCTTCTTCTTTAATCTGCCTACTACAATAATCATAGTATTATAGTCCGTCGCAACAATATGGGATAACGCCAGCTTGTGGATATTTGTAGTCGTATGCCTGATGTCTCCGATTCCACCATATAATCATCTACAATTTTCGAAGCATTGGAGTTTACATTGTTGATGCTGAAAACTGACAATATATTTGAAATCAATGCTACAACTCCCAAAAGAATGATCGGAAGTATCAAACGCTGTTGTATTGTAAACTTTTTTTTCATCTTACGTAAACAAATCCTTTCAACATAGTATCTATCTTATAGTATCTATCTTGCAGAAACCCCTTCTGTCATTTCATCTAACTGTTCTTGCAAATTCTGACCAGAAGGATTTCCAGCCGCCATACTTTCTGCAAATTTTGAGACAGGATCCCAAAAATTTCCGCCTACCCGCTGAAGCTGAGAAAACTCAGACTGCTCTAAAAGTGCGGTGATTGCCAGCGATTTCTTGATTTCTTCAGAATCTGCAACTTTGATATTTGACGGACCCTGTCCGCGCATTTCGAAACGAAGCCGCTGGTTCTCTTCATTAGTAATCCATTCGGCAAGCCTTGCGGCCCATTTGCGGTGTTCAGAATAAGCATTTACACCAATTAATTTACAGCCGGAAAAGGAAGCCATCTGTATCTGTCTTTCATTACAACTGTAAGTCGGCAGCTTAATGGCTCCCATATTTTTCCCCCAAGCTTCCTTTAACGCAACAGAATTCCAAACACCGCTGACACCGGCAATCACTAAGTCGTCTTTTACTCCCTTAAGAAACTCTTCGTCTGTACGGCTGGAAAAACCTGGACTTTCAGCGATTCGAAGCATTGCGCGCGCTACGTCTATACCCTGGATTTCCCCATCTGTCTGATTCCAAGTGCAGAAATTCGTAATTCCGTCATCGTTAAGCCCGACTTGAAGCCCTGTATTACCAAAAAAAGAATAGACATACCATGCTGAGGACCAATCCATGACAAATAATTTGCCGTTCGCGGCCGCAGCTTTTAATATACCGTCCATCGTCTTGGCTTGTTTCTCTGTAATATATTGCTTGTTATAATATAAGAAATATCCGTTATCTGCCGTTAGTGGATACGCGTATAACTGATTGTTTACTGTGGCTGCCTCTACTGTATTTGAAAGATTTCTATCTCTGATTTCATTCGCATTTTCAATTGGATCCAATGCTCCGGCAGCCGCCAGTGCATTTAACTGATCGTCCGCAAATGTAAATACATCCGCCCCTTCTTCCAGGCCCCCGAGCAATACGTCTTTGCACTGAGCTTCTCCCTGTACCTCAAATGAAATCTGAAAATCTGCCTCTCCCTGATAGTTTGTCTGAAAGTCCTGAATAATCTGGTTCATCAGTTCCGTATCTTCCTCGGCTCCCCAAACAACCAATTCAACTTTAGGAGGGCTGGTGTCTTCCAAGTCCGTTTTTTTCGTTAAGTTGCATCCCGTAAGTGCTGCAGTACATAAAATTCCTAAAAATATTCTGCAAACTCTTTTTCTCATGTGTATCACATCCTTAAATATTCTCGTTTTTCTGCACTTATTATATCATTGATATGGGCTGTTTACAATATTATACTCATAAAGGGTATAGGTTTCTGCTTTTGTTTTTTTGCTAATTATGTTAAACTATATTTAGTTCATATCGGTTTGTGAAAGGAGAAATCAACATGGATGCAAGATTAGAGGATTTAAGGTCGGTCAAGAATCCGAAAGCACGTATTAAAATTATGAAAGGACATTTCGCTACAAGCAATTCACATCTGAATACGTATATTGATATGTCTACGGTAAAGACACGACACAATAATGCCAGAGAAGCAGCGAGAGAACTGGCGAACGAGTATATTAACAATACTTATGTAAATACCATTGTATGTCTGGACGAAACAGAAGTGATCGGAACATTTATGGCAGAGCATTTGTCTAATTCTACGCCGATGTCTTTAAGCGCAGAGAACAATATTTCTGTTATGACACCGGAATATAATATGCTTGGTCAGATTATGTTCCGCGACAACAAGCAGCGTATGGTGAAAGACCAGCAGGTACTTGTACTGGCGGCTTCTGTGACGACCGGAAAGACAATAAAAAGAGCGATTAATTCTATTTTGTATTACGGGGGAACGGTGTGCGGAATCTGTTCGATTTTCAGTGCGGTAAATAAAGTGGCAGGAATGGAAATCAAGACGATTTTTACAAGCAGAGATGTGCCCGATTATCGTGCCTATGATGTGTCGAACTGTCCAATGTGCCAGGCAGGAGAGCGGGTAGAAGCACTGGTAAATAGTTTTGGATATTCTAAATTAGAAGAATAGGATAAATAAAAAACAGCCACATGACGGTATGGCTGTTTTTTATGTCTTTTTTATGATTAAGCAATTCCGTTTACAGCTTTTGCAAGACGGGAAATCTTTCTAGAGCATGTGTTTTTGTGGTAAACACCTTTGCTTCCAGCTTTGTTAATTTCAACTGTAGCCTCTTTTAAAGCTGCTTTAGCTGCCTCTGCGTCGCTGTTAGCAACAGCAGTCTCAACTTTTTTTACATAAGTTTTCACTTTAGATTTGATTGCTTTGTTTCTAGCTGCTTTTGTTTCGTTTACTAAGATTCTTTTCTTTGCAGATTTGATATTAGCCAACTTGTCCACCTCCGATTCTTATATTTCGACTTTATGATTTATCGATTCCAGTTCGTTAGAGCCGGACACGGACGTTCTAACGAAACATACGAATTCATTTTAGACCGCAAAATAGGTTCTGTCAATACATATTTATCAAAATATTGTAAAAAATAGTAACAGTTCAGCCATATATGAAAATTTCAGGGGGTATTGACGAATGATTGAAAAGTATAGCATAAGAACGGACCTTGCGTTGGAGCAGAAGGAACGGTTTGAGTCGGACCATGTGGAAGTACAGGGAGTGATTCTTACAGAGGATTATGATGAAGAGACGGAAGTTAAGGTCACTACTGTAAAGATAGAGACAGAAAACGGAGCGAAAACCATGGGAAAACCTGTGGGCACATATATTACGATGGAAGCGCCGAATATGGCGGTGCCGGATGAAGATTACCATGCGGAAATCTCTAAGAAATTAAAGGAATTTTTAGCCGGGTTTGTAGTGTCAGATAAAGAAGAATTTTCTGTGCTTGTAGTAGGTCTTGGAAACCGGAAAGTTACGCCGGATGCACTAGGGCCTTATGTAGCCGACAACTTAAATATTACAAGGCACATTGTGAAAGAATATGGAAAATATGCCATGGGTGAGGAGGCAGTACATCTGGTAAGTGCAATCGTTCCCGGTGTGATGGGGCAGACAGGAATGGAGACGGTGGAGATTATTAAAGGTGTAGTAAAAGAGACAAAGCCGGATATGATTATTGCCATTGACGCTCTGGCTGCTAGAAATTCCAAGAGGCTGAACCGGACGATTCAGATTGCGGATACCGGGATTAATCCGGGTTCTGGTGTTGGAAATCACAGAAATGCCATTACGAAAGAGACGGTGGGTGTTCCTGTGATTGCTATTGGCGTACCGACGGTAGTGGACGCGGCTACCATTGTCAATGATACGATGGAAAATCTTTTACTGGCGCTGGAATCCTCGGAAACATTAAAAGGAGTAGGCGTAGTGATGCAAGGATATAATGCTGCAGAAAAATACGAACTTGTGAAAGAACTGATTTCTCCACATCTCAATGGTATGTTTGTGACGCCAAAGGATATTGACGAGACAGTAAAGCGTATCAGTTACACTATTTCTGAAGCACTGAATCTGTTATTTGCGGAGGGACATGCACATATTAAGGAATGACGCATCATATAGTATAAGGCGTAGGCAGGATGGAGTTGATGAATTGAAGCAGGGAAAACGAATGAGTCAGATCTTAATTATTGTAGTGTTGTGTATATTGATCTTGTATGTAGGAGTTCAGGCAGGTCGGAAAAAGCCGGAAATCTTCCGGACACAGCAGCCAGAGATCAGCAGTACGCTTGTAAACCAGGCGGCAAAACTATATTTATCCGGTTTGGCATACACAGAGGAGGGGAAAGGCGCCGCCCCTTTTCAGTGGCTTTGTGAAAGTGCAGGCAGATTTCTTCCACTGGGCTCTTATATATCAGAAACCGTTCCGGTGGAGACGGAGATTGAGGACCAAGAGACCTATGAGATGATTTTGGCAAAGCAGGCAAATGATGAAAATGCAGTAGACGAAAGCGGAAATCTGATCGGTGAAGAAAAAGTTCCAAAAGAAGTAAAAACTGTAGAGAAAAAGACAGATATATCTGTAGCGAAACTTTCGGATTTTGAATATCTGACCGGACATTTTTACACCATAGACGGCAGTACTTCGGTCAGTAAGGAGCAGTTAAATGCAAAGAAACTGCTGGAAAAGAATATGAAGATCGACACAAAGACGGATGGACCGAAAGTTCTGATTTATCATACCCATTCTCAAGAGGCGTTTAAAGATTCCAGAAAGGGAAAAGAAAGCGATACAATCATGGGAATGGGAGCGTATCTGTCAAAGCTTTTAAATGATACATATGGAATTTCTACCATGCATCATCAAGGAGTTTACGATTTGATTAACGGGCAGATGGACAGAAGTAAGGCTTATCAATTGGCAGAACCTGAGATTCAGAAAATATTAAAGGATCACCCGAGCATTGAAGTTGTGATAGATCTCCACCGGGACGGCGTAGGGAACGCTACCCATTTGGTTACAGATGTGAACGGAAAACAGACGGCGCAGATCATGTTCTTTAATGGTATGAGCCGTTCACGCAAGAATGGAGATATTTCTTATTTAAAAAATCCATATATCGAGGACAATCTTGCATTTTCTCTTCAGATGCAGCTTGCGGCCACTAAGATGTATCCAGGATTTACAAGACGCATCTATTTGAAAAGTTATCGTTACAATATGCATTTAAAGCCTAAAACGCTGCTCATAGAAGCCGGCGCCCAGACAAATACGGTAGAAGAAATGAGAAATGCTATGGAACTTTTGGCGGGGACACTAGATAATGTGCTGAGTTCATAAAATATATTTGATTCAATCTAGACTTTGTGCTAGTATAAATGCAGTATGGAAAAGTATGCGAAAGGATAGTATGTAAGAATGGCAAAGAAGAATACATATGATGCGGAAAGCATTTCGGTATTGGAAGGATTGGAGGCAGTCCGGAAAAGACCGGGAATGTATATAGGAAGTGTGTCTACGAAAGGTCTCAATCACTTGATCTATGAGATTGTGGACAATGCAGTGGATGAGCATTTGGCAGGATATTGTGATAAGATTCAGGTGACTTTGGAACGTGACGGTTCGGCAACGATCATAGATAACGGACGCGGTGTGCCAGTAGGTATGCATGCAAAAGGTGTGCCTGCGGCGCGTCTTGTATATACCACTCTTCATGCAGGAGGAAAGTTTGACGACTCTGCCTATAAGACAAGCGGAGGTCTTCATGGTGTGGGTTCTTCTGTCGTAAATGCGTTGTCTCTTTATATGGATGTGGAGATTAGCTGTGATGGGTATATACATCACGACAGGTACGAGCGGGGAGTTCCGGTAATAGAATTGGAGGACGGACTTCTTCCGAAACTTGGAAAGACGAGAAAAACCGGAACGAAAGTAAGATTTCTTCCGGATGATACTATCTTTGAAAAGACAAGATTTAAAGCAGATGAAGTGAAAAGCCGTATGCACGAGACTGCCTATCTGAATCCTAAACTTACGATTGTGTTTGAAGATCTCAGAGGGGACGAAAAGGAGAAGATTACATACCATGAGCCGGATGGAATCTTAGGTTTTATCAGAGACTTAAACGCCAAGAAAGAGGCGGTGCATGAACCAGTGTATTTAAAAGGGGAAGCAGAAGGAATCGAAGTGGAAGCGGCGTTTCAGTATGTAAACGAATTCCATGAAAATGTGCTTGGTTTTTGTAATAACATTTATAACGGAGAGGGTGGAACACACCTGACCGGATTTAAGACAACCTTTACAACGGTGATTAATCAGTACGCAAGAGAGCTTGGTATCTTAAAAGATAAGGATGCAAACTTTACAGGGGCAGACGTGCGAAATGGTATGACGGCCATTATTTCCATTAAGCACCCAGATCCAAGGTTCGAGGGACAAACGAAGACGAAGCTGGATAATCCGGATGCATCCAAAGCAACGAGTAAGGTGACCGGAGAAGAGATTGTGCGCTATTTTGACCGTAACCTTGATAGTTTGAAGAAGGTAATCGGCTGTGCGGAGAAAGCGGCAAAAATACGAAAGACCGAAGAGAAAGCCAAAACCAATTTACTTACAAAGCAGAAATATTCTTTCGACAGCAATGGAAAATTAGCCAACTGTGAAAGCAGAGACGCTTCCAAGTGTGAGATTTTTATTGTGGAGGGAGATTCTGCGGGTGGTTCTGCAAAAACGGCCAGAGACAGAATGTATCAGGCAATTCTGCCAATCCGCGGTAAGATTCTGAACGTGGAAAAGGCGAGTATTGATAAAGTCCTTGCAAATGCAGAGATCAAGACGATGATCAATGCTTTTGGATGTGGGTTTTCCGAAGGGTACGGCAATGATTTTGATATTGGTAAGCTTCGCTATGATAAGATCATCATTATGGCTGATGCGGATGTGGACGGCGCTCATATTTCCACATTGCTGTTGACCTTATTCTATCGCTTTATGCCGGAACTGATTTATGAGGGACATGTGTATATCGCTATGCCTCCTTTATATAAAGCTATGCCAAAAAAGGGGGAGGAAGAGTACCTTTATGATGATAAGGCGCTGGAAAAATACAGAAAAACGCACGATGGTCCATTTACGTTACAAAGATACAAAGGTCTGGGAGAGATGGACGCAGATCAGCTTTGGGATACAACGTTAAATCCGGAGACGAGACTGCTGAAATTGGTGGAGATCGAGGATGCCAGAATGGCTTCTTCCGTAACCGAGATGCTTATGGGTACAGAAGTTCCGCCGAGAAGAACATTTATTTATGAAAACGCCGCAGAAGCGGAGTTGGATGTATAAAGGGAGAAAGAGAAAATGCAGGATTCACAGATCATAAGAACCGAATATTCGGAAGTGATGAAGAAATCATATATTGATTATGCTATGAGTGTTATTGTTGCACGAGCTTTGCCGGATGTGCGCGACGGGCTTAAGCCGGTACAAAGAAGAACGCTCTATGATATGCATGAGCTTGGTATCCGTTATGACAAACCCTATCGTAAGTGTGCCCGTATTGTAGGAGATACGATGGGTAAATACCATCCTCATGGGGACAGTTCTATCTATGAGGCGTTAGTTGTAATGGCGCAGGAGTTTAAAAAGGGCATGATTCTGGTGGATGGACATGGTAATTTCGGCTCTATCGAAGGTGACGGAGCTGCGGCTATGCGTTATACGGAGGCAAGACTTGCAAAGATTACGCAGGACGCTTATTTGTCAGACTTGGACAAAGATGTGATTGATTTTGTACCAAACTTTGATGAAACAGAGAAAGAGCCGGAGGTACTTCCGGTTCGTATTCCAAACCTCTTGGTAAATGGCGCAGAGGGCATTGCTGTTGGTATGGCGACGAGCATTCCCACTCACAACTTAGGCGAAGTGATCGATGCAGTCAAAGCCTATATGAAAAATGATGAGATTAGTACCAGACAGTTAATGAAATATATCAAGGGGCCGGATTTTCCGACCGGTGGTATTGTTGTTAACAAAGACGATCTGCCGGCAATTTATGAAAGCGGAACGGGTAAGATTAAGATTCGCGGCAAAGTGGAAGTAGAGGAGATGAAAGGCGGAAAGAAACGTCTGATTATTTCTGAGATTCCATATACGATGATTGGTGCGGGAATCGGGAAATTTTTAAATGACGTATGCACACTCGTAGAATCGAAAAAGACCAGTGACATTGCGGATATTTCCAACCAGTCTTCCAAAGAAGGAATCCGTATAGTGATTGAGCTTAAGAAGGGGGCGGATGTAGAGAATCTTACTAATATGCTCTACAAAAAAACCCGTCTGGAAGATACTTTCGGTGTCAATATGCTGGCAGTTGCAGACGGAAGACCGGAAACAATGGGGCTTAAGAAGATTATTGAGCATCATGTGGATTTCCAGTTCGAACTGGCAACGAGAAAGTATAAAAACTTGCTGGCGAAAGAGCTGGATAAGAAAGAGATACAGGAAGGTCTTATCAAAGCTTGTGATGTCATTGACCTGATCATTGAGATTTTAAGAGGCAGTCAGTCTGTGAAGGATGCCAAAGCATGTTTGACAAAGGGTGTGACTGAGAATATTAAGTTTAAGTCCGGTATCTCTAAAAAGATGGCGGCAATGCTTCGGTTTACGGAGCGGCAGGCAACAGCAATCTTAGAGATGCGTCTTTATAAACTCATCGGTCTGGAGATTGAGGCTTTGATGAAAGAGCATGAGACAACCCTTGCTAATATTGCAAAATACGAGGATATTCTGAACAATTACGATTCTATGTCCGATGTGATCATTGAGGAACTGGACCATTTCAAAAAAGAATTTGCAAGAAAACGCCGTACTGCTATTGAGAATGCGGAAGAAGCTGTTTATGAAGAGAAGAAAGTCGAGGAGCAGGAGATTGTCTTTTTGATGGATCGTTTTGGATATGCCAAGACAGTGGATACGGCCACTTATGAGAGAAATAAAGAAGCCGCTGACAATGAAAACAAGTATGTCATTCATTGTCTGAATACGGGAAAGTTGTGTGTGTTTACGGCAGATGGCAAGATGCATCAGATTAAAGTGTTAGACCTTCCATTCGGTAAGTTTCGTGATAAAGGTCTGCCAATTGACAATGTAAGTAATTATGATAGTTCTCGTGAAGAAATCGTATATATTTGCGACAGTGAGCAAACGCGGTATGCATGGCTTATATTTGCCACAAAGCAGGGGATGATCAAGAAAGTAGAAGGACAGGCATTTCAAGTTGCAAAGCGTACCATTGCAGCTACGAAACTGCAAAGTGATGATGCAGTTGTAAGCGTTCAGGTTATAAACGAAAGCCAGAACGTTGTATTGCAGACAAAAGAAGGATATTTCCTGCGGTTTATGGCAGAGGAAGTATTGGAGAAGAAAAAGGGAGCTGTTGGTGTACGTGGGATAAAACTGAAGAAAAGTGATGAATTAGAAAACGTATATCTTTTTGAGGAAGGAATCGAGTTCAAGGTTATGTACGGTGAGAAAGAAGTGACTCTGAACCGTTTGAAACTTGCAAAGAGGGATGGAAACGGAACGAAAGTGAGAGGATAGATTATGATACAAGACATTGCGCCGCATCAATATCGAAACGAGTATAAGCCGTCAGCGCCGAAGGCAGAAAGCTTTCTGCTCTGTTATAATGGCAGGAATATGCTGGTACGCTATGTGAAAGATGAAATTCTGTTTCCGACATTTGGTGAGGCAGAGAAAACTGTAGGTTCAGCCTTTGACTTGTATGGAAATTATACATATCTGTTTAGTATTGACGAGTGCAGCTTCTATCTTGGAAATACTAATATTGGGGAAAAACTGTGCGGACAGGCAGACTATGTGTGGGAGGATGCGGGTGGTTTTCGCAGCATGAAACCAAAGGATATGGCATTTGCCGGAATTACAGGGTGGCAGTTGGAACGCTGGTACGGCAGCCGCCGTTTCTGTGGCAGGTGTGGAAAGCCTATGGTACACGATGACAAAGAGCGAATGATGAAATGCTCGGAATGTGGACTGATGGAATTTCCGAAGATATGTCCGGCGGTAATTGTGGGTGTGACACATGGAAGTAAAATCCTTATGTCTAAATATGCGGGCAGAGAGTTTAAGAAATACGCACTTTTGGCCGGTTTCTGTGAAGTGGGCGAGACTGTGGAAGAGACGGTTCGCCGGGAAGTGATGGAAGAAGTGGGGTTAAAAGTGAAAAATATCCGTTATTATAAAAGTCAGCCATGGTCTTTATCAGACACTCTTTTGATGGGCTTTTTCTGTGATCTTGACGGTGGAGAAGAGATTACGCTGGATAAGGATGAACTTGCGCTGGCACAGTGGTTTGACCGGGAGGAGATGCAGGTAGAGGATGAAGACTGCAGCCTTACAAATGCTATGATGATGGCATTTAAACGGGGAGAAGTGTAAGGTTCTGCTTGAAACAAAATGTTGGTTTATTTAGAAAATACGATTAGAAGGAGGGGGAGATATGAAATTATCTTTCAGTGATTTAGTTTCTTGTACGGGAGGAAAAACAACATACTGTGGTGAAGATTTCTCGGTGCGTGATTTGAAGTTTGACTCACGAGAGAATGTGGAAAATTCGGCTTTTTTTGCGCTTATTACAGATAAAGATGATGGTCATAAGTATGTTTCTGTTGCCGCTGGTAAAGGTGCTGTGGCGGCTGTTGTATCAAAAGATATTGATACATCTGTTCCAACAATTCTTGTCGAGGATACATGGAAAGCATATCAAGATGTGGCGGCATTTTATCGAAGTCAGTTTCATATGCCGATCATTGCAATAACTGGAAGTAATGGAAAAACGACAGTAAAAGATATGCTTTTTTCGGTTTTATCTACGAAATATAAGGTACTGGCAACTGAAAAGAACTATAATAGTAAATTAGGTGTTCCACAAACATTATTAAAAATTGATCATAGTTATGATGCTGTAGTTGTTGAAATGGGAATGAGCCATAGCGGAGAAATTCGTACACTTTCTAATATAGTAAAGCCGGATGCTGCGATTGTTACCAAAATCGGTATGGCACATATAGGAAATTTTAGTGGTGACCGTATTGATATATTTAACGCTAAGATGGAAATTATTGACGGATTAAAAGAAAATGGAATGCTTGTATTGTGTAGTGACGATGATATGCTTCAGGGAGTTACATCTGATAGTCATGAAATTGTTTTTTGTGGAATGAAAAATGATAACAATAATTTTCTTCATGCATCAGATATTGTCCAGTTTTGGGATGATGATAATTACGGTTTGAAATTCCTGGTTCATTACAATGAAAATTGTTATGAGTGCATACTTCCTACTCTTGGGCGGCATAATGTTCAAAATGCTCTTTTGGCATTAACGGCTGGCATAAGGTTTGGTGTTAATATTGAAGAAGCAATAGAGGCATTAAGGGTATATCCGCGTAGTCCTATGCGTTTAGAGAATGTCGTTCTTTGTGGTAGAAAATTTATAAAAGATTATTATAACGCAAGCCCGGATTCAACAAAGTCTGCAATCGACACGCTTGCAGAAATACAGTGCGGTGGTACGCGGATACTGGTGCTTGGGGATCTGTCAGAACTTGGAGAAAAAAGTATAGAGGTGCATCGTGAGATTGCTGAATATACAATAGGAAAAGTGGATACCGTCTATTATGTTGGCGAATACTGTGACGCTGTTCTTTCAGGGCGGCCGGATGCGCGCTGCTTTGAAACGAAAGATGAGTTGAATTTCGCTCTTTCATCTGCTATCCTTAAAGATGAAGTGAAATATGGTGACATAATACTCATTAAAGGTTCAAATAGTGTGAGAATGTGGGAACAGTATGAATTTATCCGTAAACTTTTGGAACAAGGAACAGTTGTGTCGGCTCAAACCCGGTTGCTTGTGGATGTAGATGCACTCAAATATAATTATATTACTATCAAAAATTATGTAGGAAATGAGGTTCAAGTTATGCCTGTTTTAAAAGCCGATGCGTATAGTACCGGAGCGGCTTTATTGGCAAATGTATATAATGATTGTAATTTTTTTGCAGTCGCAGATTTGAGTGAGGCAGAAGAACTTCATGCAGTAATGCCTAATGCAAGGTTTCTTATATTGTATCAACCTTTTTTACAGGATGTAGATTGGATTGTAGAACATGATTATATAGTTACATCTGTTTCTGATACTGCTTTTGTGCGGGAGTTAAATAAAGCGGCAGTAAAGGCTGACAAAAAAGTGACGATTCACATTGAAGTTGATACAGGTATGGGACGGCTGGGTGTATTAATAAAAGATTGTGAAGAATTTTCAAAAGTTGTGAAGGAATGTTCTAATTTATTAGTGGAAGGTGTTTTTACACATTATTCAAGTGCGGATATGTATACAACGGAAGATTTAGAATATACTGCTAAACAGACTGAAGATTTTAAAAAAGCAATTTCGATTGTAGAAAGTATATTAGGTCCTATTAAATTAAAACATGCTTGTGCGGGAGCGGCAATTTTTAATCCTGAAGCAGAATTGTTTAATATGGTCAGACCTGGTTATATACTTCGTGGATATTACCCATGTGAAGAAATTAGAGAAAAGATTGATTTACGCCCGGTTTTAAAATATGTTACGCAAGTAACAGAAATAAAAGAATTTGAAACAGGAGCGAGTATTAGTTATGGACGACATTATGTGACAAAGAGAAAAACACGATTGGCTGAAGTGCCGGTTGGATATTCGGATGGGCTTATGCGTAATTTATCGAATAAAGGGGCATTTGTTATTAATGGTCAATTAGCACCAATTGTTGGTAATATTACGATGGATTATACGATGGTTGATGTGACAGATATAAATCCAATGGTATGGGTTGGAGATGAAGTTGCTATATTTGATAATATTAATATGACCATAGAACGTATGGCAGAATTATGTAATACGATTGGGTATGAGATTATAACTAATATAAAAGATAAAGCTGACCGTATCGAATGTTTTTAGAGGTGAGAAGTGAGGGGAATGAAGGGATGAAAAGATGGATTCGTATTATGCTTAGCATCGTAGTGATGATCTTAGCGACAGGAAATCTATGTGTGTATGCAAAAGAATCGGATATGGATGTGACGGACGAGGCGGCAGAAAGCACTGTAGATGGAATAACAAAAGAAACATCGGAAGAGCCGGTAGAGGCACCCAATGAGGAGATATCGGAGGAAGTCCTCATAGAGGAAAAAAAAGCTCAGACAATCCAAGTGTCTTCAACGATTCATAAGTTTTATGGCGAGCAGTTTGTAATCGAAGCGAAGCCGGACGGCGGTGGAGAATTAGTATTTGAAGCAGTTGACACAGGAAAAGCGCCTGTGATTAAAAAGCTGGATGAAAACGGAACATTTGAAGCTGTTGGAGTTGGTAAGGCGACAGTTAAAATCATAGCAAAAGAAACAGATAATTATAAAGAAGCAGTTAGAAATGTAACAGTTGTTATAGCAAAGGCAAAGCCTCAGATTACGACAAAGGATGTAAAGAAGAAATATAATCTGACACCGTTTCAGATGAAGGTTGCTACGGATATAGCAATAAAAGATGATAATGTCAGATTTTCTTGGAGGTCTTTAAACTCGAAGATTGCATCTGTTACGTCAAAGGGAACGGTTACGATTCATCGGATGGGAACGGTGGTTCTTCGTGTTGCTTCTAAAGGAACAGATCACTATGAGCCAATGTCGAAGGATATAAAGCTTATTGTTGTTTCGAGTCTTAGTAAGCCGACGATAAAAAAAGCGGAGCTTCAGACGAATGGGATGATGATTAGCTGGCAGCCGGTGGAAAGAGCAGAAGGGTATCGAGTTTATCGTAAAGATAGTAACGGTTATAAGATTATTTTGAATACACATAATCCGGGGATTACTTCTTGTGTAGATACTGATGTATCTGTTGGTAAGATATATTACTATCGAGTGAAAGCTTACCGAGATGGAGAAAAGGATCTTAGTGAGTGGTGTGATTATAAAAAATGTAAATTTATACTTCCACCAAATATCAGTGTAGGGAGAACCTCGTCCGGGCTTCAGGTAAGATGGGAAAAATCGTCAGGAGCAGAAGGTTACTATATTTACCGAAAGGAAAATGGTGAAAGTAAATGGACGAGAAAAGCGAAGATTACCTCCGGAAGCACGTTGCTGTGGAAGGACAAGACTGTACCCGGAGGTAAGAAATATACCTATATGATACGGGCTTACAATAGGGATTCCGTTAGTGCGTATTCCAAAGAAAGATCCTACTACCGGTTATCTGCACCCAAAATCACATCCTGGAAAAGAAGATCTAAGACCAGCTATTATTTAAAGTGGAATAGGGTGTCGGGAGCTTCAGGATACCAGATACAGTATTCAAGAAGCAGCGTGTTTAAAGGAACAAAGACGATTACGATTGCGAATACCAGAACAGTGGCAAAGACGATTACCAGACTTTCAAAAGATAAAAAATATTATCCAAGAATACGGGCTTATGCCACTGTAGATGGAAAGAAATATTATTCTCCATGGTATTTGACAAAAGGGGTAAAAAGTGAGAAGCGGGCGTCTCTTTCAATTATTAAGAAACAGAAGAAGAAGTTTGAACTTCGCGGTCAGTCAGGACAGGCTCTCTATCAGTACGATACCGTACAGGGCGGCTGCAGCGATGGAACTTATGCATATTATATAATGAATAATCGGAAAATCGAGAAATGTAAGATTGTCAAAGTAAGACTTTCTGATATGAAAGTAATAAAAGTTTCCGGTGCTCTTAAAATCGATCATGGAACTGATATGACGTACAATTCGAAGATCAAACGTCTGGTAGTTGTTCATAAAAGAGTAAATCCGAAATGTCTTTCTCTGATCAATCCTAACACTCTGAAAGTAGAGAAAATGAAAGACGTTAAAATGCCATCAGTCCTTCCTGGAGCTTCGTCTTCAGATTTAAAAGGAATAAAAGGCTTTTTCACAATTGCCTATAACAGGAATCGAAACCAGTATGCTGCGGTGTTGTCAAAAACATATCATATTATGATATTAGATGGAAATATGAATCCGATAACTTATATTAAACCATCGAAAAAAATGACGTATCTCTTGCAGAGCATGGAGGTGACGAATGATTATATTTTGGTGGGGCAAAGTCCAAAAGCGGGAACGGGGCAAAAATACAATATCATCTCGGTTTATGACTGGGAGGGAAATTATATTTCCAGAGTTTTGGTGAAAAAAGGTTGTGAATTAGAGAATATCTTCTATAAAGGGAATCAGCTTTATGCAAGTTTTTATACTTCTTATTATAAGACATACTACACGACAGAGCGTAAATTAGTGAGGGAAAAAGGACAATTGAAGGTAAAGAAAGAAAAAGTAAGACATCGCAAGCTGATGAGGGATAATTATGTCTATAAAGTAGGAGCGTTTTAGAGGAATTGCCAATTATGTACATTAGTCAATGATGTGACACCAGTTTTTTTAAAATAAAAGAACTGGTA
>CAJTRE010000024.1 GCA_910578495.1 uncultured Dorea sp.
CTCTCATTGCTGTATTGATAGCGTCACAGACAAGGTCTGTATTTAATGCCTCTAAAATAGTCTTTCCCGGAAGGATCTCGGAAGCCATAGCTGCGGAATGTGTCATTCCTGAACATCCAATCGTCTCTACAAGCGCCTCCTGAATAATACCCTCTTTAACATTTAATGTCAGCTTACATGTTCCCTGCTGTGGAGCACACCAGCCAATACCATGTGTAAGACCTGAAATATCTTTTACTTCTTTTGCCTTTACCCATTTTGCTTCTTCCGGAATCGGAGCTGGTCCGTGATTTGCACCCTGCGCTACCGGACACATCATTTCTACTTCGTGTGAATAAATCATTTTAAAACTCCTTTCAACTATGTATGATTTGTCTGTCGTAAGGTTTGTTATAACTTTAACACCATACTTTATTTATTTTCTCACATATTTCAACATTCGTCAATTATCACTTTTTATGAAAACTTATGGCAAAACCATTATTTTTTCTATTTTCCGGCAAATTTACCCATCAATTATTGATTTATACAATCCCAGAAATCAGAATCCGCAATATGCGGTTTGATTTCATCGAAATCAAACGGAGCCGTTACCCAAATATACCCAAGATTGTGAGAATCACCTTTTGGATAATTCAAATCATAACCAATCTCAATGCCGTCAGCGCTGACAAAAAAATTCGCTGTATAAATACCGTTCCTGCTATCGCCTGCCAATGCCTGTTTCATCTCTTCTTTGTTAAGTTCAGACAAAAATGAATCATTATCTGCCTCATCTCGCATCCCATCCAGCCACTCTTCCACAAATCCGTCACTTAATTTGATAATATCTTTGACTTCATATACTTTCCCATCTTTCAGATTGATATTAAGTGTACGTAGATCGCCGTCATAAAGATTGGCGTCTCCTTTTGCATGTTCATCCTGGAATATAATACTGATAAAATCATTTGCCGCATAACACACTTTATAATTCACAGAACTGATTAATGCCGGTGAACTTGCCTTGAGTACCGTTTCCTTCACTCCTTCGCTTGGATTCGTGTATATCTCATCCACTGTCGCCATGGCACATTTTTTGATCGCCTCATTGACTTTGGCATAATCGTTACCCACACCGCCGGATAACTGCGGATATTTCACTTGAAATGCTATGAACGTTGACTGCTTCTCTTCATCCTGGTACTCATAAACTTCGTCCTTCATCTCATAGGATAGATTGGGCGCTGTGTAAACATCTATGGCGTTCAACCCAAAGTCCTGTGAATCCGTACGCTGGTCGTTTCCTCCATCATACTCACCATAATCGTCATAATCATCAAAAAAATCACCGCTCCATGGCTCATGATAATATCCATCCGGAGCCTCCCGAAACAATTCCGCCGGCAATTCCAAAGACATGCGATACGCCAAATGTACCAAGAAAAATCCACCTATGACAATTGCCAGAATAAAGACAACTCCTGCTCCAATTGCAATCGCAAGTGCCGGAGATTTCTTAGTGTGTACAGGCTGCGTCATTCCCATCGTGACAAATGCTTCCATAGGTACGAAACGCATTCCGCTTGCATACTGTTCGCCGCTCACCTGCCGCATTCCAAAATGCTGATACTGAACCACTGCATTCGGCGCCGCATTTACTGTCAAACGACCAATATGAAGCTGTGACGCGCAATAATTATATACCGTCTGATAAAGCAGTTTTCCAATACCTTTTCCCTGCCGGCTCTTTTTCACAAAAAACAGACAGATATGCCCTGATGTTTGCAGTGCAATCACTCCACATAATTCTTCACCCTCATATGCGCCCCAGAGCAAGACCTCTCTGTTTTGATACATCCGGTTTATATTTTCATACCTAATAAATTCCTGAAATACTGCCACGCCCTCCTGACTATAGGACGGTGCCACATCTTCTACAAACACATCCCATACAAGATGGAGCGCCGGTAATAATTCTTGCTGCTCCAGCAATTTAATTTCCATGCAATCTACTCCTTTTTCATGTCTCTTTCCTAAATTCTTATCGTGTGTAAATTCTGCACCAAAAACTTTAACGCTTCCTCAACTGCACTCTCCCTGTTTTCCATCCGGTCTCCATAAAAGCGAAATTCTTTTGCACATATTCTTGCACATAATTTTCCTTGCAAGAAAAGGCCAATATATACAAGCCCTACCGGCTGCTCCTTCGTTCCTCCATCCGGTCCCGCAATACCGGTCACACTGAGCGCCGCTCTCGTCCCTGCTTTCCTTGCCGCTCCCTCTGCCATCTCACATGCTGTCTGAGGACTGATCACGCCGTACTTCTCTATAATCTCATGTTTGACTCCCAATATCCGTTTTTTCGCCTCAGTCGAATATGTGATATAACCTTCATTATATACCGCTGAAGCCCCTGCCACATTCATAATTCTGCCTGCCAAAAGTCCGGCAGTACAAGACTCTGCAGTTGTAAGCACAAACCCTTTCTCTTTCAACAGGCTGACTACCTGTTCTTCCAATGTTCTTCCTGTAAATTCTAACATCCTACATACCTCCTTGTGTTAACACCTGTATATTTTTTACTACATAATCAATAAGTGATACGATCGTCAAAATGAGAGACGCCCAGACTAACACTGTACCGACCATATCAAACACACCGCCTAAATCTGCAATCAAAACAAGCACCATAAACATCTGCGCTACCGTCTTAAATTTTCCCCAGTAACTTGCCGCAATAACAATGCCGCTGTCTGACGCCACAAGACGAAATCCGCTGATAATAAACTCGCGCGCAATAATGATGATTACAAACCAAGCAGCAAGCTGTCCTGTAGAGATCATGCAAATCATGGCAGAGCAAACTAATAATTTATCTGCCAGTGGATCCATAAATTTCCCGAAGTTTGTTACAAGTCCTCTTGCTCTCGCAATCTTCCCGTCCAGCATATCCGTAAGACTTGCCACTGCAAAAATCGCAAGGGCAATCCATTTGTTAGCGATCCCTCCTGCGTCTGTCAGCATAAAAAAAACAAAAAACGGTACCATAATCACTCTTAAAACAGTCAGTTTATTTGGTAAATTCATTATAACAACTCTCCTATCAAATCATATTCTAATGCCCCGGTGACCTTTACTCTTGCAAAATCTCCTGATATCAGTTCTTCTTCTGTATGAATAAAGATAAATCCATCCACATTCGGCGCATCTTTATAGGTACGCCCTACATAAGCATTTTCATCAGCAACTCTCCCTTCAATCATGACAAGCACTTCTTTTCCCACCATGTCTTCCGCCTGCTCAAATGCAATTTCCTGTTGAAGTTCCATAATCTCTGCCTGACGGTCTTCTTTTACTTCTTCTGGAATCTGATCTGGTAGATTGGCGGCCGGAGTATCCTCTTCCGGTGAGTAAGTAAACACTCCCAGACGATCGAACTCCATCTCGTCCACAAATTCCATCATTTCCTGATGCTGCTCTGCCGTCTCACCGGGGAACCCTGTAATAAGTGTTGTACGAAGCACAATATCCGGTATTTCTTTTCTAAGTTTCTCTACAATCTCTACAAGCTGTGCTTTTGATGTTCTTCTTCCCATTCGTTTCAGCACCTCATCACTGGCATGCTGGATTGGAAGATCCAGATAATGACAGATTTTCTTCTCCTCTTTCATCACCTGTATAAGATTGTCATCTATCTCCTCCGGATAGCAGTAAAGAATCCGAATCCATCGGATACCGCTTATGCTGCAAAGTTCTTTTAACAGTTTATGAAGCGACTTCTCACCGTAAATGTCTTTTCCGTAAATTGTAGTCTCCTGCGCTACCAAAATCAGTTCCTTTACACCCTGTCCGGCAAGTTCTTTTGCTTCTTCTGCCAGACGTTCCATGGGAACACTCCGGTAATTTCCCCGAAGCTTCGGAATAATACAGTACGTACAGTGCTTATCGCACCCTTCGGCAATTTTCAGATAGGCGAAATGCCCTCCTGTTGTCACCAGACGTTTCGTATCAACAAACGGAAGTGCATCAATACTGGAAATCTTGATATTTCCGCTTCCTTCCAACGCTTCCTTCACTGCTTCTACGATTTTATCATAAGAAGTCGTTCCAAGTACCGCATCCACCTCCGGAATCTCCTCCATAATCTCCTGCTGGTATCTCTGAGCAAGACATCCTGTTACAATCAGCGCTTTTAACCGTCCGCCCTTTTTATACTCTGCCATCTCAAGAATTGTCTGGATACTTTCTTCTTTGGCGTCATGGATAAAACAGCATGTATTGACCACAATAATGTCAGCTTCATTCTCATCATCCACAATCCTGTATCCTTCCGCATCCAGAAGTCCCAGCATAACCTCAGAATCCACCAGGTTTTTATCACAGCCCAATGAAATAAATAATATATTCATTACGTTCTCCTCTTCTTCCATATTCATTATTTTTAGAAGAAAGGCAGATACCTCCCGGCACCTGCCCTGAATGTTTACTTTTTACTCTTCATCTTCCCCTGCCACTTTAATCTGAGCCTGATTTAACTCATCAATAGCAATGGATAACGGTTTTTCTCCTATTTTTGTATTTACAAGCGGTGTATTGCCGTCGATAATCTCTCTTGCTCTCTTTGCAGTAGCCATAACAATAGAGTAACGACTGTTTACTACCTTTGTCTCGCCTTCCTCAACGTCTTTGTTTACTACTTTCATTAAGTCTGTGTAAGATGGGTGTAACATACACTATTCTCCTTTCAATTCTTGTTTCATCTGCTCTATAAATGCCTGACTTCGAAAACTTCTTCTGTGTTCTCCCTGAATGATACTGTGCATTTCCCTCACACAATCTTCAAGGTCATCATTAATAATCAAGTAATCATACTCTTCCATGCCTTCTGCTTCTTCTTTGGCCCGGTTCATACGTTCCTCGATTACATCCATCGTCTCTGTTCCTCGTCCCACAAGCCGATTTTTAAGTTCAGCGGCAGTAGGAGGCGTCACAAACAAAAGCATCGTATCCGGAAATTTCTCTTTTACTTTCAATGCTCCCTGAATCTCAATCTCCAGAACAACATCCTTTCCGTCTACAAGCTGCTTCTCTACGTACGCACGAGGCGTTCCATAGTAATTATTCACGTATCTAGCATACTCTATCAGTTCATCTTTCGCAATCATTTTTTCAAATTCTTCCGTAGTTTTGAAAAAATACTCTCTGCCTTCTTCTTCTCCCGGTCTCGGAGACCTTGTTGTAGCAGAGATTGACAACGCATAATTATCATAATCCTCCAACAGTTTTTTCATCAGTGTCCCTTTTCCAGAGCCGGAAAAACCCGATACTACAATAAGAATTCCTCTTTTGTCCATGTTACTATATCCTTTCCTTGCCTTCAGTCCTGCGCGCCTCGAAAATATTTCATATGACGTCCATTCAAAACCATATTCGCAAAATCGCCTCTCTTCGAGGCTTTTTTTTTGCTCTTCAGCTTCGGGCTGCCTCGAAAATATTTCATATTTTCTCGGCTGGGCGTATCCGCCCGATAAATTTATAAAAGAAATTGCTCATAAATGCAAGCATTTACCGCATTTCTTTTATAAATTTGCCCGACTCTGAACTATTCAATATTTTGAATCTGCTCTCTTACTTTCTCTATCTCTGTCTTTAATTCAATGCCGATATTGGAAACTTCCAGATCGTTTGCCTTAGATAAAATCGTATTTGCCTCACGATTCATCTCTTGAGCAATAAAGTCGAGTTTCCGTCCGATCCCGCTGTCATCCGCCGTCAACGTCTCTTTCATATGCGTCACATGGCTTTTCAAACGCACAATCTCTTCATCCGTACACATCTTGTCCGCAAAAATTACAACCTCTGCAGCTATACGGCTGTCCTCAATCTGTGCATCTTCCAAAAGTTCTTTCACCTTTGTCTCTAATTTTTCTTTATATTCCGCAATAATCTTCGGAGAACGTTCCTCAATCTGCTTCACTAACGCAAGCATATTATCAAGCTTCTCCAGAAGATCTCTTTTAAGATTCTCACCTTCTAAAGTTCTGGTCTCCACAAACTGCCTGATGGCTCCGTCCAACGCTTTTTTTAGACCTTTCCACAGTTCTTCCTCATCAATCGCTTGTTCTTCCATAGTCAGCACTTCCGGGTATCTGGACAATGTGGACACACGAATATCATTTTCCAGAGAAAACTGTTCCTGCATCTTCTTCAGAGAACTAAGATATTCTGCCGCCAACGTCTCATTATACTTCAAAGAGACCTGATTTTCCGACAAATCTTCATATGTAATAAATATATCCACTTTTCCTCTCAAAACACTCTGTTTCAGGAGACTTCTGATAGATGTTTCAAAAAAATTCAGTTTCTTCGGCATACGGATGTTAGTATCTAAGTAGCGATGATTTACCCCCTTCATCTCCACTGTAAACTTGCGCTCACCCTCGGCAATTTCACAACGTCCGAAACCTGTCATACTTTTGATCATAGCAAGGTCCTCTTTTCGTTTTTTCGCCTTTTTATTATAAGACATTTGGAATACAGAGTCAACTATGTTATACTACAAGCAATGAGCAGTGCACCCCATGTTAACCAGAAATCAGACTGCTTGCAGGATGATGACTGGTTAGCATAGGGTATAGGGCGAATGCCCTGTATCGACAGTGCTTTGCTCTGGAGATACTTGCACTGCGAGTTTATCAAAATCAAACTACTTGAAAGGAACTAACCCTATTATGGCATTTGATGGAATTACAGTTGCAGCCATCACACATGAATTAAAAGAACATTTAACAGGCGGGCGCATCGCCAAGATTGCCCAGCCGGAACCGGATGAGCTGCTGCTAACAATAAAAACACTTAATGGACAGAAGAAGCTCTACATTTCAGCCAACGCTTCTCTTCCTCTCATCTATCTCACAGAAGAAAGCAAAACAAGTCCTATGACAGCGCCTAATTTCTGTATGCTGCTCAGAAAACACATTGGAAACGGGCGTATTGTAAATATTTCCCAACCGAAACTTGAACGTATTATCCACTTTGATATCGAGCATTTGGATGAACTGGGTGATTTACGCCAAAAATGCCTTATTATTGAAATCATGGGTAAACACAGTAATATTATTTTCTGTGACGATAAAGGCATAATTATTGACAGTATTAAACACGTTTCTGCACAGATGAGTTCTGTCCGCGAGGTACTGCCCGGAAGAGAATATTTCATCCCGGATACCATGGAAAAACTTGATCCGCTGACTGCAGACTCTTCCACTTTCATTACTGCTTTAAAAGAAAAACCAATGGCAGTAAGTAAAGCTGTCTACACAAGCTTTACAGGTATCAGCCCGGTCGTTGCAGAAGACATATGCTTCCTCGCAGGTCTGGAGTCCGGTATTCCTGCAAGTGTGATGAACGAAGATATACTTCTCCATCTGCATAAGCAGTTTTCTTATTATATGGATGATGTGAGAAACAACAACTTTCATGCTGCAATTTATTATGACGGAAATATACCAAAGGAATTCAGCGCTATTCCTCTGTCTCATTATAAAAAGTACAAAAAACAAGATTTCGTTTCCATTTCCGAAGTGCTTTTAACTTACTATGCCTCAAAAAATACCATTACCCGCATCCGCCAAAAAAGCGCTGATCTGCGCCATGTAGTGCAGACTGCCTTAGAACGTAACCGCAAAAAATACGATTTACAAACCAAACAGTTAAAAGACACAGAGAATCGTGAAAAATTTAAGGTTTATGGAGAGCTTATCAATGTGTATGGATATAGTCTGGAAGCCGGCGCCAGAGAATTAAAAGCATTGAACTATTACACAAACGAGGAAGTTACGATTCCCTTAGACACACAACTGACGCCACAGGAAAATTCACAGAAGTATTTTATAAAATATAATAAACAGAAACGTACCTGCGAAGCTTTGTCAGAACTAATTCAGGAAACTTCCGATGACATCCGTTATTTAGAATCTATCAGTAACGCCCTGGACATTGCGCTTAGTGAAGCTGATTTGGCACAGATTAAAGAAGAATTAATTGAAACAGGATATGTACGAAGAAAATTCACGAAGAAAAAGACAAAATTTGTAAACAAACCGATGCACTATATTTCCAGTGACGGCTATCATATGTATGTGGGAAAAAATAATTTACAGAATGACGATCTGACTTTCAATTTTGCCACAGGAGGCGACTGGTGGTTTCACGCCAAAGGTGCTCCCGGCTCTCATGTCATTGTAAAGACCAATGGTGATGAACTTCCGGACCGCACCTTTGAGGAAGCAGGAAAACTTGCCGCTTATTATTCAAAAAACCGCGGAAGTGACAAAGTGGAAATCGACTATGTAGAAAAAAAACACGTTAAAAAGCCAAATGGTGCAAAGCCGGGATTTGTAGTGTATTATACCAATTACTCACTAGTGATTGATTCCGACATTTCTAACATAAAAACCGTGCAAGATTAACGCTGCACGGTTTTTATAATACTGGGTTATCTGGTAAGCTTTTGTTTGTCAACTTAATTGAAAACTACAACACCTTTCAAATAGCCTGCTTCTTCCTTCTCCATCAACTCATAAGCTTCGCACATCTCTTCCGGTGTAAAACGATGTGTAATAAAACCATCTTTTGGTAAATAGCCTTTCTCGTATGCTTCTACTGCTTCTTCCATCAATCCATGAATGTCCGGAATAAATCCCGGATGGACAAAATGAAGTTCCGGACATCTGCACATTAAATCAAAACCAAGACTTGTCGGCCACATCTCATGTTTATCATATACAGAAGACGCTGCAATAATTCCACGATCATCTGCTGTCGGCATCTTCATAAGCGATACGGCTACTGCTAAGCCGGAAAGATCCTTTGCCAATTCAATGGCACGGTCAAATCCAACGCCTCCTGTTAAGTCAATTGCTTTCTTAACTGCTTCTTCTTCACTCGGATTAAATACGTAAGATGCTCCAAGTTCCATTGCCTTCTCACGACGGTCTGCACGAGGATCAAAAGCCACAATATTCTTAACTCCATGTGCATGAAGCAGGCTCAAACAAACCTGTCCCATATAACCACATCCTACAACAGCAATAAATCCGTCTTCTTTCATATTCTTTTCTACTGCCTGCACTATATTACAACAACACATTACCGGTTCTGCGAGACAATCATACTCAGAAATACTCTCCGGCAATTTCACAAGTGGTGCATATTCGCTGGAAACAATATGTGAAGCAAATGCTCCGCCGCCTGCTCCTGAAACCCGATCTCCAACTTTAAATCTTGTAACCTCAGTGCCGATTTTCTCTACCACACCTGTCGGCTCATGTCCGAAAGAAGCCGGATATGGAACATAATCTACAATACGTGAAAATCCAAGAGGTCCTTTCATCTCCATAGAACCCTCTCCAAGATATGTAGGCATCTCACTGTGACAAATTCCTGAAATCGTAATACGAATTACCATTTCATGAGGTCCCGGTTCCGGCAAAGGCTCTGTAAAAACAGCCAATTTTTTCGCTTCCGTCATCTTAACAACTTTTCTTTCCATAATAATCATCCTCCTTTACATTTGTAATATATATATTACAAATATCATACATTTTGTTATAAAGTGTGTCAAGATAATACGAAAAAATAAAAAAACACTTAATCTAATTTAATTTTAAATGATGCTTCATTGTCAAATATTGCATTTGCATAGTAATTCAATTTCAAGCCAGCATCTCCTTGTGGTTGTTCAAAAGCCAATGTACCTTCTACAACTCCCCCTGCGTTTAAATCACCACTAGACAATGCCGTATCACTATCTATGGTTGTAAATGTAGTAGATTCTTCCTGTCCATTACTATTTTCCATTTGCCAGTCAAATGGATTATATGAAATTTTCTCCTCTGATTTATTCTCTATTTTAACTGATACAATAACATATTCATATCCTTCTTTGGCTGTATCAAAATCACTTCCTGAAGTTTTTTTTACATTTGTCACTGCAAAATCAACTCCTTTAAATGATACTGTCTCATTTTGAGAAAATTCTGCTTTTTCATTCTTTGCTGTCTCATTTTTTTTAGATTTTGCTGTCGGTTCTTCATTTCCACCTCCCATAGCAACGCCTATAACAAACATTACAATAATTACAACAACAATCCATTTTACAATTCCGCCTTGCTTTTTCCGGCAGTTCGGGCAAATCTTTGCTCCTTTCGGTATCTGTGACCGACAATGTTTACAGATTTTCATTTCATTTTCTTCTTTTCTCATAATCTTGCTCTCTCCTATAAATTTGTACTCTTGATTCTTTTATCTTTTTAGAATCCTACTTTATACTACTTTATCCTACTTAGTGGTATTTGTCAATGATTTAGAGTATATATTTAGATAGTATGTAACTATTCTGCCATAATAAGTTGAGGTGTAAAATGAAACCACTAAAAAACAAAGTAAGTATTACTTTAGATGCTGATATTATTGAACAAATCAAAATACTTGCCGAACACGATAACCGTTCTTTCTCTCAATATATCAACATGATTTTGAAAGAACACTTAGAACATCAAAAAAAATAAAAGATGCATCCGGTATTTTTTCAAATAACTTAGTCATCTTTCATTTTAATCTTCTCTTTTCTATTTTAGGTATGCTGTCAGCATACATTTTTGCAATTGCGCTAAAACAGCAGCATTTCTAATATAGCACAAACAAAAGCTGCCGCAACAAACAAAATTGGCCCGGCAAGCGCGAAGCCCATAATTCTGCACCAACGCTTTTCGCTATTTAAAACAGGTAGAAACGCTCTAATTTCTCGATAATCAAACAGAAGCGCAATAAATACCAGCATAGCCAAAAAAATAATTATCTGTTCTAACCGCTCCATTCCCTGTGTTAATACTCGTTCTTCTGTAGACAATTCCATTTTAAAACAAACTGCCGCAAGAAAAACATATCCCATAACAGATACTGACTTTTTCCATATTTTACCACTTCGAAACCCTGGCAGCAGAAAGCTTCTTTTATACTCCCTTTTTTCCAATCCACTTTTGGAGACAACATTACTTTCTACTCCCTGATATTTAAACAGCTCCTTTTCCAATTCCCATACATTCTGAAATCTGTCGTCCGGATTCATTTCGATACAACGCCGAATAATCATTCCCAAATTCCCGGCAGCTATTTCTTCAAGCGGAAATTTATGTATCACCATATAATTTAGCAGTACTCCTATTGCATAAATATCTGTTCGCGCATCCGTCTGCCTGAATCCAAATTGTTCTGGTGCCGCATACCCTTCTGTCCCCATCATTTTCGTATCATGAGTCATCCCTTCCTGATACTCTCTTGAAATATCAAAATCTACTACTTTCACTCTGTCTTTTCCAGCCAACATGATATTTGCAGCTTTCAAATCCCGGCAAATAATAGGTGGGTTCGCACTATGTAAAGGCTCCAGAGCCTGACATAACTGGATTGCAATTACAACAGCTTCATGCTCTGTAAAACATCGCTCCTTCAAAACTTCTTCTAAATTCTTACCCGGTAAATATTCTTCTATAACAATTAATATTTCCCCTTTCTCAATGCACTCATATATACGAGGAATATAAGAATTTTGCTGAAACTTCAAAAAATAATATATATTTTTCAATGCAATCGGAACTTGTTTTTTCACACAAATTGTACCGTCAATGGTATTTCTCATAATGTAAATATCTTCTGTATCTCGAAGCAAGCCAAGTTCTTCATATTCCGACAAACGATACTCCTCTGCTAAAGTCATAACTATCCCCCTCTTGCTTTTTCTATTTGAAAATTATAGAATACATTTACAAACATTACAAGGATGATGCAAATGAAACCAACGAATAAAAAAACGACAAATGAATTATTGAAAGTCCTCTCCTCTGTCAATACAGAAGAACAGCTAAAAAAATATACAGAATATTTAGAAGAACAATCCATGCCAAAGACATTCCATGAATATATCAACGAATTAATTCTAAAGCACAACCGTTCTTTATCCATTGCATCTATAATTGAAAACTCTCAGATTCAAAGAAATTATGGATATCAAATTATCAATGGAACAAGGCGTCCTGGAAGAGATAAAATCCTTGCCCTGTCATTAACATTACAGTTATCATTAAAAGAAACTCAAAAAGGATTAACTTTAGCTGGAGAAAATATTCTATACCCTAAAACTAGACGTGATTCTATCCTTATATTTGCCCTTCAAAAACAGTTGTCTGTTCTAGATACAAACGAATTGCTTTTTCAATTTGATGAAAAAACACTGGAATAGTCTTTTTCTAAAAATCAGTGTTCTATTTTTTAAGCACTACTCCGGCTCGTTTCTGTATCTGATGCTCCACCATTTCAAGCCGCTCTTTCGGCCAATTATATCTCGTATGCTTTTTAAAATGAAAGTTGGTTAATTTCCGCAGTCCTAAACGATGCCGCGGTTGTAAAACTTTTCTAGCCACTCCAATGAAATCATCATATACACAGGGCTGTAAAGTATCCACGTACGCCGAAAATGCCTCTTCCGATTCTAAATCCTCACGTCCTACATAATTAAAAAGAGAATTTCCATGATCAAAAAGCGGCGCAGGAGCTACAATTTTATTTGCTCGGTTATCCACTAAAAATCCAAAATTTCCAAAATGTCTGTCTGTATTACAGATTATTGCATCTAATACTAGCATATCACGAAGTGCTTCCACATAAACTTCTCCCATATGCTCATAATATTTCCATACCTCTTTCATACCACCGGATGTTACAACTCTTCCTACCGGCAAAAATGCATATTTCTTACTTGTGAATAGTTCACAAGTAGAACAAAGCTCACCTTCCCATCTGGAAAGTCCATAAGGAATTGCCTGAACACCTAACCCCCTGGCAATCTGCGCCGCATAATATTCGGAATATGGTTCATTGCCTGTATTAGAAGCTCCTCTGGTTCCTCCTTTATAAAGTTTAACTGCCCCATCACTTCTTCTCCAGCACTTTGGCAGCATGCCATTTGTCGTGAATTCCGGACAAGAAGCAAGTGAAGTTCGAACGCTGCTTCCATAACCGGTAAATGCAATTAACGCTAATATATGACTAAACCGGTTGTCATATAAATTAAACTTTTCAAAAGTCCCATCGAAGCCTTCCTCTACAATCCAGTAACAATCATTTAAAGATAATCCTTTCGACACACGAATTATATTCATAGGACGATTTAGGTTAAGTCCGCACTTACTCAAAAAATTATGAACATACGCACGATTTTTAGGAATTGTCCTGTGTTTCAGCCATTTTACAAGCCCGTTTTCAGAAACCTCAAGATCCAATGGAAATAATTTTCTATTCTCCTCACTCTTCCAAGTAATCTCAATCTCTGGAATACTACTGTCTTCCGTTGCATGAAAACGAAGAAGTGGTGTATTAAAATGTCTCAATTCATAATTCATAACCATATCCTCCTTCCCTATCCTTTACAAATCTATATTTTCTCAAATATCACTATACACTCATAGTTTATCATCAAATCTTCGCAAAAATCAACGTCCTATCTTACTCTTATTCATATACAAAACTCCTGTCAAATCTGCCAGAAACCATCCAATCGGTATCGCCCACCAAATCATAGCAACACCAAAGACCGGCGCTAGTGTATATGCCAAAATCACACGAGTTCCCAGAGAAATCACCGTAAGAACCACTGACATCTCCGGCTTCCCGATTCCTCTGTAATAGGCATACAGAAGAAACAGAAGTCCGATTCCACAGTAAAACGTTCCTTCAATTCTCAAATACTGTACGCCAATACGGATAATCTCCGTTTCCTCGGGATTTACAAATATCGTCATCAAATATTTCGCTCCCACAAATATGAATACCGACACAGCTATACAGAAAAACAACGTAATCTTTACAGAACTTCGCACTCCCTCTTTCACCCTCTTATTATCTCCGGCCCCATAATTCTGGGAAGTAAAGATAGAAAATGAATTACTGAATTCCTGTGCCGGCATATAAGCAAAAGAATCAATCTTCACAGCCGCCGCAAACGCCGCCATAACTATCGTTCCGAAACTATTGATCAGTCCCTGTATCATAAGAATCCCAAAGTTCATAACTGACTGCTGAATACTGGCAGACAGGGAAAATCTTGCAATCTCAGGCAGGGTTTCCCTCATCATCACACGATAGGCTCTGCGCGGTACACCGAAAAATCGAAGTTCCGGTTCTTTTATCCATGTATAAACCGCAATCCCCACACCGGCTGTCATCTGTGCAATCACAGTGGCCCATGCCGCACCTGACACCCCCATATGCCAAACAATCACACACAAAAGGTCCAACACAATATTAACAATCGTAGACACTGCCAGAAACCAAAGAGGAAGCACCGAATTTCCTACAGCTCTCAACAAAAAAGAAAAATAATTATATAAAAACACGAAAAAAATCCCCAGAAAAATAATCTGCACATAATCCCGCATAATAATATATATATCCTCCGGAACTCTAAGTAATCTCAAGATTGCATCTAATCCGGCAAATACGGCAATATTCATAGCAAGCGCAATGACGCCCACAAAGATAAAGGAAGTCCGCATCCCCTCTCTCATCTTTTCTTCATCCCGCTTCCCAAAATAGAAAGAAAATACGCTTCCACTTCCCATACAAAGTCCAATTAATACCGATGTCAAAAATGTCATCAGTGTATACGCCGAGCCCACCGCCGCCAAAGCGCCGGCTCCTAAGAAACGCCCAACAATGAGCGTATCCGCAATATTATAGCACTGCTGTAGTAAATTTCCCAAAATCATAGGACCAGAAAATAACAGCAGCGTCTTTTGTACATTTCCTGTTGTCAGTTCTTTTTTCATCTCGTCCCCAATAAATGATCGATAAATTGCTGCGCCGTTCTTCCGGACATTCCCCCATGAGAAAGCTCCCTTCGGTTTGCCTCAAGCAGCAACTGTTCCTCCGGGATATCTACCCCCTGTTTCTCGGCCAGTCTGCGCACAATCTCTTGAAACTCTTTCTTTTCCGGTTTCCCGAAATAAATCGTAACGCCAAATCTTGCCACCAGTGACAATTTCTCCTGCACCGTATCATTTACGTGAATTTCTTCGTCCCGCTCTTCCTTGTCCCGAAATGTCTCCCGAATCAAATGGCGGCGGTTAGATGTAGCATAAATCAGTATATTATCCGGTTTCTTCTCAAGTCCGCCTTCTATAACGGCTTTTAAATATTTGTATTCAATCTCAAACTCTTCAAAAGACAAGTCGTCCATATAGATAATAAACTTATAATTCCGGTTCTTTACCTGTGCAATAATATCGTTCAGTTCTTGAAACTGATGCTTGTACACCTCAATCATGCGAAGCCCCTGGTCGTAATACTGATTCAAAATCGCCTTGATTGAAGTAGATTTCCCGGTTCCTGCGTCTCCGTAAAGCAGACAGTTATTGGCACGTCTCCCCTCCACGAAGGCTTTTGTATTATCAACCAGTTTCTTTTTTGCCAGATCATAACCCACCAGATCATTTAATTGTACATGAGCAATCTTCGTAATCGGTACAATGTGCGCTCCCTCTTCTGTGTGCTCCACGCGGAACGCCTTATGAAGCCCCAATTTCCCGACTCCGAACTCTTTGTAAAACTGTGTCAGTATATCTTTAAATTCTTCCGCTGAATGTGTCCGGGATAACTGTTTACTAAGTTCACAGATCCGGTTCCGGATTCGTTTATTAAATACTTTCCCATACCCCTTGGTTCCAATATAGTTCCAGATTACAGCCAGACACTCTACGCCAAAAGTATACTCCATTTCTTTAAAATCATATTGAAACAGCTCCCTGAAAATTGCAAAATCATGGAGCGCTGCTTGATTAATACTACCTTCCACAGACCCGACAATCTCACAGGACGTACTATACGCATTTTCATGGCATGCCAGCAAAAATGTCAGATAATCCTGCCAGAGATTCCCTTCGAAACCATGGCTAACCGCCAGTTCCAGAAGCTCATTTACAACATCAAAAAGAAGCCCTTTCATATCCTCAAGGTTATAATAATTATTGGCATAATTGTCCATGAGAAATGTCATGTCATTTAGAATCTGCCCCTCTTCCATATGTTTATATAACATCAGTTCATTGGTTCTCATGTCTTAGCCCCTCTTCCTCCCAAAAATGTTCACACACAAAAACGCCTGAGCGAACTGCCGGTACTGTAATCTCCTGCTCATGGACATTAACTGTTTATAGAGTTTCCGAATTCCTTTTTTATTATATTCCAAAGAAACTTTACTTTCCACATCCTGTAGTTTCTCTCGTTCCCTTTGGCGGTCCATCACCTTTCTGCCATTTTTAATCTTATATTTTCCAACTAGAGCGCAGATTCGCATCCGGTCTTCATACAAT
Source organism: uncultured Dorea sp. (assembly GCA_910578495.1). Taxonomy (GTDB): domain Bacteria; phylum Bacillota; class Clostridia; order Lachnospirales; family Lachnospiraceae; genus Dorea_D. The sequence goes on from CAJTRE010000024.1 coordinate 16,410, forward strand.
TTCACAAGCTGATCGTCTATCTCATCGAGTTGCTTTCTTAATTCTTCCAATGCCTCCATACTTCTTCTCTCCCTCATGCTGCTTTCTTATATCCTCGTTATTATACCATCTCGACTAAAGTCTCGATGGTGTTTCTCGTCAAATGACGGTTTGTTCCTGCACAACCGTCCCTTTCCTCGTTATTGTACCAAAAATCCTGTATAAAATCTACCGTTCCTTCTCATACTAAATAGTATGAAACATAATTTTTTAACCTGTGGAACCTGTGGCTGGTGTATGGAAATCCTGTTTACCGGTCTTCATTCTCTGAAAAATGAGAATCCTAAACTAACCGGAAACACATCCATCTGGATGTTCCCCATCTATGGCATGGCAAGTTTTCTCTCCCCTATATGCAAGCTGTTAAAAGGAAAAAGCCTGGTCTTACGTGGAGGCGTATATACATGCTGCATTTTTGCAGGCGAATATCTGACCGGCTCATTTCTTAGAAAATATGACGCCTGCCCCTGGGATTACAGCCGCGCTCCAATGAATATCAATGGTCTCATCCGCCTTGATTATGCTCCTTTATGGTTTGGAGCAGGACTCTTCTTTGAAAAAATACTCTCCAGACATTGAAAATATTTTTTATTTATTATATGATGTATGGAGAACTTAACACAGACAAGAAGAGGAGGTTTTTATGAGACATTTGATTAGCCCGCTGGATTTCTCCGTAGAGGAGCTTGATAAATTAATGGATCTGGCAAATGATATTGAAAATAACCGTCCAAAATACGCACATGCCTGTGCCGGAAGGACACTGGCAACTCTATTTTATGAACCTAGTACACGTACGCGTCTGAGTCACGAAGCAGCAATGTATAATCTCGGAGGCAATGTTCTAGGTTTTTCTTCTGCTGATTCCAGTTCAGCAGCCAAGGGAGAAAGCGTATCTGATACCATTCGCATGATTTCCTGCTATGCAGATATCTGCGCTATGCGTCATCCAAAAGAGGGAGCGCCTATTGTAGGCTGTAAACACTCTACAATCCCTGTAATCAATGCCGGAGACGGTGGACATCAGCACCCGACACAGACACTCACCGATCTTCTGACCATCCGTTCTCTGAAAGGACGTCTGGACAATATGACTATCGGCCTTTGCGGCGATCTGAAATTCGGGCGTACCGTTCACTCATTAATTCATGCTCTCGTGAGATACACAGGCATCCGTTTCGTACTGATTTCCCCGGAAGAATTAAGACTCCCAAGCTACATCCGCTCCGACGTGCTGGATAAACAGGACGTTCCATACGAAGAGGTTGAACGCTTAGAGGATGCACTTCCAAACCTTGACCTTCTCTACATGACAAGAGTACAGAAAGAACGGTTCTTTAACGAAGAAGACTATGTACGCATGAAAGATTTCTATATCTTAGACGCTAAAAAGATGGAACTGGCTCCAAAAGATATGTATGTTCTCCATCCTCTTCCAAGGGTAAATGAAATCTCTGTGGAAGTAGACGATGATCCAAGAGCGGCTTATTTTAAACAAGCACAGTACGGTGTTTATATCCGAATGGCGCTGATTCTGACACTGCTGGAGATTGAGGTTTAAGAAAGGGGCACATATATTATGAATAATACATTAAATGTCGGCAAAATCGAGGAAGGTTTCGTTCTGGATCACATTCAGGCAGGACGCAGCATGGACATCTACAAATATCTGCACTTAGATAAACTGGACTGCTGCGTTGCAATTATTAAAAATGCAAAAAGCAGTAAAATGGGTAAAAAAGACATTATGAAAATCGAATGTCCCATTGATTTCATGGATCTTGATATTCTTGGTTTTATTGATCACAACATTACAGTAAATATCATTAAAGACGCAGAAATCGTTGATAAAAAGACACTTCATCTGCCAAAGACCATCACGAACGTTATCAAATGCAAAAACCCAAGATGTATCACATCTATTGAGCAGGAACTGGACCACATCTTCGTACTTACCGATCCGGAAAAAGAAATCTACCGCTGCCAATATTGTGAAGAGAAATATCATGGACGGAAATAGCGATAAGGACTTATAAATAATTCCATAATAAAAAGTGTGCCTAAGCACACTTTTTATTATGGAGATATATGATTCCATTCTATTTCCACTTCAAAGAATACCAGCCGGAAGATTTAGAATTTCCTCTGGAAACTTTAATGTAATACGTTCCTTTTGGCCAACTTCCACTAAAACTCAATGTCAAAGACTTGTGAGTATTATAGAATGTTCGTGTATATTTTTTCTTTCCCTGGTATATCTCAATCTTCAATCTGTCATTGGTACGCCCATTAAAATAAAGCTTAAAGGTTCTTTTACTTGTTAATTTCAGTTTATACCAATCTGCCTGACCGCTTCCCGCTGTAATAGTCGCTTTTCTTGTTGAATTTCTGCCCAGCGTTGAGGCTTTCGCCTTCGTCCTTCCGCTCTTTTCAGCAATCTTACCATGCTTTACCTTAAAAGTATAAGAACCTTCCGAATTATAACGAGAGTAAACTTTAAAGTAATACCATTTTCCTTTAACTACTCCATAAGTTGGATTATAACCTGCATTAGTATAACCGGATAATGCTTTTTTAGAACTGTTACAAAGTGCAACCTTAATATACTTATCACTCGCATAACATGTCACATAACCAGTAGCAGTTGCTTTGAATTTAAAGTAATTAATCTGTTTATCTTTTTGTCCTACAGCAATCTGTTTGTTATTAGTAATCGTACGGTCTCCTCCACTTACAAATAAAGCAGAAGTTGCTATCGCATGAACATCCGCCTCAGGATTAGCCGCTGCATAAGCTCCCATATAATATTTTCCTGCTTTTGGTATCTTAATAACTCTTGTTTTAATAGAAGAATCAGACAAATACAGATCTAAATCAACTCTTTGCGTCATATTCGCGTCTTTATAAATACCAAAACTAACACTCTTATTTCCATATACACGCTGTGCCGCTAACACAAGTGTTCCCTTTTTGGAAAATGACACAGTCCGGCTCCATCCCCATCTATTTCCTTTTACACTTGTTCCATCAAAGTAAATCTCTCCTGCACTCTTACTTGCAAGTGATTTTATCTCCGAATCGGTTCCGCTTGTTGCTGTCGCAATTTTAATAGATGATGCCGGCAAAGCTTTTTTCGCCTCAACATTTTCAACAGATTTGTCTTCGGTCACAGACTGTACAGCTTCTATCGCCGCATCATCCACAGCGGCCAACTCGTCATTTGACGCTTTCTGCACCGTCTCCTTAACTGCCGGCTCTTCTGCATTCGATACGCTGGCTGTTGAAAAGACAAGCGCCGAAACAAGAATTGTTGATAATAATACGTTTATTTTTTTCTTCATTTTCTTTCCCTCCTCACGTACTTATTATATTATTTCTAATGTAGCACATTTACAATTCTTATTCAATATAATTTCATATAATCTTCCATAAATGATAAAAAGTCTGTATCCAAACCAGATTACAGACTTCTTATTTCATCGTTCAAGCAAAACGATAAGCCGGGTTATGTCGTTGAGTAATCATCTATCTAGCCCCGCTGTTGCCAACGGGATCAAGCAACCTACCTAAGACGCGGCGGGCCGCCGCATCGTCTTTTTTCGGTCTTGCTTCGGATGGGGTTTACATGTGCCCCTGCTGTTACCAGCAGGGCGGTAGTCTCTTACACTGCCTTTCCACCCTTACGTTAGTAAGGAGCGGTACTTAGAATTGCTGTGCAATTCTAAGTACGCGGCATTCGCCATGTACCCTGTCATAAACAAGCAGCCATTTGCAAGCAAGCTCACAATGACTGCTTATCCCTGACCAGTACCCGCTCATTGCTAACGCGGTACATTTCTGTTGCACTGGCCTTGGAGTCACCTCCACCGGACGTTATCCGGCATCCTGCCCTATGAAGCCCGGACTTTCCTCGTCTGCCGCCTTTCGGCATCTGCAGCCGCGATTACATGTTTTACTTGCGATAATTATTCAGCCGCATTATACCATACCTTACAATCCCTCGTCAACGATTAGATCATCTCCATCTGCCGCCGTAGTCGCAAGGGTATCGCATCTTTCATTCTGAGCATGTCCATCATGACCTTTCACCCAATGAAACGTCACTGTATGCGCTTCTTTCGCCTGAAGAAGACGTTTCCACAAGTCCACGTTTTTCACTGGTTCATTCTTTCCTCGTTTCCATCCTTTTTTCAACCATCCGTCAATCCAGTGCTGATTGAAAGCATCTACCAGATATTTGGAATCCGAGTAAACATCCACCTGGCAGGGACGGTTTAACGCCTCCAGTCCCACGATTGCCGCCATCAGTTCCATCCGGTTATTCGTCGTCTTCACATACCCTTGGGATAACTCTTTTGTATGCAGTTCCCCTTTGGAATCCACATACTCAAGCACCGTTCCGTAACCTCCCGGTCCATCCGGATTCCCTCTTGCCGCTCCGTCTGTATAAATACTTACACGCATCTTATGCCTCTCCTTTAATTACTTCCGCACCATGAACCAGTTCCGGGAGAAGATACTCAAGACATTCCTTTACAGCGCCGGATTTTCCTGGAAGATTTACAATCAATGTCTTTCCTCTGATTCCGGCTACGGCTCTATTTAACATCGAACGTTTGGTGAGCTTCATCATATGCATGCGCATAGCCTCCGGAATCCCAAGAATCGTCTTTTCAATAATATCCGAAGTTGCCTCCGGCGTACAATCGGCCGGTGAACATCCAGCTCCTCCGGTGGTAAGAATCAAATCAGCAACCTGACCGTCTGACAACCTTTGCATCACTGTAGATAATACCTTGCGGTCTAATGGAAGTGCTTTTGCAAACACGATTTGTAATCCTGCTTCCTCAACAATCTGGCGGATCATTGCGCCGCTTTTATCCTCTTCCTTCTCTTTATATACTTCTGTACTTGCTGTAAGAATTGCAACTTTCATGGTGGTACCTCCAATATTTTTCTGGTGTTATTTCATATATTTATTAACTGTTCAGCATACAAACCCGGCGGAAGTGCCAACATATATGAATGACCGAACAGTTAATAAAATTTTACCCCTTTTCTTCAAATAATGCAATCCTTAAATAAGATGTTGGTGCAAAAGCCCCAGGCTATGATACCTACGGATTGTTCTGTGCTTCGCACTCCCACAATCCCGCCCAATATTCGCATATCGCGGGATTTTCATCCCACTTTTATGCTCATATCGGGGGGGGCGGGTTCCAAAGTCTTTCACCCACCTATGAGCAAGCTCATGTGGGTTTAAACCTTTGAACCCTTGGTATCTTAAATGATAATGCACACCATTCCGCCGCTGCTGTCATTAACAATCTTCTGCATCGTATCCTGCAATTTTTCCTGGCTCTCGTCATTGATCATAGACATCTTATTTCTCATTCCGTCCATCACAAGCTCTTCTACAGATTTTCCAAAAATATTCGTTCCCCAGATTCCTTCCTCGCCTTTTCCTTTCTCTTTAATATAGCCAATCAAATCTTGCGCCTGCTGTTCACTTCCTACAATTGGAGCAATCTCCGTTTCGATCTTTGCACGTATCAGATGAATCGACGGAGCCTCCGAATGAATTTTAACTCCGTATTTATTTCCCTGTTTAATCACTTCCGGCTCGCTTAGAGTGATCTCCTCTTTCTTGGGACTCACCACTCCGTATCCGCGCATTTTCACCGCGGCAAAGGCATCCTTAACACCTTCATACTCCCCTTTCAGCCGGGACAAATCTTTCATGGCGGCAATCAATTCATACTGTCCGGCAATCGGTGTTCCCGTAAGTTCACTCAGCATCTCATAATAAAACTGTTCTGCGACCTGAATCCGGACTTTCACACATCCGGTATCCAGTTCAATATGATCCACCTTCATTTCTTCTATGTATGGACTCTCCGTCTGAAGCGTACCTGCTACAGCGTCTTTAATCTCCTGGAACTGATCCATGATATCCCGGATATGAGATAACAGATCTTGTTTAATACTGTGATCTCTTGGAAGCATTTCCACCCATTTCGGTACAAAGAACTGTACTTCTGAAATCGGAAATTCAAATAGCACTGCCTCCATGATCCGATAAATATCCTCTTCTTTTAACTGCTCACAATTTACCGGCAAAGCCTTTACACCGTAAGCTTCTTCCATTTCCAAAGCAATCTTTTTGGCCTCGTCTCCATACGGCTTTTTAGAATTGACCAGCACCACAAACGGTTTTCCGATACTCTGAAGCTCCCTGATCGTCTTTTCCTCTGGTTCCCGGTATCTGTCCCTTTCAATTTCACCAATACTTCCGTCAGTTGTTACTACCACGCCGATAGTTGCATGGTCATGAATCACCTTCCTTGTTCCGATACTAGCCGCCTTGGTAAATGGAATTTCATAATCAAACCATGGCGTCTTCACCATCCGCTCTTCCTGCCCTTCCACATGGCCGGAAGCTCCCTCCACCATATATCCCACACAATCAATCAGACGGATCTTTACTGAAACATCCTCACCCATTTGAATCTCTGCCGCTTCTTTCGGGACAAATTTAGGTTCTGTCGTCATAATCGTCCGACCGGATGCCGACTGAGGCAGTTCATCCTTTGTCCGCTCCATCATATGCTCATCTTCCATATGGGGGAGTACCATCACATCCATGAAACGTTTGATAAAGGTAGATTTTCCTGTTCTGACCGGTCCTACCACTCCTATGTATATCTCTCCGTTTGTCCTTGCTTTTATATCACTGTATAGTTGAAACGTATTCATCTTAATACCCCCTTGCTATGCTGATAACAGTCTATGCCCGGCCGGTATCTGTTTAGAACCCCTCCTTTAAATTTCGCTGTATAAGATTTTTGCCCCTTGCTCTAAGGCAGTATTACAAATACGTATACAGGCATTCAATTCCTCCAGTATCTCGCTCTTCCTCACCAGAACCCCCTCCTGGTCTCTCCATCGTCTTCCCAGTTCGCCCGTCAAATAAAATTCCTCCGGGGAATAGGAAAACAAGTGCTTCCACTGTTCCATAATATCCTGAAATTTTGCAATCTCCTTCCGGTCGATCACCGAAAAACCTCCCTCCAGAAATCCGGCCACCTGCTTTTTCCCATTCCACCTCGTGTCAATCCACATCAAACTGTCTTTCATATAGCAGAATAAAAGATGCGATAGAAATACTCTGTCCATGTCTATCCACAAATTCTCCTCCTTATCCTCTCTTGTGATCACTACTAATTGATGTGCCAATACCATACCATTGTCCTCCTTCTCATTTTTCCTTTGTAAACGAACAATAGCATAACACAGGAACAGGCAGGAAATCTTTCGATAATCCTTTCACTTATCGACATTTATCGACATATTTTTCGACACAAAAACCAAGCTACCACTGATACTTGCCAATCACTTTTTCCGCCATCCATTTCATGAATTTCGTATTCGTCGGTCTCCCGGTATCCATCTTCCAATCTCCGCCATACCGTTTGCGCACCTGTTCCATATTTTGTTTTGTCCAAACCTTCTCTATCACACCCCGGATATTCCGCTCCACATTCCCTGCATTTGTGGCAAACTTTTCCGCAATATAAGGATACAATTCTTTTGTCGTACTAATCGAAGTCTGATCCGACATCACAAGATAGAAGATCCCCTCTTCCAGATAACTTGTTCCATGCACACTCTGTGGGAAACCGATTGCTTCCAGCTCACAGTGTATCCGCTTCTGATAGATACCCGTCAAAGAAGAACGCCTCTGTTCCCCCTTCTGAAACTCTCTCGTTTCAGCAGATTTCCGGTACGGCGCGCAAAGCTCAATGATCGTAAGCGGAATATCCAGTGAGTAATTAATCGCGCTTTTAGAACAAATATAATCCGCCCCCATAATCCTTACAGGCTCATACAGTCTTTCCGATATTATATTCGTAACTACTACAACAAACGGCTTGCAAATATTCATTCCTCTTATACGCTCTAACAGAAACAAACCGCTTCCACCGCGGATCTCCAGTCCCAGAATCAGCACATCCACTCTAAGCTTCTTTAAGATTTCAATAGCTTCATCTTCTGTCTCACATTCTGCCGTCAACTGAAGAATCGGATGTTCCTTCATAAGCCTCCGGTATTCTGCCCTGACTTCACCCTCTTCCACAATCATTACTTTTATTTTTGTTTCCTTCATTTCATGGACCTCCCCCCATGACCTCTCATCAATGAAACCTTACTTATATTTTATCAAAAAATGCACCTTATTTCTGAAAATAAGATGCATTATCATATAATTTTTATTATCTCTAAAACTAATTCTGCCATGGCAGAGCAAGATGCTCTGCTTTACTATCTCTGAGCATCAACTCATTAACCGCCTCTTTCGGATCTTTTCCGCCAAACAACACTTCATTGACTTTATCAATGATCGGAAGCGAAACACCGTATTTCTTTCCTAATTTTGACGCTGCTTTTGCAGAATATACGCCCTCTACAACCATCTGCACTTCTTCCATGGCTTCTTCCATAGATTTGCCCTGTCCCATCAGATAACCTGCCTTACGGTTACGGCTGTGAACACTGGCACATGTAACGATCAAATCTCCGATACCGGTCAAACCGTTGAAACTCTCAATAGCGCCGCCCATAGCAACACCCAATCTGGATATTTCTGCAATTCCTCTTGTGATAAGCGCCGCTTTTGTATTATCGCCATAGCCCATGCCATCTGCGATACCTGCTGCCAGTGCAATGACATTTTTAAGTGAACCCCCAAGCTCAATGCCGAGCATATCCGGGCTTGTATATACGCGGAACACCTCGTTCATGAACATCTCCTGCAAGTACGCCGCTGTCTCTTCTTTCTTCGCACCGATAACAACCGTTGTAGGAAGCCCTCTTCCTACTTCCTCTGCGTGGCTTGGCCCTGAAAGCACCGTAACTATAGCCTGTGGAATCTCATCCTCAATCTGCTGTGACAATGTCATCAGCGTATCTTCCTCAATTCCTTTTGCCACATCTACAATAATCTGACCATCCGAAACAAACGATTTCATTTTGTGCGCGGTTGCTCTTGTAAATGCTGACGGTACCGCCATCACAAGAAAATCTTTTCCTTTTACACCTTCTTCCAGATTTGCAGTAAAGACCATATCATCCGGAATCTTTACACCCGGAAGTTTACTTTTATGCTCCCGCTCCTCGGAAAGCATCTTCACTTCTTCCTCATTGATCGACCACATCGTAACATGATGTCCGTTTTTTTGAAGCAGAAGCGCTAACGCAGTTCCCCAGCTTCCTGCTCCGATCACACCTACATTTGCCATAATACTTCCTCCTGATCTTATTATTTTTTGCCAACGCTTATTTTATTCTCCGTACCGGATAATAAGCGATTAATATTCTCTCTATGTCTATAAAATGCCAGAATCATTAGAAAAGCGGCCACCCCGTACATCTCCCATAACGCACCGAATGACATGCCGAAATACCCCATCTGTCCATAGGCTACAATCCCAATAAAATATATCACAACTACTGCCAGAGAGCCAACGGAAACATATTTTGTAATTCCAACAACACCTGCAAACGCCGCAAGACAGATAAGCACCAGCCAGATATTAACTGTACTGATCAGAAGCCCCGCTGTTGCCGCAATTCCTTTTCCCCCTTTAAAATTCAAATAAAACGGGAAATTATGTCCCAAAATGACACCCATGCCGGTATATAATTTAAGGAGTGGGAAAATATCTGCTTTTGCATCCCCGTATATCAGATAAACTGCCAGAACTGCAAACACACATTTAAAACAATCCCCCAGAAAAGTTACGGCTCCGGCTTTCCATCCCATCGTTCTGAGTGCATTCGTTGTCCCTGCGTTACCGCTTCCTTCACGCCTTATATCCACATGATGCAGTTTTCCATAGAAGTACCCTGTCTGTAATAATCCAAAGACATATCCAATCATTACACTTATGAAGCGTTCCATCGTTACTGATCTTTCTCCTTTCTCTCTCTGATGAAGAATTTCAGAGACGTTCCTTTGAATCCGAAAGCCTCTCTAATCTTGTTTTCCAAGTACCTTGTATAAGAAAAATGCATAAGTTCCTTGTCATTGACAAAGATTACAAATGTCGGCGGTTTCACAGCCACCTGCGTAATATAATACAGTTTCAGACGTTTTCCTTTGTCTGACGGAGGCTGCTGCATAGCAACTGCCTCTGACATAATCTCATTGAGTACGCCTGTGGCAACGCGGAGTGTCTGATTTTCAATCACCATATCTATTACGTCATAAAGCTTCGCAAGACGCTGCCCTGTCTGGGCGGATACATACATAATCTCTGCATACGGCATAAAAGAAAGCACTCTTCTTACTTCATTCTCATACTCTCTCATGGTTCTGTCATTCTTCTCGATGGCATCCCATTTATTTACCACAATTACAATCCCCTTACCCCTCTCATGGGCAATTCCTGCAATCTTTGCATCCTGCTCTGTCACGCCTTCCACCGCGTCGATGACAATAAGAACCACGTCTGCACGTTCTACTGCCGTCACCGTACGGATAATACTGTATCGTTCCAGCTCTTCTTTTATTTTATTTTTACGTCGAAGCCCCGCCGTATCAATAAACACATACTCTCTTCCGTTATGGACGATTTCTGTATCAATAGCGTCTCTCGTTGTTCCTGCAATATCAGAGACGATCACCCGCTCTTCACCAAGCAGTTTATTAACTATGGAGGACTTTCCCACATTCGGCTTTCCTACAATGGCGATTCTTGGACGTTCATCTGCTTCCTCCTCGCCGGTCTTTTCCGGAAAATACTCAGAAACTGCGTCCAACATATCTCCAATGCCAAGTCTTGACGCCGCTGAAATTGGATGCGGATCGCCGATTCCAAGATTATAAAACTCGTACACGTCCGGCATAAATTTGTCAAAATTATCCACTTTATTTACGACCAACACCACCGGTTTCCCGGAACGCCTGAGCATATCCGCCACTTTAGAATCTGCGTCCACAAGTCCCTGTCTGACATCCGTAACAAACAAAATCACATCTGCCGTATCAATAGCAATCTGCGCCTGCTCTCTCATCTGTGACAAGATAATATCCTTGCTCTCCGGCTCAATACCGCCGGTGTCGATCAGTGTAAACTCTTTATCAAGCCAGCTTGCATCTGCATAGATACGGTCTCTGGTCACTCCCGGAGTGTCTTTTACGATGGAGATTTTCTCTCCTGCCAGCACATTAAAAAGCGTTGACTTCCCTACATTCGGCCTTCCAACAACGGCCACTACTGGTTTACTCATTGTTTATACTCCTACTATAATATCATCATATTTTTAGTTACCATTTGAAGTTTCCTTTATCATTCGCCCAAAACAGCGTCTATAAAGTCTCGTCCGCTTGATTTTACAATATCCACACGCACTTGTAAAGTATCTTTCACCTGCCGAAGCGTCACATCATCCAGAAAATCCTGTTCTTGTTCCCGAAGCATATTACATGGGAGCAGCAGACACTCTCCCAGCGTTTTGCCCTTAAGCTGTACCATCAGGTCCTTTCCTGTGATCAACCCGGACACCGTAATCTTCTCCCCGAAGAAATCGTTACGGATGGCGTACACATGCACCTTACACGCCGGATATTTTTCTTCCAGCCGTTCTGCCATAGACAGAATATACGGATAAGCTAAGTATCCGGTAGCTATGGACACCTCTCTTACTCTGTCGTCTCCTTCAAGGTCTGCATATGCCTCCTCAAATTCACTCATCAAAAGCCGCAACATGCCGACGCCGTTTTCTAACTGCAGATAACCGTCATAGCACTCCTCTTTGGGAAGTTCTTCTCCGGCTAAAATATACCATTCATCTCCGGCATGGATAAAATGAATCCCATGCTCCTTGTATGCCTTTTCCTGCCATTTGTGAATGATGCGAAGAACCTCTTTCGCATCTTCCTTTGAAAATGGCTCTAACGGAAACAACCCGTCTCTGTATTTAGTAAGTCCTACCGGAACAACAGACACACTCTGAAGCAGGGGCGCATACTTTAACAGATCACCAATACTGCGTTCCAGCTCATTCCCATCGTTCACACCCTTACAAAGCACAATCTGTCCATTCATGGGAATCCCGCCCTCATACAGCCTGTCCACCTTTTTAAGCGCCTCTCCGGCAAACCGGTTGTGAAGCATCTTGCATCGAAGTTCCTGATTCGTAGTCTGAAAAGATATATTAATCGGTCCAAGGTTATAATGGATAATCCTATCAATATCATGACTGCTCATATTCGTAAGCGTCACATAGTTCCCTTGAAGGAACGAAAGTCTGGAATCATCATCTTTAAAATAAAGTGTCTCCCTCATCCCTTCCGGCATCTGGTCGATAAAACAAAATATACACTTGTTGCGGCAGGAACGGTATTCATCCATAAGTCCCTGCTCGAACTCAATGCCAAGATCTTCTTCATAATCCTTCTCGATTTCCAGTTCCCACTGTTCACCATCCGGCTTTTCGATAAGAACTATAAGATATTCGTCATTTACCATATAATGATAATCAAAAACGTCCTCAATTTCCGTATCATTGATCGCCAGCAGCTTATCTCCCGGCTCAATCTCCAGTTCCTCCGCAATACTGCCCGGAAGCACTGACTTTATTTTATGCACATGTTTCATAAACACACAAATCCTTTCTTTCTCATATCACACAAGTATAACTTACATATGCAAAACAGTCTACCTCCCACAGCATTTTTATTTCATTCCCATATACTTCAATATTACTTTGTTTATATCATCATAAGAATTCCAATACTCTTTTTTCACCCCTATATCTGTATAGCTAAACAATTTTCCAGTTCTTATCTAATAATTCTTTTGCCTTTTCTTCTGTAATTTTATATTCTTCTTTTATCTTTGAAAGAGTTTCATCATAAGACAGCCCCACATTACAATATGCACGTATTGCACCTCTTGTACTTCCGATGAAATCAGCTTCTTTCAATTCTTCTGCAAATAATTCATTTAATGCATCACACATCTGTTTTTCCTCCTCCATCTGTTTCCAATTTGCTCTCGCAATGAAATTCATCACTGCGGAGTAATCTTTGGAATGTCTATTCTTCTCATAGTTCGATACTAAGGTACGGATTTCTTTTCCTGCCATTAAATTCGTTCTAAGCGCCTGTAACCAATAATTTTCTTCTGTATCCAATTCCTTTAAATACAGAAATTGCATGGGAAGGGCATCTCCTTTGAGATAGTATATTCCTTTACTTTGTCGCTCTACAGTTATATTTCTCACCCTTTTCAAATGCCGGAACATTTCTCTCGGATAACGGTTACTGGCAAATGTAATAGTCATGTCTTCTGGATTGATTTCCTTCACATGGTCTGTGTTAGACTGATAAAAGCAAATATATCCATATGCCCTGTAAAAATCATTAACACTTAAGTAGTCCTCTGGTGACTTATATTCAATAATATTATGTCCTCGAAAAATTCGACCTATCTTCTTCTGTATGGAAACCTCCTTTAGCTTCTTAATCACTAGAACATCTATCTTGGGTGGTGCTTTACTTAATAAATATTCCTCCCGCAAATCCAAATATTCCATTTCGTCTGATAAGGTAATACGCAGTGCGGCCGCAAACGCTGGGTGCCATTGTAACTTTTCTTCACTCATCTTACGCTCCTTCCCACAGGAAAGGTGTAAAATTAGATAGTCTTATAGCCTTATTATAAGGACACTCGGGCAAATATACAACAGCTTTCCTGCCATATCTAATTGTAATTTTAAAATCTTGGAACTCTCTGACCGATTGGTTCTGAATCTTATAGAACAAGTTCATTAGAATCCTTTGATATGATAAGTATAGATTACAGGAGTGAAAAATGCAACAAGAAAACCTCCCTGCATTTAAAGAATTATAATTTCCAACCTAAAGATTGACCTTTTATACTAATTAATGCTATAAATAATATAGTATCTTAAAAACATTACAAATCAGGAGATTATTATGCCAAATATTAAACTAATGGAATCTGCGCTCCCGGTAGCGCCGCTTAAAATTGCTGCTCTTGAAAGCTGCATCGATATGGGAAAAAAGATTAATAACTACATCGTAAACTTCCGTCAAGAAACACTGCGGGAATCTTTAGATTCTCCTCTTTTTTCCACCTATCAGTCCGATAATTATCTGATCGACTGCAAATGTCCACGTTTTGGAACCGGAGAAGCAAAAGGCATGCTCAATACTTCCATCCGCGGAAAAGATCTGTTCGTAATGGTAGACGTATGTAATTACAGCCTTACTTATACAGTAAACGGATATGTCAATCATATGTCGCCGGACGATCACTATCAGGATTTGAAACGAATCATCTCTGCCGCCAACGGAAAGGCTCACCGACTGAATGTAATCATGCCTTTCCTGTATGAAAGCAGACAGCACAAAAGAACGAAACGAGAGTCTTTAGACTGTGCATTTGCACTACAGGAACTTGTTGACATGGGCGTCAGCAATATTATTACATTTGACGCACACGATCCTCGTGTACAAAATGCGATTCCGCTCCATGGTTTCGATAACTTCAATCCACCGTATCAGTTCATGAAAGCGCTGCTTCGCGCTGAGCCTGACCTTATGGTTGATAAAGAGCATCTCATGGTCATCAGTCCGGACGAGGGAGCTATGCACCGCGCAGTATACTTTTCAAACGTACTTGGCGTAGATATGGGAATGTTCTATAAGCGCCGCGACTATTCTACCATTGTAAATGGAAAGAATCCAATTGTAGCTCATGAATTCCTGGGAACGGATTTGAAAGGAAAGAGCGTCATCATTATCGACGACATGATTTCTTCCGGCGAAAGTATGCTGGACGTAGCAAAACAAATGAAAGATCGTGGGGCTGTGCGCGTCTTTGTATGTACTACATTCGGACTTTTCACAGATGGATTTGGAAAATTTGACGAATACTACGAAAAGGGCTACATCGACCGCGTAATCACAACGAATCTGACCTATCTGCCTCCGGCAGCATACAAGAAACCTTATTTTGTCGTTGCAGATATGAGCAAATTTATTGCACTCATTATTGACGCATTCAACCATGATATTACGATGGGCAATGTGATGAGTCCTACGGACAAGCTCCATAAACTTCTGGAAAAACATAGAAGCAAGTTTGTGTAAACAAAAATAACAGAGACTTCCACCCAAACGGAAATCTCTGTTATTTTTATTGGAAATTGTATTTAGAAATCTGTATACTTTTCTCCTTTTTTCAGTTCTACTTTTTTTGCAGCGGCAAGTTCTGATACAGTTACCAGTTGGTAACCTTCTTTCTGGAGTTTCGGTATCAGCTTTAACGCTGCGTCTATGCTTGTCGAGTGAATATCATGCATGAGGATAATATCTCCGTCTTTCACATTTTTCATCACATGCCGGATTGTCTTTTTGGCATCTCTTGTCTTCCAGTCCAGCGTATCGATATTCCACAAGACCATCGGAAGATTTAATGTCTCACGCATAACCCCTCCAATAGAACCGTATGGCGGGCGCATGACCGTTGCTCCATTTCCTGTAAGGGCTTTGATTTTCTTGTTCGTTCGATTTATCTGAGAGTTTATCCCCTTTTTATCTAATAGCGCCAGATTTTTATGATCGTAGGAATGGTTCCCCAGTTCACATCCGATCTCTTTCATCTTCTTCACTGCTTTCGGATTGGAATCAATCTTTTGTCCCAACATGAAAAACGTTGCATGAGCATTATATTTCTCAAGCTGATTTAACAGTTCTCCGGTTCTTTCTCCCGGTCCGTCGTCAAAGGTCAGCGCAACCATCGGCTTACTTGGATCAATAGCGCTTTCTTTTTTAGAAATCAGTTTACCATTCCCATCAAATACACACTCTGCAAAACCTATCTTGATCTCTCCGGTCTGCATCTTCCCCGCGCTGTCAAAATAATAAACAGCGTCGTTTAATTTCTGCCACCCGGTAAGCGCCGCGCCATTCTCATTCATATAATAGCGCTCTTCGTCTTTCTTCTGCCAGCCTTTTTGCATCATTCCTTTCTGGTCAAAACAATACGTTGCTCCCCCAAT
This sequence comes from uncultured Dorea sp., assembly GCA_910578495.1. Classification (GTDB taxonomy): domain Bacteria; phylum Bacillota; class Clostridia; order Lachnospirales; family Lachnospiraceae; genus Dorea_D. Next base: position 32,544 of record CAJTRE010000024.1, read on the forward strand.
GGTCTGCCATCCGGTGACTTTATTGCCATCCGCACCCAAATAATACGTATTTCCTCTGGATACAACAAAATCATTGCTTACGTACGAATTGTTATACCGTTTGAACTTATTGCCCTGCCAGTATCCTACCGCATTCTTTACGGTAAGCTTTCCTTCTTCGACCGTCAATTCAACTAAATCCTTCCAAATTCCGGTAAGCTTTGTATAGAAGTCTTTATCCAGTACAACGCGGATCTTATAGAACCCCTCTCTGCCTGCATCCGCCTTGCTTTCCAGTTTATAATGAACACCCTGCTGCAGCTCTTTCAATAGATCCGCCGCCGTATACCCGGTCTTTTCATCCAATACAATCTTCTTCAATCGTTTAGTTTCCGATGTACACTCTGCTTGAAGTTCGGGAAGTGCTTCTCCCTGAAGTATAGATAAATCCGGTGTTGAAAGAGTTATGACTGCTTTTCCATGCAAGATCCCTGTTTTGATTAAAACAAAGAAAAGCACAACACAAGCAAGTAGAACCCCTAAAACTGCAAAGAACACTATTTTAATTTTTTTATCTGTATGCTTCCTTAGTACCCCTTTTCTTTCTGTATTTTCCATTGCTTTTTCTCCCCTAAAACTGTATACTTACTTAGTTGCTTAGTGTTTAAGTATAACTTACTTCGACATATTTCGCAATGAATTATCCGTTTATTTTTTGACATTATTGGTCAGGAAATCACTCTTACTCTTAACACGTCGCTGACTGCCCGCAGCTCCTCTGCCACTTTATCAGGCACCGCAGAATCAATATCTATCATCGTATACGCATATTTTCCCTTGCTCTTATTGGTAAGATCTGCAATATTCATATTATCCTTTGCAAGAATCTTCGTAAACTGCCCGAGCATATTCGGAACATTGTGATGCAGCAATAAGATGCGGGTATTTTCCCCATGAAATCCCATATCACAGTCCGGATAATTAACAGAATTTCTGATATTTCCATGCTCCAGATAATTCTTAATCTCTTTCACCGCCATTTTGGCGCAGTTATCTTCCGACTCTTCCGTAGATGCTCCAAGATGTGGGATAACAATTGCACCTTTCACCCCCGCCATCACCGGCGTAGGAAAATCTGTCACGTAATGTTTTACACGCCCGGATACCAGCGCATCAATCATTGCTTCCTCATCTACCAGCACATCTCTGGCAAAATTAAGGACCACCACGCCCTTTTTCATCAAGCCAATAGCATTTCTGCTGATCATCCCTTTCGTACTTTCTACAGCAGGAACATGAACCGTAATATAGTCACATTCCTTATAGATCTCATCTACAGTCTTAGCATGATGAATACTTCTTGATAATCTCCACGCAGAATCTACAGACACGTACGGATCATATCCGTACACCTCCATCCCCAGATGAGCGGCGGCGTTGGCCACCAACACTCCAATCGCACCAAGTCCGATCACTCCCAGTTTCTTTCCTTCTAGTTCACAGCCTGCAAACTCCTTTTTCGCTTTCTCCGCATCTTTTACAATATCGCCGTCTTCCTCATGCTCCTGTACCCAATTAATACCGCCTATAATATCTCTGGAAGCGAGAAGCATTCCCGCGATCACAAGCTCTTTTACTCCATTTGCATTGGCGCCCGGCGTGTTAAACACAACGATTCCTTCCTCTGCACATCGCTCAAGAGGAATATTGTTCACTCCTGCGCCTGCTCTTGCAATCGCCTTTAAATCCCTGCCAAATTCCATCTCGTGTAAGCTGGCGCTTCTTACTAAAATAGCATCCGCCTGATCTGGAGCACTGACCGAAACGTACGCTTCTGTAAATTTGTTGATTCCCACTTCGGAAATTCCATTTAAACAATGATATTGATACATATCAGACATTCTCCTTCTCAAACTTCTCCATAAACGTTACCAACGCCTCTACACCTTCTATCGGCATAGCGTTATAAATACTTGCACGCATTCCACCCACACTTCTATGTCCTTTCAAATTCAAAAGACCGGCGGCCTCTGCCTCTTTCACAAACTTCGCATCCAACGTATGATCACCGGTAACAAACGGTACGTTCATCAAAGATCGGTCTTTTGGTACGACCGTTCCACGAAACAGCCTGCTCTGATCCAGATAATGATATAAGACAGCGGCCTTTCTTTCGTTATACTCCTTCATGGCTTCCAAGCCGCCCTGCTTTTTGAGCCATTGAAACACCTTCCCGCAGATATAGATACCATAAGCCGGAGGCGTGTTATAAAGAGAATCTGCCTCGGCATGTGTCCGATAGGTCAGCATAGTCGGTGTTCCGGGAAGTACATCCTCCGTAATCAGATCTTCACGAATCACCACAATCACTACGCCGGCCGGTCCGATATTTTTCTGAACGCCGCCGTAAATAACCCCATAGTTCCTTACATCCATCGGCTCAGACAGGAAACAAGAGGACACATCCGCCACCAAAGGTTTCCCCTTCGTATTGGGAAGTTCTTTGAATTTGGTCCCGTAGATTGTATTGTTTTCACAAATATATACATAGTCTGCAGCCTCAGATATTTCTAAATCTGTACAGTCCGGAATATATGAGAATGTCTGGTCGGCAGAAGATGCGATTACATGGACTTCGCCGTATTTTTCTGCCTCTTGCGCCGCTTTTTTCGCCCACTGTCCCGTAACAATATAGTCCGCCACTCTATGTTTCATCAGATTCATAGGAATCATGGCAAACTGCTGGGAAGCGCCGCCCTGTAGAAACAACACTCTATAATTGTCCGGTATCTTCATCAGTCCTCGAAGATCTGCCTCGGCTGTATCCATAATCTCCTGGAACCACGATGAGCGATGACTCATTTCCATAACGGACATACCACTGCCATGATAGTCTAACATCTCTAAAGCCGCCTCTTTTAGTACCTCCTCCGGCAGTATTGCCGGTCCCGCTGAAAAATTATACACTCTGCTCATTGTTGTCCCTCCAAATTTCTGCTGTCACTGTCTACGGTTACTATGTAATTTTATTTCTTTTCTAAATCTTTCTCATCAAAGGCTTCATCAATCGCCGCCCCCGGCGCTACCATCGGCCAGACCTTATCGTCACTGTCAATCTGACAGTCGATCACTACAGGTTCCCCTAATGTAAGAGCTTTTTCAAATGCCTCCTCGAATTCCTTTCTTGTAGCTGCGCGGATTCCTACCGCACCCATTGCTTCGGCAAGTTTTACAAAGTCAACCGCATCGTTTAATACTGTTGCCGAATATCTCTGCCCATAGAATAAGTTCTGCCACTGGCGCACCATACCAAGCACATGATTATTCACAACAATCTGAATCACCGGAATATGATATCTTACCGCTGTCGCAATCTCATTCATATTCATACGGAAACAGCCGTCTCCTGCAATATTTACAACTGTCTTATCCGGACATCCCATCTTTGCTCCAAGGGACGCCCCAAGACCATAGCCCATCGTTCCAAGGCCTCCGGAAGTCAGAAGTGTACGAGGCTTCGTATATTTATAATACTGCGCCGCCCACATCTGATGCTGGCCGACTTCCGTTACCACCAAAGCGCCACCTTTTGTCTGACGGTAAACTTCTTCAATCACAAATGGTCCTGTCAAAGTTTCCGGATGATATGACAATGGATATTTCTCCTTGTAATCCATAATTTTCTGAATCCACTCTGCATGATTCTGCTGCGGTAGTTTTTCATTCACCGTCTGTAACGCCGCTTTCAAATCTCCCACCACGCCCTCAGTGATCAGAACGTTTTTATTCATCTCTGCCGGATCCACGTCAAACTGAAGAATCTTTGCATTCTTTGCAAATTTTTTCGCATTTCCTGTGACACGATCGCTGAATCTTGCTCCAAGCACAATCAAAAGATCGCACTCACTTACGCCATAATTCGCAGTCTTTGTGCCATGCATACCAAGCATACCCGTATAAAGTGGATCTGTTCCCGGAAATGCACCTTTCCCCATGAGAGAGTCCGTCACCGGAGCGTCCACTTTCTTCACAAACTTGCGGATTTCCTCACTGGCTTCTGAAAGAATCGCTCCGCCTCCAATGAAGATATACGGCTTCTTTGCCTTTTCTATCATCTTCACTGCGTTTTCTACTTCTTCTTTGCAGAGATTTTCTGACGGTTCTACCTCTTCAATATCTGTTTTAATATACTCTGCTTTATTTCCCGTTACATCCTTTGGAATATCAATCAGCACCGGCGCCGGTCTTCCTGATTTCGCGATTACAAACGCCTTTCGGATTGTATCTGCCAGACAGTTTACATCCTTTACAATAAAGTTATGCTTTGTGATCGGCATTGTGATACCTGCAATATCAATCTCCTGAAAACTGTCCTTCCCAAGAAGGGATACTCCTACGTTACAGGTAATCGCTACTACCGGAATGGAATCCATATACGCTGTAGCAATGCCGGTCACCAGGTTCGTTGCCCCCGGTCCGCTTGTGGCAAAGCACACACCCACTTTTCCCGTTGCTCTTGCATATCCGTCCGCCGCATGAGCGGCTCCCTGCTCATGGGAAGTCAGAATATGGGTGATCTCATCACTATGCTTATATAATTCATCATATACATTTAAAATTGCACCGCCCGGATAACCAAACACAGTGTCTACACCCTGCTCTTTCAAACACTCAATTACAATCTGTGCTCCTGTCAACTGCATACCTGTTCTTTTTCTCCTTATTTTTTATTTGTTATGTGGAAGTTCATTTCTTCCCGGGAAATTATTTTCCCGGTATTTCCAGAATTGCTCCTCTGTTTCCGGAAGTTACCATCGCTGCATATCTCGCAAGATAGCCGGTAGTCACCTTCGCCTCTCTCGGCGTCCACGCTTCTTTTCTCTTTACCAATTCTTCCTCGGAAACCGCAAGTTCAAGTTTCAGATTCGGAATATCAATCCGAATGAGATCTCCCTCTTCCACCAAGGCAATCGGGCCGCCCACAGCAGCCTCCGGCGATACATGTCCGATAGACGCTCCTCTGGAGGCGCCGCTAAAACGTCCGTCTGTAATCAGGGCAACGCTGGAACCAAGTCCCATCCCGGCGATAGCAGAGGTTGGATTAAGCATCTCTCTCATACCCGGGCCGCCTTTTGGACCCTCATAACGGATAACCACTACGTCTCCGGCAATGATTTTCCCGCCTTTAATAGCGTCAATCGCGTCCTCCTCACAGTCAAATACTCTTGCCGGACCTTCGTGTACTAACATCTCATTGACAACGGCGGAACGTTTCACCACACTTCCGTCCGGTGCAAGATTACCTTTTAGTACCGCAAGTCCCCCTGTCTCGGAATAAGGATTGTCAATGGGACGGAGCACTTCCTGATTCAGATTCACTGCATGTTCTATATTCTCACCAACGGTCTTTCCTGTCACAGTCATACAGTCCGTATATAATAATCCTTTTTTGTTCAGTTCATTCATAACCGCATACACGCCGCCCGCTTCATTCAGATCTTCCATATAAGTCGGACCTGCCGGGGCCAGATGACAAAGATTCGGCGTCTTCTCGCTGATACCATTTGCAAAATCAATCTCAAAATCCATGCCAATCTCATGTGCGATGGCAGGAAGATGAAGCATACTGTTGGTAGAACATCCAAGCGCCATATCTACCGTAAGGGCATTGAGCATTGCTTTCTCTGTCATAATGTCCCTCGGGCAGATATTTTTCTCCCACAGTTCCATGACCTTCATACCCGCATGTTTTGCAAGACGGATACGCTCAGAGTACACTGCCGGAATCGTTCCATTTCCCCGAAGTCCCATTCCAAGAACTTCCGTCAGACAGTTCATACTGTTTGCGGTATACATCCCGGAACAAGAACCGCAGGTCGGACAGGTTTTATTCTCAAACTCCAATAATCCTTCGTCCGAAAGTGTTCCCGCCGCATTGGCTCCTACCGCCTCAAACATACTAGAAAGGCTTGTTTTCTTTCCCTGCACACGTCCGGCAAGCATAGGCCCGCCACTGACAAAAACCGTCGGCACATTGATCCTTGCCGCCGCCATCAGAAGTCCAGGTACATTCTTGTCGCAGTTCGGCACCATTACAAGAGCGTCAAACTGGTGGGCTAACGCCATTGCCTCTGTGGAGTCTGCAATCAAATCTCTCGTCACCAAAGAGTATTTCATACCGATATGTCCCATGGCAATTCCATCGCAAACTGCGATAGCCGGAAACACAACAGGCGTTCCGCCTGCCATAGAAACTCCCTGTTTCACCGCATTTACAATCTTATCTAAGTTCATATGCCCCGGTACAATCTCATTGTAAGAACTTACAATACCTACCAGTGGACGTTCCATCTCCTCTTTCGTCAGCCCCAGTGCGTTCATTAATGAACGATGCGGCGCTTGCTGTTTCCCTTTTGTAACTGTATCACTTCTCATTTTAACCTCTTTCCGGGGGTGTACCCAACCTGTATATTATGATGTTATATATTTTCTGCAATCAAATCTCCCATTTTCGTAGTTCCAACTTGTGTCTTTCCTTGAGACATAATATCCATCGTTCTGTACCCGTCTTTTAACACTTTCTCCACAGCATTTTCAATGGCTTTTGCCTCCTTATCAAGATCAAAGCTGAATCTTAACATCATCGCCGCAGAAAGGATGGTTGCGATTGGATTTGCAATCCCTTTTCCCGCAATATCCGGCGCAGAACCTCCACTTGGCTCGTACAATCCGAATTTTGTCTCATTTAAGCTTGCACTTGCCAGCATTCCGATAGAACCGGTCACCATACTTGCCTCATCGGACAAAATGTCGCCAAACATATTCTCTGTAAGAATCACGTCAAACTGTTTCGGATCTTTAACTAACTGCATCGCACAGTTATCAACCAACATATGCTCCAATGTCACTTCCGGGTATTCTTTTGCCACTTCCTCCACCACTTTTCTCCAAAGTCTGGAAGAATCCAGCACATTTGCCTTGTCCACGCTTGTTACTTTTTTCTTTCGTTTCATGGCAATATCAAACCCGCGTTTTGCAATTCTTCGTATCTCAGCTTCATTATATGTAAGAGAATCATATGCGGTCATCACGCCATTTTCTTCTACCGTCTTCCGCTCTCCAAAATAAAGTCCTCCCGTCAGCTCGCGCATGATCATCATATCAAAACCGCCCGCTGTTATCTCTTCTTTCAAAGGACATGCGCCCTTTAACTCATCATAAAGAATTGCCGGGCGTAAATTTGCAAACAGATTCAACTCCTTACGGATTCTAAGAAGCCCGGCTTCCGGCCGCTTAGACGGCTCTAACTGATACCATGGAGAAGTCTTGGCGTCTCCCCCGATAGAACCCATTAACACTGCATCGCTTGCTTTCGCCTCTGCCACCGTCTCATCTGTCAACGGTACGCCATACACATCTATGGACGCTCCTCCCATCAATAACTGTGTATAATTACAAGTGTGTTCATACACTTCTGAAACTTTATCAAGAACCTTCATGGCTTCTGTCACAATCTCAGGGCCGATTCCGTCCCCTTTGATCACTCCAATCTTCAAATTCATATCCTTTACCTTCCTTACAAAAAATCTATAACCCTTATCATAACGTATTTTTTCAAATGTTTCAAGACTTTACTACAGTAAAATGTTAATTCTTTAGTGCGAAACTCTGCGGAAGTAAATCCTTCAACAAATAACTCTTATACTCTTCTGTGCTTTTTGCCAGAATAATCACAAACTCCGGATCGCAGAATTCTGCCATCACCTGCCTGCACACACCACAAGGCGGACAGAAATCATGGTTCCCATCTACATCTTCATTCACAATGCAAATCGCCTGAAACCTTCTCCTGCCCTCGCTCACCGCCTTAAAAATCGCTGTACGTTCTGCACAGTTTGACGGGCTGTACGCCGCGTTTTCAATATTGCACCCGGTATAAATCTCCTTTTCTTTCGTCAAAAGCGCCGCCGACACCTTAAAGCCGGAATATGGCGCATAAGAATACTGAAGTCCGTCAAACGCTTTCTCTATCAATTGTTTCATTTCCATGTTTAGTCTCCTATGCCCGCAGCAACTGTCTGGCATTCTCCACCCGCTCTTGTGACGGCGGCTCTACACCCTCCAGCGCATACGGAAGTCCCAGTTCTTTCCATTTATATGCTCCCATTGTATGATAAGGAAGTACCTCTATCTTCTCCACGTTAGAAAGAGTGTCCAAAAACTCCCGAAGCCTTATAAGATACTCCTCCTTATCGCTTCCCCCCGGTACTAATACATGACGGATCCATACAGGTTTTCCAATCTGCGATAAATACCCCGCAAGTTCCAGAATATTGCGGTTACTTAGACCAGTCAATATCTGATGTTCTTTCTCGTCAATCTGTTTGATATCCAGAAGCACAAGATCTGTACACTCCATCAGTTTTTGAAATTTTCCAAAGAACGGCTTTTCCTTTGTGAACGGCTGTCCACTCGTATCTAACGCCGTATGAATTCCTTTTTCCTTCGCTTTTTGGAATAATTCCAATAGAAAATCAATCTGCAAAAGAGGTTCTCCTCCACTTACCGTAATCCCTCCTTTGTCTCCCCAATAGGGACGGTAATGGAGCGCCTTTTCAATCAGCTCGTCAGCGCTGTAACTCTTGCCCGAATCCATCTTCCATGTATCCGGATTATGACAAAACTGACATCTCATCACACATCCGGAAGTAAAAATCACATAGCGGATACCAGGACCATCTACGGAGCCAAAACTTTCTAAAGAATGAATATATCCTTTCATTATAACATCCCTCCTCTCTAAACACAAAGAGGACTCCCTGTCGGAAATCCTCTCTTACACCTTCTCTTACTCTGCATTAGCTTTTTCAATCTGTGCAATCGCCGCTTTCTGCATTGGAATACGGCAATTCTTGTTACTTCCGAACTCTACAATCACATCATCATCCGTAATATCAATGATAACTCCGTAAAATCCGCTTGTTGTAAGTGCAGTATCGCCTACTTCCATCTCTGAAAGCATTGCCTGAACTCTCTTCTGCTCTTTTTTCTGTGGTCTTATAAAAATAAACCAAAAACCTACAAAGATTAACGCATACACAATTATAATCGGACCTAACCCCGGAGCTTTAGCTGCCAATGTTACCATAATAAATTCCTCCTAATATTTTTAAACACTATTGCTATCATACACAATAATACAATATTCATCAAGATATTTCTTTCATTTCATGGAAAATTTCATAAAAATTTAGGATTTATTTCCCATCATTCCTGAAATCTTAGCCACTTTATACTCCTTATAACATCCATTCTCGATCGCCTCTCTGATTTCTTCCATCATATGATTATAGAAATACAGATTATGGAGAACACAAAGACGCATACCAAGCATTTCCTTTGCTTTTAACAAATGGCGGATATATGCCCTTGAATACGTACGGCATGCCGGACACTGACAGTCCTTTTCAATCGGTCTGTCGTCCAGTTCATATTTGGCATTGAATAAGTTTAATTTCCCCTCATTCGTATAAACGTGCCCATGCCTTCCGTTTCTGCTCGGATATACACAATCGAAGAAATCCACTCCCCGGTCTACTGCCTCCAAAATATTTGCCGGAGTTCCAACACCCATCAGATACGTCGGCTTATTTTCAGGAAGGTGCGGCACAACCGCATCTAAAATCCGGTACATCTCTTCGTGAGATTCTCCCACCGCCAGACCGCCTACTGCATAGCCGTCTAAGTCAAGCTTCGAGATTTCCTGCGCATGACGGATACGGATGTCCTCATATATTCCCCCTTGGTTAATACCAAAAAGCATCTGCTTTGGATTAATTGTATCCGGAAGACTATTCAAACGTTCCATTTCCGCTTTACAACGCACAAGCCATCTTGTAGTCCTGTCTACCGACTTTTCCATATAGTCCCGATCTGCCACGCTGGACGGACATTCATCAAATGCCATAGCGATGGTAGAAGCAAGATTAGACTGGATTCTCATACTCTCTTCCGGTCCCATAAATATCTTTTTACCGTCAATATGGGAGTGAAAATATACCCCCTCTTCTTTGATCTTTCTAAGTCCTGCCAGTGAAAAAACCTGAAATCCGCCGGAATCCGTAAGAATCGGCTTATCCCATACCATAAATTTATGAAGCCCGCCTAATTTTTTCACCACTTCGTCGCCTGGACGAACATGGAGATGGTATGTGTTAGAAAGTTCCACCTGTGTTTTTATCTGTTTAAGATCTTCTGTAGAGACCGCTCCTTTAATCGCCGCTATTGTTCCTACATTCATAAATACCGGAGTTTCAATGTCTCCATGTACGGTATGCAGTCTTCCCCGTTTGGCAAGACCGTCTTTTTTCAATAATTCATACATCTTCTTATCACCTTTTTAATAATGGCACACAACCGGAAATCCGTCAGAAATCAGTTCATACATCTTCGCCGCTTTCTCTCTCGGCATATTAACACATCCATGAGAGCCATGGCTTTTGTATCTATTTCCTCCAAACGACGACTGCCAGCTTGCGTCGTGAAAACCGATACCGCCGTTAAACGGCATCCAGTATTTGACCGGAGATTCATAACTGTACGTACCATCTTTTTTCTTTTGACCGCGCAGAACCGCATTCCTTGTCTTATATGTCAGAGAATACATTCCCTGTGGCGTTGCATTGCCTTTGTTCGGATTACCCGTAACAACATCGGACTCCAGCACTACTTTTCCATTCTTAATAAAATACGCTTTCTGTCTGCTAAGATCTACTTCTGCATAAGTATCTCCCACATCCATCTCGCCATGACTTGCCGCTCTGCTGGAATATTTCGGCTCTCTTGTCACTGCCTTTCCCTTTTTAATATCTTTGGTCAGCGCTTCGTACTCTTTCTCTTCATTAATCAGCCAGCCGTAATCACCGCCGTCAATCTTTACTTTGTTCCCTGTTGCCGTAGTGAAATTACGTGTCGTCCATTTCGTATTATATTTATCCGCTAGTTTCTCAATATATTTTCTGACAGCCTTTTTATCAAAAGTCACTTTCATATTCTTCTTGTTGACTTTCACCCATTTCGAAATTACAGAAGCATCCACAACCTCCTTTTTAGGATTCATATCATAAGTAATCTTTGCGCCAAGATAACTGTTCATATTCGCCGCTGCTTTTACAACCTCTTTGGAATCCGAAACATATTTCGGAAGAATATAGCATCCCTCTTTGGAAAGATTGACCTTTTTCTGAAAGCCGTTAATAGACTCTTTCACGACAGCATCAAATTTCTTTCGATTAATCTGTGTTCCCACGACCTCCGGCACAATCTCAAACTTCGTATTTTTAAATGCCGGGTAAGCATTTATTGATTTTTTCTGACGTTTCTTATCCATGCACTCCAACTCTTTAATCTCTTCTGCAAGTGCTTTCTTGTCATATTTTACGCCCACCGAAGCCTTCAATTCCACCGGCTCCCACAAGTTTCTGATCCAAAGAAATTTCTCCTGCTTCTCTACCAGCTTTGTAAGTTCCTCACTTGGCAGGTACTCAATGTCTATCTCTTTGCCGACAATCTTTTCTTCTCCGTCAGCCTTTTCAATAATCAATGTATAATCCGCCACCTGCCGCTTCATATAATCTTCTACCTGACTGACATTCTTCATTGATACATCTGTCCCATTAATCTTTGTTCCAAATATAAAATGACTGCCAAAATAAAATGAAAACCCAAAGTAAACGACTGCCAGCACACCGACAATACTGCCAAGTATAATGGCAATCTTTTTCCCGATGTTATGTTTTTTAACATCCTCTTTTGATTCCTCCGTCACTTTTGTCTCTTCTCCTTTTGTCTCTTCCTTACCAATATGCACGTCTTCTTCGTATTTTTCTTCTTTTTTTCCGGAAATATCCATAAATACACTACTCCTTTTTTGAATCACACGCTATCATTATAATATGCAATATACTAAAAGTACAGTCTAAAATGTCGAAAAAAGTTTGAAAAAGTTTGAAGATTTCACCGCTCTATCCTATAATAAAACTATTCAAGCAGGTATCATAGATGATGCTTTTGACTACAACATCAATCTTATTTTACAGAAAATTTTAAAGGAGAAAACAAGATGGCAGGTTCAACTTTCGGAACAAGATTTACAATTACAACATGGGGTGAATCCCATGGCGAGGCAATGGGTGTTGTCATTGACGGCTGCCCGGCGGGACTTTCACTTCAACCGGATGACATTCAGGCTTTTTTAGACCGCAGGAAACCGGGACAGAGTAAATTCTCGACAGCCAGACAGGAATCTGACCGGGCAGAAATTTTATCCGGTATCTTCGAAGGGCGGACTACCGGCGCTCCCATCTCCATTATAGTTAAAAACAAGAACCAACTCGCTAAAGACTACGACAAGATCAAAGACTGCTATCGCCCCGGACACGCAGACTACACTTATGATAGGAAATACGGATTCCGGGATTACCGGGGCGGCGGGCGCTCTTCCGGCAGAGAAACCATCGGGCGGGTGGCCGCAGGAGCTGTCGCTTCCAAAATCCTTGCGGAACTTGGAATAAAGATAATCACATATACACGCTCCATCGGTAGTATTATTGTTCCTGTTTCCGACTATCATTATGAGCAAATCAACGAAAATATTTTCTATATGCCAAACAATAGGTATGCAAAAAAAGCCTCCGACTATTTAGAGGACAGTATCAAAAGAAATGATTCCGCCGGTGGAACCATCGAGTGTATCGTAACCGGAATGCCCTCTGGAATCGGAGAGCCCGTTTTCCACAAATTAGATGCGGCTCTTTCCAGTGCGATCATGTCTATCGGAGCAGTAAAAGGTGTAGAAATCGGCGATGGTTTTGACGCCTCCTTTACATCCGGAAGCAAGAATAATGATACCTTCTGCATAGAAAATGAACAAATAATAAAAAATACGAATCACTCTGGCGGTATCTTAGGCGGTATAAGTGACGGAAGCCCTCTCATTCTGCGAGCCGCCATAAAACCAACGCCGTCTATCCCACAAGCTCAGAAAACCGTCACAATAGACGGCAATGAGACAACTATCACCATTTCCGGGCGGCACGATCCTGTCATTGTTCCAAGAGCTGTAGTCGTCGCCGAATCCATGACTGCTGTTACGATCTTAGATATGCTGATGCAGAATATGTCGGCAAGGCTGGATGATCTGAAAGATTTTTATCACTAATCAGAAACTCCATCAGGGGCTGTCAATGACAGCCCCTTTCTAATTCCCTACAACTCTTTCATCTTCAGTAAAATCTTCTGATAAAACTCTTCTCTGTCCCCATCGCTCTTCATATCATCCTGAATCACTCCGTCCTTTAACAAAATCAACCGACTGCAATAACTCGCCATCTTCGGATCATGAGTTACCATAACAATCGTTTTCCCAAATTCCTGATTGATTCTCGTCATAATATCAATGACAATATCTCCCGACTTAGAATCTAAGTTTCCTG
>CAJTRE010000025.1 GCA_910578495.1 uncultured Dorea sp.
TTCCTTACTGGCTGTAAGGGAGATTAACCATAAATATATTGTAGTAGGAGGGATATAATGTTGAAAGAAGGAAACACATTAAAAAGAAGAAATTTAGAACGGATTGCAGCCGGAAGGAAAAAGGAGCTGCTGAAAGGAAAAGGCTTTAAGGAGATTGAGAAAACCGAAGAATTTTCCGGAGATACATCAGAATCAGAGGAATCTGCAAAAGATATATCAGGTTTAAAAGCGGATGAGTTGAGAGCACTGGCGAAAGAGAAGGGGATTGAGGGTTATGAATCTCTGACAACGAAAGAATTGCGAGAAGTTTTGAAAGGCGTGGTTTAAGTGGAAAATCTTGAAAAGTTGAAAGTTCTTACCGGAGAGAGTAACGAGGAGTTGCTCTCTCTTTTGCTGGAAGAAGCAGAAGCGTTTGTACTTTCCTATACCAACCGAACTCAGATGGTTTTAGGACTCGATAAATCGGTGAGGGATTTAGCAGTGATTGCTCTAAACCGTATGGGAACAGAGGGAGAACTAAGCCGGAATGCAGCAGGGGAATCGTATAGCTTTGACAATGCACCGAAACATATTTATCGAACGCTTGATAATTATCGGCTTGCAAGAGTGGGAGGGAAAGTATATGAGGCAAAAAAGAAACCGCCTGAAGGAGTACAGACATAAAACTGCACTATTGAAGAAAGACACAGAGGGCGGAACATACATAGAATATGGCACGCAAAGCTCTTTTAAAGCTGAGATGTGGACGGGAGGAGGAAGACTCCAGCAGGAAACCTATGGAATCCGGCTTCCAAACATTAGAAATTTGCGAATTAAAGGAAGCTATAAGGAATTCACAGAGGGCAGCAGGACGTATTATGAATTTGAGGACGGCATGCGCATTACGGTTAATGATGGAATTTGCATTTATACGGAAGAACCGGATTACAAGGTGATAGCAATCTACCCATACAGGTTTTTGACGTTGGAGGTAGAACGGATATGATACGTGGAATCAAAGGGGTGGAAGATCGGCTGAAAAAGATGGAGCAGATAGATTGTAGTGTTGCAGTAGGAAAAGGGATAGAGTTCGTGCAGGGAGCGGCAAAAAGAACAGTTAGAAAAAATGATGGTGTGTTGGAGAAATCCATTTTAACGGAAGTAAGAGGAAGGCCGTTGCGTACAGAGGGAATCTGTTTTACAAATGCACCGCATAATCAATTCATAGAGTTTGGCACAGGTCCAAGAGGACAGGCGAATCATAAGGGCATATCACCAAATGTTGCAGTATCTTATTCGCAGTCTCCGTGGTGGATTCACGAAAGCCAGATTGAAAGAAGAGTGGCAGAAAAGTATAAATTTTTCTACATAGACACACCGGAAGGAAGGTTCTACCAGTGTTCCGGTCAGCCTGCGAAACCGTATTTATACCCGGCTCTAAAAAATAATGTAGATGAGGTAATGGAAATCATCAGAAAGGAGATAGAGAAACAGTTATGAAAAATGTAAAAGATCAAGTGTTTCAAGTGTTGTGTGAAGTATTTGAGAATGTTACAGATGAATATCCGAAAGACTTTGCAACGCTTCCGGCGATCCAATATACGGAAGAAGAAAACAAAGTGCATGAACACACGACAGAGGGAGAAACAAAGTCTTATGTAAGATACTGCATGGATATATGGAATAACAGGTCTACGTCAGAAGCGGCGCTTAAAGTAGATGAACAGATGGCGAAACTTGGGCTTGTAAGAACGTCCTGTCAGGATGCACCTGATCCCTCAGGGTGGAAGCATAAGGTGATGCGCTATGAAGCGATTATTGATATGGAATCAGAAGAAGTATATTGGATGAATTAGAAAGGAGCAAGAATATGTTAGCAAACGGGGCGACATTAGGATATAAAAAAAGCAAAGAAGAGACAAGCTATATAGACCTTCCAGGACTGAAAGAGATTCCGGATATTGGTGTAGAGCCTGAAAAGGTAGATAATTCTGTGTTGACAGATCCATTTAAAAAGAACGAGATGGGAATTGGCGAATTACCGGATATGGTATATAAGTTCAAGTATGACAATACGAAAGCGGATTCTCCATACAGAAAAATGAGAGAGGCACAGGAGGAGGGAGAAGTATTATTCTTCCAAGATAAGTTAAAGGATGGAACGACTACGGAATATGAAGCGCAGGTAAGCGTGAAGCGTACAGGCGGCGGAGTAAATGGAGTTATTGACTTTGAATTGACTGTGTATGTACAGAGCGATATTACATATACAGATCCAGCGTAAGGAGGAATAGAACATGGGATATAGTGAAGGATTAGATGCAGAGATTTCAAGAGAAGTAGGGGAAGAGAAAAAGACAGTTGATTTTCAGGAGGAAAAATCAAAGAGAAGACCGTTTCATATCTGGGCGGTGGGGGAGAATATGTACCGCCTGAAATTAAAGGCAAGTATGATAGGAGCGTTAGAACGAAAGTATGGAAAGAACGTCTTGAATCTGGTGTCAGATGAAGAAGGTCTGCCGCCACTTTCCGTTATGCTTACGATCATCCAGGCGGCCGCTTCGCCATGGAATCATGGGATGGATTATAACAAAGTGAAGACTGTTTATGATGAATGGTGCGACTATGGAGGAAATCAGATGGAGCTGTTGTCAGAGATTATTATGCCTACATTGGTGGTATCCGGTTTTTTTACGAAGAAACAGGGAGACATGATGATGGAAGAGTTGAAGAGCATGGACGAGACGATCTAAAAGAGGCTCCGTTGTTTTCGGATATTCTTGAAGAGTATTATTTCATTGCCTTGGAATATGGAGTAAAAGCAGAAGACTTTTATAATATGTCTCCAATGGAAATTTTTGATACGGTCAGAGCGCATAACAAGCGGGAAGAGCGGCAACGGAAAAAGGAGATATGGGATATATTTTTAAAAGCAGAGGTTATGGCGAGGTACATCACAAAAGAAGAAGGAAAGGAACCGCCAAGACCATGGGAATACTATCCGGATATGTTCGAGGAAGAAAGAAAAGAATATGAGTCTACAGTAGAAAAAGAGCGATTCGAAGACTATAAGGACCGCAGGAGAGCGTATGTAGAAGAAATGAACAGGAGGCGCAGGGAGAGTTAACCCTGCGCTTTTAATGTGAAGGAAGGAGGTGGAGTTATGGGGAAAATACTAGAACGTCTGGAAGTTGTGCTGGAGATGGATCAAGGGAAGCTGGATAAGGGAGTCACGAAAGCTCGAAGAAGCGTAAAAGAGATGGTCAATTCCGTAAATGCAGAAATACAGAAGATTAAAAGTCCAATGAGAAATTTGGTAGATGATGAAAGTGCAGAGATGTTAAGCAGGACAAAGGACATGATCAAAAAATCTTTTGCAGACATGAAAAGCGGGAAAATCTTTTCGGCAATGAAAGAGGGAATGAAAGCCTACGCAAAAGAAGCGCAGATGGCAGCAGGCATAAGAGTACATTCAGACGATTATCTTGAGGTGCAGAAAGCAATTGCGAGTACGGAAAAGCAATTAAATTCTCTTATTGATCGCCAAGATAAAATGAAAAGTGTCGGGGCAGATGAGAGCGGAAAAGGCTGGAAAGCGTTACAGTATGATATAGAGAATGCCAAAAGAACTTTAGAAGCATATAAAAGCGAAGCGCAAAATATGAGAACTGCCGGAGAGGATACGACGATTACCAATACCGGAAAGATGGGCAGTGGGAGTAAGGTACAGGCCGCTGTGGCAGGCGTTAGCTATATTCCGCCAAAAGTAAGAGAGATACAGGCAAGTATTGGCGGGACAATAAAAAGAATGCCATATATAGGGAGAGCGGCTACAAAGGCTTCCTATATAGCTTCAAAGGCTTTTGGCGGATTGAGAGCAGTATTTCAAAAGATACAGCCGGCTATTCGTAAAGTAGCAGGAGTATTCGGCGCACTGATACAAAAGTTTGCAAGTGGAATTCCGATTATAGGAAGGCTGGCTAACAAACAGAATGGTTTAGGAAAAAGTTCAAACAGGCTGAGAGGCGGCTTATCACAGCTTATGACAACCATAAAATTCATGGCTATGAGTATGTTGCTATATGGCTCTATAGCGGCCATGAAGAGAGGATTTCAAGATCTGGCAAAGTATAGCGGAAGTGCCAATGCAAGTATTTCATCGTTAATGAGTAGTCTTGCTACATTAAGAAACAGTCTTGCGGCGGCATTTGCGCCGGTACTTGATGTTGTTGCTCCAATATTGAACACGCTTATATCCTACATCATATCAGCCATTAACGCAGTAGGAAAACTGTTTGCCGCACTTGGTGGAAAGGGCACCTATATACAGGCGAAATCTGTAAATCAGGATTACGCCTCGAGTCTTGGAGGAGCTGCTTCTAATGCAGATAAGGCTGCAAAGGCAACAGAAAAGTACAAAAAGACATTGATGGGGTTCGACAAGATCAATAAACTGGAAGATACTTCAGATTCCAATTCCGGAGGAGGCTCTGGAGGTGGAGGAGGAACTTCAGGCGGCTTGTCACCGTCAGATATGTTTGAAACAGTTGAAATAGGCAGTGATATTCAAGGGCTAGCGCAGAAGATCAAAGAAGCATGGGCGAAAGCTGATTTTACAGAGATTGGTGTGATGCTAGGCGAAAAGCTGAACAGCGCATTGGAAAGCATACCATGGGACAAGATAAAGGAAACCTCAAGGAAAATTGCCAAAAGCATTGCTACCTTTTTAAACGGATTTCTGGAAGGAACAGATTGGAAGCTGGTAGGCAAGACGATTGGCGAGGGGCTCAATACTTGTATAGAGTTTGCATATACCTTTGTGACTACGTTTAATTGGTCAAAACTTGGTACGGCAATCGCTGATTCTATCAATGGGGCGTTTGAAACGATTGATTTTGCAAAAGCCGGAAAAACATTATCCGAGCTGACCAAAGGACTTTTAGATACTCTGATTAAGGCGGTTGAAAATACAAACTGGAAATTGATTGGAGAGAAGATACGGGAGTTCCTTGTAAATATTGACTGGGGAGGTATCGTATCTAGAATTGCAGAACTTTTTGGAGCGGCAGTCGGCGGACTTGGAGCAATGATCGGCGGGCTGATTGGTGATGCATTTTCAAATATCGGACAGTATTTTGACGAAAGGATTCAGACATGTGGCGGAAACATCGTTGAAGGGCTGCTTCTTGGAATTGTGGACGGTATTAAATCGATCGGGACATGGCTCTATGAACATTTGGTGGAGCCTTTTATTAAAGGAGTAAAAAAAGGGTTTGGAATCCACAGCCCGTCTACAGTTATGAAAGAGTTAGGTATCTTCTTAATCGAAGGCCTGAAAAATGGAGTATTGGATACCATCTCTAATATAGGTTCGTGGCTGAAGAAGAATGTGGTTGACAAGATTGTGAGCGGGCTATCAGAACTAAAAGACGGAGCAGTATGTAATATAAAAGCGGCAGTATCTTTGATAAAGTCTGGTTGGAAATCCTTGACAGATTTTGTTGGAGATAAAGTAAAGACGGCGGTATCATTGGCGAGATCTGGCTGGTCATCGTTATCCAGTTTCGTTGGAACTGCTGTGAAGGCTTTTCTGAGTTTGAAGAAGAAAGGCTGGTCATCGTTATCTAAGTTTGTAGGAAGCTCAGTGAAAGCAAAGGTATCTTTGATAAAAAGCGGATGGAAGTCAATTACATCATGGGTATTGGGAAAGGTGAATGCGATCAAACTGCCGTTCAAACTTCCTAAAATCAAGGTGAAATGGGGTTCTAAAACAGTATTAGGATTTAAGATTACTTATCCGAATGGATTTGAAACATATGCCAAGGGCGGTTTCCCTACAAAGGGACAGATGTTTATTGCAAATGAGGCAGGTCCGGAGATGGTAGGAACCATGGACGGAAAGTCAGCCGTTGCAAACAGAAACCAGATTACAACAGGTATTGCGAATGCGGTATATCCGGCAGTGTATAATGCGATGATTGCGGCATTGTCACGAATGGGCGGGAATAACAGTGAAATTCGTGTGTATCTAGGAAATAAGGAAATTACAGATTACTTCGTAGATGAAATTCGGAGAGAGACAAAAGCAACCGGAAAGAACCCGGTATTTGTATAGGAGAGGTGCCCCTCTCCTATATTTCAACAAGGAGGTGGGAAAGTGCTGCGATTTGATGAAGTGGATGTTCCGGAACCAAAGTCAATCACTGTTGTTCCGGAAAAGATATGGTCCAAAAGTACCGGGCGTGGAGATAATGGGAAGATGACAGGAGATATAGTAGCGATAAAGACGACTATTAAAATTGAATGGGCTGTATTGAGCGCAAAGCAGATTGAGAAAATTGATCGTATTTTGTCAAAAGCTTTTTTTAAATGCACGTTTTTAAATCCACGAAAGGGAAATGAAAAAACTACGTTATCAGTTTACGCAAGTTCGCCTAGTTATCCTGTATATTCGTATGTAAAGGGTTATCCGGAATATGTAGGAGTTGCAGTAGATTTGGTTGAACAATAAGGATGGTATAAAAATGTTTAAAGACACATCACAGATATTCAATGAAAGAATAGTGGAGCCGGGAAGGACGTTTCGGGGGTATCTGCACATAGGAGAAACGATATTGGAGGGCATAAATTCTATTAAGATCATCAATGGATCGAATAGCGGAGATTCAATATCAATTGGAAACACCTTCTCTCAGAGTGTAGAAATAGAAATGGATAAACCAGACATAAATCTATACGGAAAAGAATTTGCCCTAAAGCTTCGCTTATATCTGTCGGAAACTGAGACAGAGGAAATTCCGATGGGTATCTTTATCCCGGATATTATTACGGAGAAAGACGGCAAGATTAAATTCACCGCCTATGACAGAATGGTATTGCTGGCTATGGATTATTTATCACAACTTCCAGATTTGACGGATACTGTCAGTGTGCTAAAAGAAATAACAGAGATTACAAAAGTGTCGATTGATACGGAAGGGTTGGAGCCAATATCAATGAAAAGACCAATTGGCTATACGTGCAGACAGGTGTTGTCCCATGTCGCACAGCTATATGGAAAATCTGCAAATGTCAATCGTGCAGGAATGATCGAACTGCATTTCTGGGAAGATTCCGGATATGTATTAACTGCCGATCAAGGCATTAATGGATTTTCTTTTAGCACGCCTTATACTGTTGAGAAGATTGTTTGCACAGTGGGCAGTGATGAAGACGGCCAATCGGTGATCATATCTGCCGGAGAGGGAATATCCGGAATTAATATTTCTAACCCGTATATGACAAGGGAGAGGATAGACGCTATTTATGGAGAAATTGGCGGATTCACATATGATCCGGTAGAATGTCCGGTTATTCTTGGAGATCCACGACTAGATCCCTGGGATTTGATCAGTATTCAGGATGTCAAAGGAAATGAATATAAAGTTCCGCTTATGTCACTTGCCTATAATTTCGATGGCGGTCTGGACATGACAATTGTAAGCATTGCTTCATCCGGCACAGATGACGAAACAGGATATACAGGACCTATGGAGGCATTTGAAAAAAGAATACTTGAAAGCATGGCAGGGGTGAAAGGAAAAGACGGAAGAGTGTATATCTTAGATGCTTCAGATGTGATTGTAAAGATGGATGATGTCGGAGAACTGACACCGAACGTCCTTACATTTTATGCGTACAGCCGGGCAGGAGAAGAGAAACGAGAGCCTTATGCGGGACGTTTTCGAATCAAACAATCGGCAGATGGAGAGACGTGGAATACTGCTTATGAAAGCGCAAGGGATGAAACGAGTATTACATATGCCTTGTATGAGTTTTTAGCAGATGATGAAGGAAATGCGCTTACGGACGAAAACGGAAATGCACTTCGTGTTGACGGGGATGTATCACATGTAGAAGCAACATTGTATGCGGCAGGAAGTTTCGAAGAGGAACTGGAGAGGAGACAAGCAGTTATTATACGAGACGTAGACGCATTATCTCCGGATGAAGTGTTTAATCTGCTTACAAACAATGGAGAAATACAGGGCTTCCTAAAACAAGGGAATAAAATCTATGTGAACGTAGAATATCTCTATGGAAAAAAGATTGCCGCGGAGCTTATCAATGTTCCGGCAATATTTGCAGAAGACATTACGGCCACTGGAACAATAACCGGGCTTGACATCAAGGGGGCCACAGGAAGCTTCAAAGAGAGACTGGAGATTGAAACGAACACAGACAGCATGGTTACGTTTTATGCAAATGAAGATACATTCGCCGTAGAGTATGGTGCGAGCGATGATCAGGGTAAAGGATATGGTTCGCTTATGATTGGAAGATATGGCTCGGAATTGGTTTGTATGAATGCAATCATAGGGCTTGATAATGGCAACATATCGCTTGGCGGAAAAGAAATTGTAGTATCCGGAGATTTCAGAGTTACGGGAAAAAAGAACAGGGTAGTAGAAACGAAGACTTATAGTGACAGGTTGTTAAATTGTTACGAGATGTCGTCCCCGATGTTTGGTGACATTGGAAGCGGAAGAACGGATGAGAACGGTATATGTGTCGTATCAATTGATCCGATATTCATGGAAACATTGGCCGCGGGTGTTGAGTATCATGTGTTTCTGCAGAAGGAAGCAGAGGGCGACCTGTGGGTTGCAGAAAGGCGGTCAGACTATTTCATTGTAAGAGGAAGTGCCAATATTCCGTTTTCATGGGAAATGAAAGCATACCAGAGGGGATATGAAATGGTGCGCATGGAAGAACCGGGGACGGCAATGGACATTCCTGAAACAGATGATTTGACAGAAATATTTAACAAAGAACTTAGAAATATAGAAAAAGAAATGGAGGAAATGAGATATGCAGAATATTCTCAGAGCGTTTCAGGTACTAAACCAGGACGGGGCGAAGACGGTATCAGCTACATACAATAAGGTGGATGAAGAAGGGAATCTGGTAAAAAAGAATGCGAGTAAAAGTTTTTATGCTGTAGATGAAGAAATTCAGATGCACATAAGCGCTATTGAAGAGTGCATTATGAAAAAGCTGGAAGGAGGAGAATGATATGCCGGAATTAACAGGGAGAGGGAAGCTGATTGAAAATCTGGAAGAAGAGACGCAGCCTGCAGAAGAAACGAATATTGTAACGGGTGCTGCGAAGATGCGGAGATTGACGCTAGGGAGGCTTGGAGAATTTCTCCGAACACATCTTAAAATAGGGAATAAGGATATATCTGGAATGGCAGACGGGACGGTGACAGGGGCGATTACTCAACTAAGTGGAAAATTTTCGCAATATCCAACGACAGCACAGATGAATTCTGCACTTTCGCAGTATCCAACGACATCACAGATGAACACAGCCCTTTCGCAGTATCCAACGACATCACAGATGAACACAGCCCTTTCGCAGTATCCAACGACATCACAGATGAACACAGCCCTTTCAAGCTTTTTTATAGTAAGAGAATATATCGCTGATAATGTGTCAATAAATTCCGGTGGAATATATAAATTTACTCCGACTCTTGGGGTAAGCGGATATACCCCGATTGGAACAGTAGGTTTCTCAATCGGAAATGCGACGAACAGCGGACAAAATGGATCATACTGTATGGTTACGACAAGTTATAAAAGTTCAATAGGTTTGCGGAATATGCACCCGTCAGCTGTTGCACGCGTAAAGATTGTCGCATATGTCTTGTATATAAAAAATGTCTGATTTGGATGAGATAAGAGCAAAACCCAAAGAGAGAATAATCTATTAAGAAAAACAAGGAGGAAACATGAAGTGGAAGAAATATTGTTACAAACGTATACCATTGTGCTTCCAGTATTGTTGGGCTATATAGTCTGGATTTTAAAGCGTCAAGTGAAAGAACGGGGAGCAAACAGCAGAGGCACAATGCTTCTTTTGAGAGTCCAGATGATTGAGTATCATGATAAGTATATGAAACTTGGGTACATACCGTCTTATGCATATCAAAATTATTGTGAAATGTATGAGGCGTACCATGATTTGGGCGGCAATGGGATGATAACAAAAATGTATGAAGAGGTGCAGGAATTGCACTTGAGAAAGGAGAACCAAAATGTTTAAAAACAATGTATTTAAAGTATCTGTAGACACTAAGAGATGGATGAAAGCCGCGGCGGTACGTGCAATAAAAACGACTGCACAGGCTGGGACCGCCTCAATAGGAGCGGCGGCAGTTATGGGACAGGTGGATTGGAAATATGTATTGTCTGCTGCGCTGCTTGCAGGTATATTGTCACTGCTTAATAGTGTGGCTGGACTGCCGGAAGTAGAATCAGAAGAGCAGCTTGTTTAAGAGAATAAGAAAAATAGAAACTTATGTCACATTTTGAAAAACAGCATAAAGTGTATTGTGCGACACTGCACAGGAAGGAGAGAGATTATGAAAATCAACGTACATGGAGGACATAACAGAAAAGTTCCGGGAATTATTAGTTATCTTGATGAAGTGACAGAAGATAGAAAAATTACGAAAGAAGTAGTTTCACTATTGAAAGGAGCGGGAAATACAGTATATAATTGTACTGATGATTCTGGTCGGACGCAGACAGGGATTTTGAAGAACATCTGTAAGAAATGCAATGCGCATAAAGTAGATTTTGACGTGTCCTTCCATTTGAACGGAATCAAGAAATCTAAAAAAGATGGAAAAAATAAAGGTGTCGAAATCTGGCTGTATGATAAAAATTCGAAGGCCAAAGCCGCGGCGCAGAGGGTACTCAAAGAACTTGCAGAACTGGGCTTTACAAATCGTGGAATAAAGTATTCCAAGAGCCTTTATTTTCTAAGGAATACAAAGAATCCGTCTATGCTTGTGGAAGTATGTTTTGCGGATGATGAGGACGATGTAATACTTTACAAAAAGCTAGGCGCAAATAAGATTTCAAAGGCTATAGCAGAAGGTCTTATTAATAAGAAGATTGCTGCTGGTACCAAACCGGAAAGTTCTCCTAAACCCGTAAGCAAGGAGTTTAAAGTCAAGACAAACACAAAAATGACGGTCAGGGAACGTCCGGGAGTTACGAGTAAGAAAGTTATGACTGCGCCTATCGGTGTATATACGATTACTGAAACAAAATATGTTGGAAAGACGCCTTGGGGACGTCTTAAAGGTGGAGCTGGATGGATGAGTATTCACAGTAAATATTGTAAGAGATTATAAAACATGAGCCTCGGAGAAATCTGGGGCTTTTTTAAATTTGGGTAACTAAATTGCCATTTAGTTTATAAGATGTTATTCTTTGAGTAAATAATCGATAGATACGTCAAATACATCTGATATATCGACAAGAGTTTTTAAACGTGGTTCTCTTGCTCCTGTTTCATAATGCGCCAGTGTAGTGCGAGCTATATGCAAGCGCTTGGCAAGAGCGTCTTGAGTCATACCATGTTCTGACCTTAGAGTTTTCAATCTTTTTGCAAGAACATCCATAGAATATCACCATTCCTTTAAGAATATATCTATAATGTAAATGAATCTGCAATAAAATATCAAGAATATTTTGTATAGGTTATTACAAAAAGGCCATCCAGTTTGGACATTGTACCCGTCTGCCGTCACAATACTGGGTAAGAATTGGCTGGCGGACATTGGGCCGTGACAAATAGTTGGAGAAGAGTTCATCTACAATGGAAGAGATGGTATTGAAAATATTTCGCTCTGGAATCCATTTGTGGTCAAAGGCAGTAGAAGAAGTGATCGTGAAATCATAGCCTTGATTCCGGTACCATTCGGTATAGACTCTGTTTAACGTAAAGGACATGATTGCCAGCACATTTGCACGGATAGCACTAGGTGTCCATGTAGCATAGATTTCACTGGACGCCACATTCTTGATATAATCTTTGTATTTTACATAGTAGTTTTTGGCTGTAGTATCCCGCGGACTTCCATCATGTACAACAATATATTCCGGCACGACTACACGACTTAAAACAATTTCGCCGGTTTCATTGACCGGTTTAATCTCATCCTCCGGCATTTTCGGCGGATATTCTCCATATAAGGTATGTGCTGGGATAACGAAAATAGATTCCGGAGCCTTTACATTGTCAATGGGACGCAGAGTTATGTTTTGTATGGCAGTTACATCGGCAAGGATTTCTGCGCCTGCAATACTGATAGGTTCAAAGCCTTCTGCATCTATCTGAAGGGTGTATTCGGAATAAGGCTGTTCCTCAATGGCGGGATTAAGGCTGTATTCTAAAGGCGGTGCGTCGAGATCAATGGTTTCTGTCTGCCCGGAAGAATCGGTGGTAAGTTGTTCCAGAGTGCTTTCGGGGATTCCGGTATAGGAGATGGATATGTTCGCATTTTCGATGGGGAGAGCATTGATTTCGGATGTAATATTAATTTGAAGTTTTCCTTTATCCGGTGTATCCTGTTGTTTTTGAAATTTTATAATGTTCATGTGAGAAATACCTCGCAAAGACTCTGTTACATATAGAATATGCTGTTTCTTTTAAGGACGTGACAGGTAGTTTTTAATCTAAATATTTTAATTATTAGTTTTTGAAATGTAACATAAATGTAATAATTGTAATAAAAATGAAATTATTTGTGTATACTTTATAAAACAATATTTTTATTGGAATCAGGAGGTTCACAAATATGTTTCAAAACAAAAAGATATATGTCATGTTTGCGTTAATCTTGGCGGCGGCGTTCATTTCGGCAGGTTTTACTGTTAGAGCGTCTGCTATGAAGGCGCAGAAACAGGTAGAGTGTGTGTCTCAGAGTATAAATGTAACGCCGGCATATCGTTCTGTGTGTGTGAAAATGCAGACTAAAATAGAAGAATTACAAAAGAAAAAAGAAGCAGAAGCCGAGGCAAAAGCAAGAGCGAGAGCTAAGGCAAAAGCAGAGGCGGAAAGGCTTGAACAGGAAAAACTTCTTGCATCCATAATTTTTTGTGAAGCAGGGAATCAGTCTTACACCGGGCAGGTGGCGGTTGGCGCAGTCGTGATGAATCGTCTGAACCATAAGAGCTATCCAGATAGTCTTGAGGGTGTGATCTACCAGAAAGGCCAGTTTACTCCGGCGGTTACAGGGTGGTTAGATAAAGTGCGAAATCGTAATGGTTATACAGATTCGGCTATGAGGGCGGCAAAAGATGCGTTAAACGGCTCCAATCCGGTAGGGAATTGTCTGTTCTTTGATCGCGGCGGAAGCGGAATGAAAATTGGGGATCATTTCTTCCATTAGCAGTTTCCAAAGTTGACAAACATTAAATCCTTGTATACCATAAAAAGAGCAAGATGTTATACAAGGAGATACATAGATGTATAAAATATTAATTGTAGAAGATGATTTGACCATTGCGAGTACACTTTCCTCGCATTTGCAAAAATGGAACTATGAGACGATAGCAGCAGAAGATTTTAAAAATATTACGGAACTGTTTGTCAAGGAAGCGCCGCATCTGGTGCTTTTGGATATTGTACTGCCGTTTTTCAATGGGTTTCACTGGTGTCAGGAGATTCGCAGGCTTTCCAGTGTGCCGATTATTTTCTTATCTTCTCTGGATGATAATATGAATATCGTGATGGCTATGAATATGGGCGGAGATGAATTTATTACAAAACCATTTGATTTGAACGTTGTGACGGCGAAAGTGCAGGCAGTTCTGCGTAGAACATATTCTTTTGGAAATGTGTCAAATGTTATTGAGTATCATGGGGCGGTGCTTAATTTAAATGACGCGTCTCTGACATTTAAGGAGAAAAGGACAGAGCTTACCAAGAATGAGTTTAAGATTTTTCAGATGCTTTTGGAGCATGTGGGGAAGATTGTTTCTAGAGATGAGATTATAGAAAGGCTCTGGGAGAGTGACGAATTTATTGATGATAATACGCTCACAGTTAATGTGGCGAGACTTCGGAAGAGGCTGGAGGAAATTGGGATGGAACAGATTATTCGTACGAAAAAAGGGATTGGATATATGGTGGAACTATGAAAATCTTGAGAACCTATTTGAAAGAACATCTGGGAGCGATTGTATTATATCTGTGCTTTATCCTTGTATTTCTCGTTGTATTTATCTTATATAATGTAAGATTGGACGCTGTACAGTACGCATTCTTCTTATCCTGCGTACTTCTTATTTTGTATGGAACATTTGATTTTCTGAAGTTTCGGAAGCACCATCTGGAGCTTAAAGAGATAGAAAATACGGTAACTTCGGATTTATCACGACTTCCGGAAGCTCTTGACGTTATAGAGAAAGATTATCAGCGGATATTGGGAATTTTGTATGAGGAAAAAGTGAATTTGGAGTCTGACGGCAGAATCAAAAGACAGGATATGCTTGACTATTACAGTATGTGGGCACATCAGATCAAAACGCCGATTTCCGCCATGCATGTACTGCTCCAGGCGAAAGAACAGCAGCCTTTTGTTGGAGAAGGTGAGATAGAAGCAGAGCAAGGGCTTATGAGAGAAATTAAAACAGAACTTTTTAAGATTGAGCAATATGTGGAAATGGTGCTTACTTATCTGCGGGTGGAAGATATGTCAGGTGATCTTGCATTTGAGATTTATTCACTGGATGATATTATCAGACAAGCGGTGCGCAAATATTCCAGAATGTTTATCTTAAAGAAGATTAAGCTGAACTATGAGACGGTTGACCAAAAGGTGCTTACAGACGATAAATGGCTGGTGTTTGTGCTGGAGCAGGTTCTGTCTAATGCTTTAAAATATACAAGGAGCGGTGAAATCTCTGTTTATATGAAAGAGAATGCGCTCGTTATTGAGGATACGGGAATCGGTATTTGGAAAGAAGATTTACCGAGGGTGTTTGAAAAAGGATTCACCGGGTATAATGGAAGAAATGATAAAAAATCAACCGGAATCGGGCTTTATCTTTGTAAAACAATTATGGACAAGCTAAAGCATGGAATCCGTATAGAATCAGAAGTTGGAAAAGGAACGAAAGTGTATTTGTATCTAAATAGAAAGCAGTTAAGAGTCGAGTAAATGGAACTTTATGCGTTTGTGACACAGTTCCTTACATAAATGTAAGAAATGAGAGGGAAAATGTAACCTTATGAAATGGCAGAACATTTTCTCTTTTTCTATAATTGTAAGTGTAAACAACGAAGGCATACGCAGAAAGGATGAAAAAATATGGCATTATTAGATGTAAAAAATGTAAAGAAAATATATACCACAAGATTCGGTGGTAATCAGGTGGTGGCTCTCCGGGATGTGAATTTCTCAGTGGAGCAAAGAGAGTATGTGGCGATCATGGGAGAGTCCGGTTCCGGTAAGACAACGCTTCTTAATATTCTGGCGGCTCTCGATAAACCAACCGGAGGAAAGGTGTTCTTAAAAGGACGAGATTTGAGCAGTGTCAAGGAGAAAGAAATTGTGGCGTTTCGACGCCAGAACCTGGGGTTTGTGTTTCAGGACTTTAATCTCTTAGATACATTTTCACTCAAAGACAATATTTTTCTCCCACTTGTTTTATCCGGCAAGAAACCGGATGAGATGGAGAGAAGATTAGAGCCTATTGCAGAAAAACTGGGGATTACGGAACTTTTGAACAAATTTCCATATGAGGTTTCCGGTGGACAGAAACAAAGAGCAGCAGTAGCAAGAGCGCTGATTACAAAACCGCAGTTGATTTTAGCAGATGAACCGACAGGAGCGCTGGATTCGAAAGCCTCCGATGGACTTCTGGAACTTTTTACAGAGATTAATATGGACGGACAGACCATTGTTATGGTAACTCATAGTGTAAAGGCGGCAAGTACCGCAAGCCGGGTACTTTTTATTAAAGACGGGGAAGTGTTTCATCAGCTATACAGGGGGAATCTGACAAACGAGCAGATGTACCAGAAGATTTCCGACACCTTGACGGTGCTGACTACAGGGGGTGAGCACATTGGCTAGTTCTATCTATGGAAAACTTGCGGTGACGAATTTAAAGAACAACCGGAAAACTTATGTGCCATATATTTTAACAGCAGTGCTTACTGTGCTCATGTATTATATTATGAGTGCATTGTCTATGAATACAAGTGCGCTTGAGTTTCATTCCTCTTTGGGAAGTATTTTACCGCTGGGAGTACGAATTATATTGATTTTTGCGGTGATTTTCCTTTTTTATACGAATAGCTTTTTGATCAAACAAAGAAAAAAGGAAATTGGTATTTATAATATTTTGGGCATGGGTAAACGCCACATTGCCAGAATGTTATTGATTGAGACTCTGATTACGGCAGGAATCAGCATCGGGGCCGGTGTATTTTGTGGAGTTGTATTTAGCAAACTGATGTATCTGGTATTTTTGAAAATTATACATTATGATGTGGGGATGGAGTTTGAGGTGTCTGTGACATCTGTTATCCATACGATGATAGTGTTTGGAATCATTTTTCTCTTGACATTGATATATAATTTGTTACAGATTAAACTTGCGAATCCAATCGAGCTTTTGCATGGCGGAAATGTAGGAGAAAAAGAGCCGAAGACCAAATGGGTGATGACGATTTTCGGTTTGGTGATGATTGGTATTGGTTATTATATTGCGCTTACAACAGACAATCCTTTGCAGGTGATTACTACGTTCTTTATTGCGGTAGTCTTTGTCATTCTCGGAACTTATGCTCTTTTTCTGGCAGGAAGTATTGCATTTCTTAAAATGCTAAGGAAAAAGAAAAGCTTTTATTATCAGACGAAACATTTTACATCTGTGTCCGGTATGATTTACCGTATGAAGCAAAATGCAGTCGGACTTGCCAATATCTGTATTTTAAGTACGATGGTGTTAGTGATGATTTCTACTACAGTGTCTTTATATGTAGGAATGGAAGATGTGCTGAAGACTAGATTTCCGGCAGAATACAGTATCACGAATTATATGACAGAAGAGGAAGAAGAGAAGCAGATTGATGAGATTGTAGATGAGGAAACGAAAAAAGCGGGTATTAAAAGAGTCAATGAACTCAGGTATCACAAAGGTTCTATGGCGGCAGTGAAGCAGAAAAACGGGTTTGAAACCCATTTAAAAGGCGCTTATAGACGGGATACTGATAGTGCGGCAGAACTCTATTTGATACCTTTGGAAGACTATAATCAGTTGGAGCACAAGCAGGCAGCTCTGGCGGAAAACGAAGTGCTTATCTACAGTCCTACCGGAACCTACGGAGCGGATACTGCGAAAATCGGAGAGGCGGATTACCGGGTAAAAGAAGAATTGGAAAAATTCTGTGTTGAGCCAAAGAACAAAAACAGAATTATAGATGCTTATTATGTCATACTTCCAACAAAGGAACAGATTTACGAGTTGTTAAATATAGTAATGGAAGATAGTGAAATACGGATTGAAGATAAAGTGACGGTAGAAACACTGGGTTCTATGACATATGAAGTTTCCTTTGATTTAGAAGGAGATGAAGAAGCAGGTATGGAGGCAATGAATCATATTTCTAAACGTGTACAGGAAATTGATGATTCGCTGAATTGTGAGAGCCGCGAGGAAAGCAGAGAGAGCTTTTATGTTTTGTATGGAGGACTTTTCTTTATGGGGCTGTATCTGGGATTTTTGTTCTTAATGGCGACTGTACTCATTATTTACTATAAGCAGATTTCTGAGGGCTATGATGATAAAGAGCGTTATCAGATTATGCAGAAAGTAGGTATGAGCAAACGAGAAGTAAAAGCATCTATCAGGAGTCAGGTGCTTACAGTATTTTTCCTGCCGCTTGTAGTCGCAATCCTTCATATTGCTGTAGCATTTAAGGTGATTACGAAACTCATGGCAGTTCTTAATCTTGTTAACGTTCCGTTATTCCTTGGATGTACGATTCTGACAGTGGTAGTATTTGCTGTGTTTTATACAATTGTATATGGAATTACGGCAAGAGAATATTATAAGATTGTGAATTAAAAGCACATTTTGAATATAGAAATGAAAACACTCAAAAAGATTTTGAAAGGATACTTTTTGGGTGTTTTTATTTTATTTTATTTTTGGAAAAAAAGCAGATTTAACAACTCTGTAACAAAATCAAAACACTTTATTAACATTAATTGAGTATCCTAATATGAAGTGTGTTATAATATGTCGAAAAATGGAGTTGTGCTATGAAGCGGGTATTAAATAGGGGATTAGATAAAGAAAAAAGGATAATAATTATTGCGGCAGGGGTTGCGCTTGTTATTTTATTGATTGTACTGCTTTTTATCTTTTTGAAGCCGGAGAATAAGGCAATTCAAAAAGGTGTGGATCATTTGAAATCTTTGGAGAAGAAAGATGCGGCTGCGATAGAAAAAAAGGTGAAGAAAGTCAAAAAAGAAGCACAGGCGGAAGCTATGGAAAAGGGAGAAATATCTGTTTGGGAGCGGTTTCATGGCAGCGTGCTTTTTGGAGATTCCAGAACCGTAGGTTTTCAGTATTATGAGTTTTTGGATAAAAAATATGTGTTGGCGAAAAATGGCCTTACGATCAAGGATATTGATACATATCTGCCACAGATGAAAACATTGAATCCGTCTGTACTTTTTTTATGTACCGGACTTAACGATGTCAGTACCGGATTATGGAAAACGCCCCAAGATTATGTAAAATCTTATGAAGAGAAAATTCAGATGTTGAAAAAAGAGCTTCCGGATACGGAGATATATATCAACTCTATTATCCCGGTACAGGAGCCGGCTTCCAGTAAGCCTTATAATAAGAAGATTCCGGGGTACAACAAGGCGGTAAAGGCATGGTGTAAAGAAAAAGGCTACGCATACATTGATAATGCAGAAGTATATGAGGAACATAAAGATCTGTATGATGTGGATGGTATTCATTTTAAAAAGAAATTTTATGAGTATTGGGCGGTAAATATGTTGGCAGAGGTGGATGCGTAATGGATAGTTTTATGAAATATATCGGAGTTATAAAATACATTTTGCTTGTATTTTTGCTTGTGTTTGTGATTGGCCTGCTTAGTGACGGTAACATCAGTAAGGCAAAATTTGAGGACGTGACCAAGGCTGTGACGAAAGCGCTTGATATGAAAGAACTTTCAGAAGCAGATCATCGTATGGTGAAACGTTTCTATGGACTAAATGCTAATGATTATGAAGGCGTATCGCTCTATGTTTCCGATTCTAATATGGCAGTAGAAGAAGTATTGATCGTGAAATTAAAAGATACGGCTCAGTCGGAGCAGGTGGAGTCAGCTATAAAAGATCGGCTTGACAGTCAGCTTGAAAGTTTCGAAGGATATGGGGCAGAGCAGTGTAAATTATTGAACGACCATGTTCTTGATGTAGAAGGAAACTATATTCTGTATGTGGTGAATAAGAAAGCAAAAGGAGCAGACAAAGCTTTTCAGAAAAGTCTGTAGGAGAGATGGGAAGTTATGATATTTAGTAGTGTATTTTTCATATTTATGTTTTTGCCGATGACGTTACTTGCGTATTTTCTTGTACCGCAGGCATTTAAAAATGTGGTGATTTTAATTGCAAGTCTCATTTTCTATGCGTGGGGAGAACCGGTTTATATTCTGCTTATGATATTCAGTATCGTGTACAATTATGTCTGCGGTCTGGAGATGGATTATTATAAAAAGCGGGGGAATCAAAAGGCGGCGAAGCTGGCCTTTATTATGTCGGTAGTAGTGAACCTTGGAATTCTTGGATTTTTCAAATATTATGGGTTCCTGCTTGAGAATATTAACGCTGTTCTTCCAATAGAGATTCCATACCGGGAACTTGCACTTCCAATAGGTATTTCTTTTTATACGTTTCAGACATTATCTTACGTGATCGATGTGTACTTGGACAAGGTAGCTGTGCAGAAGAATATTATTTATTTTGGAACTTATATTTCTATGTTTCCACAGCTTATTGCAGGACCGATTGTTAGATATGCGGATATTGAGACGCAGTTAGAACACCGGATGGAGTCTCCGGCAAAGTTTGGAGACGGTGTGGCATGGTTTCTCAGGGGACTTGGGAAGAAAGTGCTGCTGGCGAACAATATCGGTATGGCGTATGATGCTATTGCAGCGCTTCCGGCCGGGGAAATGTCAGTGGTGTCGGCATGGATTGGTTGTGCGGCTTATACTTTCCAGATTTATTTTGATTTCAGCGGTTATTCGGATATGGCGATCGGACTTGGGAAGATGTTCGGATTTGATTTTATGCAGAACTTTGATTATCCGTATGTGTCTACCAGTATTACGGAGTTTTGGCGCAGATGGCATATTTCGCTGGGCTCTTGGTTCCGGGAATATGTGTATATTCCTCTTGGCGGTAACCGGGTGAGCACTCCGAAAGTAGTGCGTAATATATTTGTAGTGTGGTTTCTGACAGGTTTCTGGCATGGGGCTGCATGGAATTTTATTTTCTGGGGACTTTATTATGGAATATTGTTATTCTTGGAAAAATATGTATTGAAGCAGGTGCTTGAACGTGTTCCGAATGCAGTGAAACATATCTATACCATGATTTTTGTTATGATTGGATGGGTATTATTCTTCTCGCCGGGAATGGGAAGCGCCCTTACCTATATTGGAACTATGTTTGGAATTGGAGCAAAGGGATTTATTGATGGAACGTCAGTTTATTATCTGACGAATTATCTGCTTTTGTTTATTATCCTTATTATCTGCTCTGTACCATATACATATAAGAAATTTGCACAATATTCGTTTGGCAAAAGGCAGGATAATTATAAGTTCGCAGCGGTATGTTATATTTTGATTTTCGTATTATGTACGGCATATCTGGTCAATGCGACTTATAATCCATTCTTATACTTTAGATTTTAGGAGAAAGCTATGGAGAGGGAACATCATTTAAGCGATCGGAGAAAGGAACTTAAAAGAAGAACGATGCGCCGGCAGACTTCGCTTTACCGGAGAATGGCGAGAGTGGCTCTCATTGTACTTGCATTATTCTTTGTGATCAATATTATAAAGCCGAAGAAAGATTTCTCGGATTCTGAGAACCGTATGCTTGCAAAACGTCCGGAACTTACATGGGAGTCTTTGAAAAGCGGGAAGTTCATGTCGGAGTTTGAGTCTTATGTATCGGATCAGTTTTTCTTGAGAAATCAATGGATTTCTTTGAAGTTTTATGAGGATAAACTGCTGGGAAAGCGGGAATCAAACGGTGTGTATCTGGGAAAGAAAGGATATCTTATGGAAGGACTTTCGGCGCCGGACTGGAAAAATGTTAAGAAAAATACAGCGGCTATTCAGAAGTTTGCACAGAAAAATAAAGATATTCCGGTCTATATGGCGTTAGTTCCGAATGCGGCGCATGTGCTTAAAAACAGGATGCCGGCGAACGCTCCGGTCAGAGATCAGATGAAAGATATGAAAGAAGTGCAGAACCTTATTGGCAGCGGCGTGCATCATATTGATGTGGCAGAAGTTATGAAAAAACATGCGGATGAGGATATTTATTATAAGACAGATCATCACTGGACGAGCCTTGGCGCAAGATATGCTTTTGATAAAATTGCAAAAGATATGAAGATTCAGAATGTGGAATCAGAATATAAGGAGTACGTTGTGACCGAAAGGTTTCAAGGGACACTTGCATCAAAGAGCGGATACCATGGCTCGAAAGATGCGGTTTCTGTGTACGAACCGAAGAATCTGGAGACAGATTATATCGTGATGTATACCGAGGAGGGGAAGAAAGCCACTTCTATATTCAACAGTGAAGCTTTGAAAGAAAAGGATAAGTATACGGTGTTTTTTGGCGGAAATCATGCGAGGGTTGACATCAGTACAACGCAAAAAGAGCGGAAGAACCTATTGTTATTCAAAGACTCCTATGCAAACTGTATGGTGCAGTTCTTACTTCCTTATTATCAGAATATCGTGATGATAGATCCCAGATATTTCTATGATAGTGTAGACAGTATTATTACCAGTTATGGAATTACGGATGTATTATTTTTATATAATGTAGATACGTTTCTGGGAGATAATTCTATTGCGGATGTGCTGGCAGAAGAGAAGAACGAGAAAGTTCAGAAGTCTGATGATTCAAATAAGAAGCAGGAGAAAAAGGAGGAGCAATAATGACAAAAGCAGGCGAGAGAGAAGTTGTAAAGGCAGAGCATGTAAACGGTGGTGCAGGTCACATTTTAAAAGAGGGGCTTATCACACAGGAGCAGTTAGGAGAGCACTGTAAGATTTTCAGTAAGGTGACAATTCCAGCAGGATGTGAGCTGGGACATCATGAGCATCATGGCGAGACAGAGACCTATTATATTCTGTCCGGTAAGGGAATCTACGAGGATAATGGCAAAGAGATTCCGGCAGAGGCAGGAGATGTGTTTTTCTGCGAAGATGGAAGCGGACATGGCATGAAAGCTATTGAGGATGTAGAGTTTGTAGCTTTGATTTTGAAGAAATAAATCATGTTTATAATTTGAGGAATGTATCTGGCATGGGTACATTCCTTTTTCAATATCTTTAGAAATTCTTTCGATTTATCACCGAGTCTCCTTAATATTTTACCGTTATATTATGTATAACGAAGAAAGGAGACAGGCTATGGATGTTCAGCAAATTACCCAATATTTTACACAATATGGAGCAGTTGTAGTGTTTTTGATCGTACTGTTGGAATATATGAATCTTCCGGGTTTTCCGGCTGGTGTGATCATGCCGTTAGCCGGAATTTGGGCGGCGAGAGGAAATGTAAGTTTTTTACTGGTACTTTTGTTATCAGTGGCGGCGGGACTTTTAGGAAGCTGGATTCTCTATTTCCTTGGACGTCTCGGCGGAGAGCGTTTTTTCAAATTCTATGTGAAGAAATTTCCGAAGCAGAAGGAGTTGATAGAACGGAATCTGGAAAACTTACGGGAAAAAGGAGCATACGGTGTTTTTATCAGTAAGCTTATTCCCATGATTCGTACATTGATTTCTATTCCGGCCGGAATGGTGTCCATGAATTTTATGAAATATACG
Organism: uncultured Dorea sp.; assembly: GCA_910578495.1. Taxonomy (GTDB): domain Bacteria; phylum Bacillota; class Clostridia; order Lachnospirales; family Lachnospiraceae; genus Dorea_D. The sequence goes on from CAJTRE010000025.1 coordinate 22,943, forward strand.
GTGAGTTCTTTGTCCGGGGTATTTATATGGAATCTGATATTTGTGGGCGCCGGATATTTCTTCGGAGATTCGGTTTGGAGCATTTTGGCATAAGAGAGGGAATAAGACATGAAGATTGCAATGATGACAAATAATTATAAGCCGTTTATAGGAGGGGTACCCATTTCCGTAGAGAGATTGACAGAGGGGCTTCGAAGCCTGGGACATGAAGTGTATGTGTTTGCACCGGAATATAAGGAAGTCCATGACGGATGGGAACCATATGAGGAAGACGTGATACGGTACGGCGCAGGGAAGAAACGAATGGAAAATGGGATGGTATTTCCCAATGTGCTGGATAAGAGGATTAAAGAAGAATTTGCTTGCCGCCGGTTCGACCTGATTCATGTGCATCAGCCGATGTTGATTGGAAATGTGGCGAAACACTATAGTCGGAAGTACAATATTCCACTGGCATTTACGTGGCATACAAGATATGAGGAATACTTACACTATCTGAAGCCTTTTATCAGTATAGAGGAAGAACAGAAAGTGAAACGTTTTTTATACCAGAAATGTCAGAAAGGGCTTCCCTATTACATGCGTGCATTTGCGAATGGGTGTGATCTTATCTATGCGCCGTCCGGGGAAATGGAGATGTATCTCAAAGAACAGAAGATCAAGCCGGAAGTCAGTGTACTTCCAACAGGACTTTCTGAAGATTCTTTTGTAGAAAACAAGGAACGTTCGGCGCAGATTCGCAGAGAATTGCTGGGCGATAGAAAAACTACGGATAAGAAACTTTTATTCTGTACAGTATCCCGAATAGAGAAAGAGAAAAACCTGTATTTCTTATTGGATGCGGTAAAAGAACTCAAGAACCGTTTGGGAGATATGTTTCGGTTTGTGATAGTGGGAGAAGGGAGTGAACGAAAGGCGTTGATGTCTTATGCAGAAGAAAAAGGGCTGGGACATACGGTACAGTTTACCGGCGGAGTTCCCAACGAAGCTGTGAAAGATTACCTGTTTGCCAGTGATTTGTTTTTGTTTTCCTCCAAGTCGGAAACTCAAGGAATTGTTCTTGCGGAGGCTATGGCGGCAGGACTTCCGGTATCCGCGGTTCGTGCCTGTGGCGTTAATGATATAGTGGCAGATGGAGAAAATGGCAGGCTGAGTGGAGAGTGTCTGGAAGAATATGTGGGACATACGGTACATATGGCAAAAGACGAATCTTATAGAAAGGCGCTTAGTGCAGGCGCAAGAAAAACAGCGAAACAGTATGACTGTAAGGCGATTGCCAGGCAGGCGGAAGAGGGGTATAGGAACGCCTGTAAAAAGCGAGAAAGGAGTGAGCAATATGGCAATAACATCAATAGGCAGGAGACTCGTGAATCATCTTTTTTACGGTTATTTAAAGTTTCTTGAGAAAACAGTACGGATACAGTGGGTACAGCCGGAACATTTTCGGGGACATCATGTGGTGGGGTTCTGGCATGAGGACAGTTTCGCTATGAATCTGGTACTTGAGAAAGTAACCGGAGCAGGCGGCGAGATGTCGGTACTTGTGACCGGGGACAACAGGGGAGATTATATAGAGTATCTGATCAACCGATGCAGGGGTAAGGCAATACGGATGGGGTATGGTTTCTGTGATATGGGAACGCTTCGTGATATTTTAAATGAATTAAAGAAAGAGAACAGTAGTGTCGCCATTGCTATGGACGGGCCGCTTGGACCGCGCCATATCCCAAAGAAGCTGCCGTACTTTCTGTCGGAGAAGGGTGAGACATCGCTTCTGGGTGTTACACTTTTGTATTCTCATAAGATTTCTATAAAAAGCCGATGGGATCATTACCGTATACCATTGCCATTTTCAAAGATTACTGTTCGAATGGATGATTATGGAATCGTATCGTCGAAGGCAGTTCCTTCTATGAGGGTATACCAAGAGTTGGACACATGTAGTATAATAAGCGAGGACGTGCGTCTTACAAAAGCAATGTGACGAGGTTCATATAGGTAAGATCATGAGAAAAAATGAGAAAGAGGGAACAACAGATATGGAAATCAATCATGTACTTGTAGTGGAAGACGATAAAGAGATTCGTGAAGGTGTGAAAATATATTTGAAAAGCAAAGGTTACAAAGTAAGCGAGGCGGCAAACGGTGTGGAAGGGTTGGAGATCATAGAGAAAGAGGACATTCATCTGGCGATTGTAGATGTGATGATGCCAAGAATGGACGGGATTACCATGACGATGAAGTTGAGAGAAAACTATGATTTCCCGGTTATTTTCTTATCTGCTAAATCTGAGGAAGTGGATAAGATCATGGGGCTTGATATGGGTGCAGACGATTATGTGACGAAGCCGTTTACCCCGATGGAACTTCTGGCAAGGGTAAATTCCCAGCTTCGGAGATATCGCAAATTTATGGAAAAATTAGAGCACAAGGAGGTGAAATCCAATGTACATGTGATTGGAGGGCTGGAACTTAATGAAGACACCAGAGAGGTGTCGGTGGACGGCGAGACTGTGAAAGTAACGCCGACGGAATATAAAATTTTATTATTACTTATGAAACATGCAGGCAGAGTCTTTTCGGCGGACGAAATCTATGAGTGGGTGTGGGAAGAGCACGCAGTAAATACCGATACGATTATGGTTCATGTGCGGAACATCCGCGAGAAGATTGAGATTAATCCGAAAGAACCAAAATATTTGAAGGTGGTGTGGGGAGTTGGATACAAAATTGAAAAACAGGCATAAGCTTGCCATTATTTTAATTATTTTGATTATCTTTGTTCCGATGTGCATTGTGACAACCATGTATACGGATGCATATGAGTATACGAAGCAGCTTCAAGAGGAGACGTGGAAAGACGCTCTTTCCTCCGAGGATTTTCTGGGAGAATTTATACGTGCAGGACACATTCTTTATAGCTTGGAGCATAGAGGAAACGGAGATCATTGGCAATCGTTTAATGATGCAAAAGAGAATCTCCGCGAGAATTTTCCGGACTGGATGAATACATTTGACACTCTTTATCCTTATATGGATTATGTGGTTGAGGATGAGAATGGAACAGTTATTACAGAAAATCCTTCCGGGACAGCAAGTTCTTGGAATAACAGGGATATTATTTCCGGGCAATATGACTTGTTTATTCGGATTTCTTATGATGAAAATGGAGACCCCCAGGCAGATGTCATTGTAGGAGATGACAGGGAGAAACAGAATATTGTGCTTCGGGAACTGTTAAATCAGCCGGAAATATATTACGATATGGCTTCACAGATATACGGCTATCTGGCATTGGACGAATATGAGGAAGAATTCGAAAGTGAAGAAGGATATGATGAGGCCTATGAAAATTATATGCCGAAGAACCGGACATTTCTTTATGGAATGACAGAATCGAATTTAAAATACTATGTTGGCAGTGTGCATTATGCGGAGCCGGTATTTTCTGATGAAATTGTAAATGCAGCGCTTCTTTTGATAATTTTGGTGGCAGCACTTGCGCTTTTACTGCCGCGAGTAAAGAGTTTCCATACGGGAGAAGAGAGGCTCTTTTGTATCCCTGTTGAAATTCCGTTAGTTGTATGTTTTGTGCTTTTCATATTGGTATTTGGTGATATTGACCGCCGGGTTGTGGAAAGCAGAGGATTTGCGGAAATAACAGACTGGCTGTTATGGTTTCTTCTCTTTGGGGCTGTGTATAGTACGGCGGCGAATCTGCGGGGAATTTTCAAGATGGGTGTGAAGGAATATCTGAAAGAAAGATCGTTCCTGCTGCGCTATAAGGATAAGATTAAAAGTACATGCAAAGATAGCTGGAATAAAGTGTACCGTTCATTAGAAAACATTGATTTCCAGAATCACAAAAACGAATTTGTTTTGAACATAGTACTTGTGAATTTTGCGATTATGCTGCTTGTCTGTCTGATGTGGTATTACGGGATCATTGCACTTATCATTTATTCGTTCCTCCTGTTTTTGTTACTGCGGAAATATTTTAACGATCTGAGAGAGAAATATCAGCTTCTTTTAAAGGCTGTCAATGAAATCGCAGAGGGCAATCTAGATGTAGAGATTACGGAGGATTTAGGTGTGTTTCGCCCATTTAAGGCGGAGATAGAGAAGATTCAGCATGGGTTTAAAAATGCAGTGGAGAAAGAAGTGAAGAGTCAGCGCATGAAAACAGAGCTTATTACCAACGTATCTCACGACTTGAAAACTCCGCTGACAGCGATCATCACGTATGTAGATTTGCTGAAAAACGAGCCGGATGAAGAAAAGCGCAGGGAATATCTGGAAGTGTTAGAGAGAAAGTCTCTGAGGCTGAAAGTTCTGATTGAAGATTTATTTGAAATCAGCAAGGCGAACAGTGAGAATGTAACGCTGGAACTGGTTGATGTGGATATTGTGCATTTGTTCAAGCAGGTCAAACTAGAATTAGAAGATAAGATTGCAGGTGCGAATCTGGATTTTAAATGCAGTTATCCGGAAGAAAAGGTGATGGTGAGACTGGACAGCCAAAAGACATACCGCATTTTTGAAAATCTCTTGGTAAATATCGTAAAATATTCTATGCCGCATACAAGAGTATATGTGGAGATTAGAAAAGATGGAGAACATGTGATAGTGCGGATGAAAAATATATCCGCAGAGGAACTGAATTTTAGCTCTGATGAGATTACCGAGCGGTTTGTACGAGGAGACGCGGCGAGAAATACAGAAGGCTCAGGTCTTGGGCTTGCAATTGTAAAAAGCTTTGTAGAACTACAGAAGGGAACGTTTCTTGTGGGGACAGAGGCAGATTTATTCAAAGTGGAGATAAAGTTTTAAGTTTGGGGGCTGTCGGTTGACAGCCCCTTAATGGAATTATTCAAATGATTTTCCGTTTTTTACAACTTTGCTAAGAATGAATGTAAGGAGGATACACAGGGCGCCTGCTGCCATAGCGTAAGCCCATGTCATGTTGTAACCTGTTCTTCCATAGTTGTCCATCCAGCTTCCAACCAGTGTGTACATAAACATATCCGGCATATATCCAAGCGCTGATGCGATACCAGATACACGTCCGCTCAAATGCAGCGGAACTTTAGCGTCATCATGTACTGCAAAGTACTGACTTCTTACGGCATAGATGAAGATAAGACCGATAAAGAAGTTGCCGATAACAGCTCCTATTAAAGAAGGATTTCCTGGAATTAGGATATATGCACCAAAGGATACAATTAATCCGACACATCCGCCGGCAATTACTTTCATACGAGAATGAAGTTTATCTGCAAGGAAGCCGCCAACGATACCGCCCACACCCTGAAGGAGATAGCGGATACCACCAAGTGTTGCGGCCATTGTTGCAGTCATTCCATAGAACTGCTGAGCGTAAGTTGTGATATATCCAATCAGACCGTAAATGCTATATGCAGTAAATACAATACCAACAAGAAGCCATACTCTTGGAATTAAGAGCATTTTAAAAAGGCCTTTTGTAACCTCAAGAATGGATTCTGTCTGTTCTTCTTTCTTTGTGTCTTCGATAAAAATAAAATTTAAGATACCGATAATAATTACAGTGATAGAACATATTCTAATTGCAGCGGCAGCTCCTGCAATTTCATTTGCATAACGAGCAAATGCAGCAGTCATAACAAATACTAAAGCTGCATTTAAGATACCACGAAGACCTTCCTGAAGTCCAAAGAGACGCCCTTGTTCTTCTTCTGTACCAAGCATACGAGTAGCTTTGATACATGCTGACCAATATGTAATAATTGTAGAGATACCCATTAATACGAAGATGATACGGCTTACGGTGAATCCCGGAAAGGTAGAAAACCAAAGTCCTAACACACCTGTTGCCAGGAAAGAAAATGTAAGCAGTTTTCTTGCAGAAAATTTATCCGCAATGGCACCGCCGATAAAATAAGAAAATGTTGCCATTGTTGCATATCCAGAAGATAACATACCCATCTGAGCATTAGAAAGTCCCATAGCGTTTTGAATCGGAACATAGAATGTCTCACGTATATATGGGAGCTGAAAAATAATTCCAGCGCCGGCAGCCAGAAGTAATAAGGTACCGTATTTTTTGATAAATGTTTTGTTCATAAACTTGCCTCCAGATTAACTATATTATGTTTACTTTATAAAGAGTGTCACTTTCACAAAATGCTGCAGTCATTATAAGAAAGTAATTATTCCATAAAAAAAGAGAAGTAATGCCTTTGTTGGGCGTTACTTCTCTCTGCACTCTTGTAACTAATTTCATAATAAAAGAATTCCAAATAAAAGTCAATTCGGCAAATAGCATAAAAAAAGGACATTCAAAATGTGAAATATAACCAATTGACAAAACCAGACTTATAGTTTTATACTAATGGCAGTTACTCGGAGAGATGATTAGAGAAAAGTAACCGAAGAGGCAGAATTACTGTCTTGCGGTCTTACTTTTCTCTTTTTTTGTTTTCCGACGGAAAGAATTAACATGAAAGGAGTCCAGTAAAATGGCAATTATTTCAAGAGAGCAGATCGTAGCAGGGTTGGTTGAGATTCTCGGAAACGATCAGGTAATTACAGATGAGAAAGTATTAAAAGAGAGCAGTATCGATAGATACAGAAAGTATGAGCAAGTATGTGAAGTATACACGCAGCCGATTCCGGCAGCTGTTGTATATGTAAAGAGTACAGAAGAAGTTTCTAAAGTTCTTTCTTTTGCAAATGAAAATGAAATCAATGTAGTTCCAAGAACCGGACATTCTGCAATTGAAGGTGGTCTTGAGACAGCGCTTAAAGATTCCGTTGTTATCGATGGTTCTTCTATGAACAAAGTATTAAACGTAGATACCTATAACATGCAGGTAACATGTCAGTGCGGCGTTCCGCTTCAGGAATTAGACGATATGTTAAGAGAACAGGGATATACAACAGGACATTCTCCACAGTCTAAACCACTTGCACAGATGGGTGGTCTGGTAGCGACAAGAAGTATCGGACAGTTTTCTACATTATATGGTGGAATCGAGGATATGATTGTAGGTTTGGAGGCAGTATTCCCGAACGGAAAGATCTGCAGAATTAAAAACATTCCAAGACGTGCAGCAGGCCCGGATATTAGACACATCATTTGTGGAAATGAAGGAGCTCTTTGTTTTATTACCGAAGTAACAATGAAACTCTTCCCATGGATGCCGCAGAACAACCGTTATATCGGATACAAATTAGATGATGAGCATATGAAACTTGGATTTGACTGCTTACGAGAAGTAATGGTAGCAGGTTACAGACCATCTTTCGCAAGATTGTACGATGCGGCGGATGCTCAGCAGCATTTCAGCTCTTGGTTAGAAGAAGGAAAAGCAATTCTTATATGGATGGCAGAAGGCCCGGAGAATATTACACCTGCTATTGAGGCTGGTATCAAAGATTTGATGTGTAAGCATCCAGAGTTAGAAGAGGTGGATCCAACTCTGATTGAGAAATGGTATGGCGGATTAAACTGGGGACCAGAGCAGATTGCAGAGGAAGCTATTGAAATTAAAGAGACACAGAACATTGGTATTACAACAGAGTTTTCCGGAAGCTGGGATAATATTTATGAAATCTATAGAACTGCTTGTGACAGAATCTTAGAGGAAGTTCCAGATATGACTTTGATGGGAGGACATTCTTCTCATAGCTACATTAATGGAACAAATATGTATTTTGTATACTACTACAATATCGTAGATTGTGCTCCGGAAGAAGAGATTAACAAGTACCACGACAGAATCAATCAGATTATCTGTGAGCAGGTTATCAAATACGGCGGTTCTATCGTTCACCATCATGGACTTGGAAAAGCAAGAACAAAATATGTAACAGAGGAGTACGGCTCTTCTTACTATATGCTGAAAACACTGAAACAGGCATTTGATCCAAATGGAATCATGAATATGGGAACTTTGATTCCGCTGAGAAAATAATATGAAGGTACTTGGATGTTTTAAAATAGTTCCAGATCTTGATTTGGTCGTAGAAGAAGACTGGACAGAAAAAGAGCAATTAAAGATAGATACGGGATATGTAAAACTCGTTTGGAACTGTTTTGACGAGAGTGCATTGGAAATGATGTTAAGGCTTTCTGATTTATCAGAAGGCTTTGACGTTGTATATGAGCTTTCGGCATTAACAGTTGGCAAACAGAAGCATGAAAGCTTTCTGAAAACATTATATGCGCTTGGTTTCAAACATGGAATACGAATCTGCAATGAAGAGGAGCTGTTATTCGATTCGGAACAGATTGCGGAAGGTATTGCAAATTATGTAAAGACGCGGGAAACTCAAGATGTTATCGTGACGGGAATCCAGAGTTCAGATGGAAGTAATCGAAAAACACCGTATCTGATTGCAGAAAAGTTAGGCTGGCCGTGTATTACTCAGGTTATTGGAATGGAGACTGTGGATGAAATGACATTAAAGGTCACTTGTCAGATACCAGGGGGCGAGCTGACTCAAACCGTTAAAACTCCTTGTGTTTTGGCAGTAGGGAATGCCTCTTGTGCATATTTACGGATTCCAACTTTAAAAGATAAGATGAAGCTCGGAAAACAGCCGATAGAACAGATTAGTCCAGAGAGTTTAGGCATGAAAACAGTGCGGGAACATGCAAAAATTGTTGCGTTGCACTCGGTGGAGCGAAAACGTAATACGATTGTGATTTCCGGAGAGACCCCAAAAGAAAAAGCAGAGAGTCTTTATAAAGAATATCTGAAAGGGAGGATAGAGGAGTGAAGAATTATCATGTGATAGTAAATGGTTCTTCCGCAGAAAGTCAGATACAGATGGAGGAGGCTCTTGGTTTTGTGAAGAGTAATTTACAAACTGACGATATAAAACCAGGAAACTTGTACATCTATGGTAAGGATGGTGCGCCGTATACGCAAGAACAAGTATTGGCAGAATTGGAAAAAGAAGTACAGGAAGAAGACTTGTATGTTTTCGGAAATGGAGAGGAAAATACAGCTATGGCTGTGCGTTTAGCGGCGAGATGTCATGGAAGTTCTGTGACAGACGTGCAGGCAGTGGAAAGCAGTTGGACAGATTCTGGGATTGCTGTGAGAAAGATGGTATATGCCAATCATATGGAGGCATTGTTTCAGATGGAGAAAGGGCCTTACTGTATCTCGCTGGCACGTGGAATGGAGCGTGAAAAAGAAGAAATGGCAGCCTTGGAAGAGAAAAGTATTATCTGCAAAGGAGAGGCTGCGTATATTGTATCCCGGGAGTTTCATCCGAAGGAAGATGAAGAGGGACTGGAACATGCAAAAGTTGTTGTGGCGGCAGGACGTGGCGTAGGTAAGAAAGATAATATGGAGATTTTGGATAAAGTTGCCGGAAAACTAGGCGGCAAAGTGGTAGTCAGCCGTCCGGCGGCGATGAATGCCTGGAAGCCAATGAACCGATTGATTGGTGTATCCGGGGCTATGATAAGTCCGGACATCTGCATAACGGCAGGTGTGTCAGGAGCGGCGGCATTTTATGCAGGAGTGGAAAAGAGCAAGTTTATCGTTGCCATTAATAACGATGAGCATGCACCGATTATGAAGATGGCAGACGTAGCTGTGGCAGATGATTTCCTTCCGATAATGGAAGAATTGGATCAAATATTAGAGGACAGATAACAGGAGATGAGACAGATGGCACAAAACATATTCCAAATGAGCGGACAGTATGAAGAATATTTGGTTGATGAATCAAAATATAGCGGATATGCAGATAGTATATCATTTCCCAAAACAGAAGAAGAATTAATAGATATTTTGAAGGCTTTAAAGAGAGAAGGAACTGTAGTTACTATACAGGGCGGAAAAACAGGAATTGTAGGAGGTGCTGTTCCAAATGGAGGGCATGTTTTAAATCTTTCTCATATGAATCATGTGAAAGAGTTCTTTGTGGAAGCAGACGGCACTGGTAGAATTACGGTAGAGCCTGGCATAAACCTTATGGAGCTTAGAAAAGAAATTGACAATTTTTCAAGGAAAAATCCTTTGTTTCTACCTGTGGATCCAACGGAAACTTCTGCAAGTATTGGAGGGATTGTGGCGTCTGGAGCGCAGGGAATTAGTCGTGTATTATATGGCAGCAGCCGGCAGTATATAGCGGCTGTCCGGTTGGTGGATGAAAATGGAACTGTGAGAAAATTTGACAGTAATGAGATGGTTACACTTTCCAATGGGAAGCGGATATGTGGATTGGATACAGTGTTCGGAAAAGAAGGAATTACAGGAGTGATCAGTGAAGTTACATTAAAGTTGATTCCAAAACCGGAATCTGTTTGGGGAATTGTTTTTTTCTTCGGAGAAAAAGAAGAAGCGGCAGCGTTTGTAGATTGTTTGAAAAAGAATTTGCCAAGAAACGAAACGGCGGCTGTTGTGTCTGTGGAATATATAGACAGGAAGAGTCTTGATATGATAGAGGCACGAAAGTCAGCCATGTCAAAGATTAAAGAATTGCCGGACATTGAACAGGAGATTAAGTCTGTCATCTATCTGGAACTACATGGTGAAGAGGATGGGATTGAAGAACTGGCAGAGATTCTTATGGAACTTGCCATGGAATGTGGCAGTGATACAGAAGCGGCATGGGCGGTGTCAGGGGAGTCAGAGGTGGAGAAGCTCCACGCATTTCGACATGCGGCGGCAGAAACAATGAACTTGTTTGTGGAAGAACGGCACAGGCAAGATGAGCGTATCACGAAGCTGGGTATGGATTTATTGATTGGAAATGTTTCCTTTGGAAAATTACTGGAGTCTTACGAATTGGATATGGAGCAAGCCGGACTGACAGGCTGTGTGTTTGGCCATGCACTGGATAATCATTTACATGTTAATATCCTGCCAGAGTCTTATGAGCAGTATGAGAAAGGAATTGAGCTTTCCAGAGTATGGGCAAAGCGTGCAGGGGAAGCCGGTGGCAAAATTATCGGTGAGCATGGTGTAGGGAAACTAAAACAGAAGATTTTAGGAGAATCTGTACCGAAGGCATATGTAGAAGAGTGTAAAGTCTTGAAAGAAAGCATGGGAGAAACGACTATGTTAAACCAAGGAAATATTTTTGGACGGCAGGTGTAAGATGAAGATTGCAGTATGTATGAAACAGGTTCCGGCAGCTTCAGAAGGCAATATGGATAAAGAAACCGGAATGTTGATCCGAACAGGACTTGAGGCAATTGTGAATATTTATGATTTGGCAGCTCTTGAGTCGGCACTTCGTATGAAAGAACAATATGGCGGAGAGATTCATGTGTTTACTATGGGACCGGAGAAAGCAGAGGCAGTTTTACGAGAGGCTTTTGGTATGGGAGCTGATGAGGGATATTTAATCTGTGGAAAAGAATTCGCAGGGGCAGATGTTCTTGCTACATCTTATACACTGATGCAGGCATTGAAATCTGTCGGAGATTTTGACTTGATTTTATGTGGGAGACAGACGACAGATGGAGATACAGCACAGGTAGGTGGAGCGCTTGCAAAGTGGTTAGAGATTCCGAATATGAACTGGGTGAAACAAATAGAGTTGGCAGAAGAAGGGGGGATAGAGGTTTTATACGCTATGGAAGGAAGAGAAGTGAAAGCTCACCTTACGCTTCCATGTTTGATTTCTGTAGAAAGAGAGTGTTTTGTACCACGTCTGCCTTCTCTTAAATTAAAAATCAGAGGAAAGAAAAAAGAAATTTATCGTATCACGATTCAAGAAATGGAAGATCAGGAAGTAGAACATTATGGACTAAAGGGCTCTGCAACTAGGGTAAAGAAAATATTTCCACCGGTGAGAACTGCCAGAAGAGAAGCAGTATATCTAGAGAAAAAAGAAGCGGCAAGATACATATATAAAATATTAGAACCATATATACAGGAGGAGGCGTAGATGAGACAGACAGATATTACAAAATGGTCGGGTATCCTCGTGTATCTGGAATGTTATAAAGGGAAAATACATAAGGTGAGTCTGGAAATGATTGCAGAGGCAGTGCGTTTGGCTGAGACATCCCGAGAAGAAGTATATGTTCTTGGAATTGGAGCCGAAATGGAAAAGGTTCAGGAAGAACTGATTGGCTATCCAATAAAAACAGCATACCTGTATGAAGCGAAGGATGAGTATACACCTTTATTATATGAGGAGATTACAGTGTCTGCTATTCGAAAGTTATTGCCGTCTATTGTATTAATTGGTGGTACTTATGAAGGGCGGGCATTAGCACCGAGACTTGCGGTTGCTTTTGAAACGGGATTGACAGCGGATTGTACTACATTGGAGATAGAGGCGGAAGGGAAACTTGTGCAGACAAGACCGGCTTTTGGCGGCAATGTAATGGCAAGTATTGTAACGGATGTATGCAGACCTCAGTTTGCGACAGTCCGTCCTGGCATTATGCAGCCTATGGAGAAAAAGCAGGAATATACGCCACATGTTATCTGTGAAAAAGTTGAAGGAAAACCAGATAATGTTCAGATTTTGGAAACTATTATGTCTAAAGTTGAAGAAGATATTACGAACCAGGATATTTTAGTAGTTGCTGGGCGTGGTGTGAAAAAGAAAGAAGATCTGGATATGCTGCGAGAGCTATCCGAATTGATGGGTGGAAAATTAGCCTCAAGCCGCGCTCTTGTAGAAAAAGGATGGATGTCTCCGAAAGAGCAGATTGGTTTATCCGGGCATACGGTTTCGCCATCACTTATGATTACATGTGGAGTGTCGGGAACAGTTCAGTTTATGGCGGGTATGAAACATACAAAGAATATTATTGCAATTAATACAGATGAGCAGGCAAGAATTTTTGAGATTGCACACTATCCGGTGTGTGGAGATTTATATGAGATTGTTCCGGAGATGATAGAGTTGTTAAAATCAAGGAAAGGGGATGAGGGTTCTGCGACTTAAATACCGCCTTACAAAAGAAGAAATTGAAGAAGCACTGTTATGTCTGGAGTATAAAAGAGAGGGACTGTATAAGAAGATAAATTTGTGGGTTGTCACAATTCTTGGAATAGTTGTATTGGCGGCGTATATGAGAGAGCCGGAAATATTTCCGTTATTTGTAGTGCTTGGAGTTATTATACTATTACTGTTTTACATAGGCTATGGAACTCGCAGGCGCAGAAGCAAAAATGCACAGAAGATTGCGGATAAAAAAGGAGACTACCAATTATTTTTTACTGATTCTTACGTGCAGTTTAGGGACAAGAATGATAAGCTTATGTTTCGGAAAGAAAAAATGGTGTTGTATTTTTCGGATAATATGTTGACATTCAAAATAGGACAGGAAGTTTTCACGATACCCAAACGGATTTTAAATTCCAAACAACAGGAAAAATTGGTAAAAATAGCTAAAGATTATGAAGCTTTGATTGTAAATATAAGTATAGAAAAGGAGTGAAGCAATGCAGGCAGTAAATGAAAAAACAGTTAATGTGTCATTACGTAAAAGCGTGTTTTTTCCACCGTGGCTATTGTTAGTTGCGATGGTAATCGTCAGTCTCACAAACGGAGAGGCATTTTTGTCGGGTCTTAATATAGCAACCAGATGGATTTTAAATAACTTTGCATGGGCATTCAATATGACAACAGTAGCCTGTGTGTTTACTGTTATTATTGTGTATTTTTCCCCGCTTGGAAATGTACGTATTGGTGGAAGTAAAGCAAGGCCAATGATGAGATATTTGGATCTTATCTGGATTACTCTTTGTACAACCATCGCAGCGGGAATACTATTCTGGGCATGTTCAGAGCCGTTATATCACATGTATGGACCTGCAATGGCAGAAGGTGTAGAAGCTGGTACGCCGGGAGCGGCAGTGTTTGCTATGAAGACAATGTTTCTTGAGTGGACATGGTCTCCATATGCTATTTATACAGTTGCAACACTTGTGTTTGCTTTCGTATTTTATAATATGAAACAACCATTTTCTATGGGGGCTGCATTAGTTCCGGCATTTGGAGAAAAAGTGAAGAAATATAACAGTGTTGTTGACGTTGTCTGTCTGTTTGCTTTGGTGGCAGGAGTGGCGGCCGCTCTTGGAACAGGAACGCTTAATATTGCAGGCGGTGTAGAGAAAGTATTTGGAATTAAGAGCAGTCCGGTTTCCTGGGGGATTATTATCTGTATTATTGCAGTTACTTTTATTGTTTCCAGTGTTTCGGGTATTATGAAAGGAATCCGTTTATTATCATCGATTAATTCCAAAGTATACTTCATACTGTTAGTGTTTATGTTAGTGTTCGGGCCAACGGCGTTCATGTTGAATTTAACATCAGAAGGACTTGGAGCATATATACAGGATTTCTTTCGTATGAGTCTGATGACGGGAGATGTATTCGGGGATGGATGGACAAAGAGCTGGCCGATTTTCTATTGGTGTAACTGGCTTGCATGGACGCCGATTACGGCAGTGTTTTTAGGAAAAATTTTAAAAGGATACACCATCAGAGATGCCATTAAATGTAATTTTGTCATTCCGGCTGTTTTTAGTACAATCTGGATGGGGTTATTTTCTACAGCAGCGATCTATTATGAGATGCAGGGCATGGGGTTATATGATACACTGTTAGAGAGTGGTACAGAGGCAGTTGTCTATACAGTATTTGAGCAGCTTCCATTGTCTGTGATTCTCATACCATTTTATCTATTTATTGTATTTATCTCATTTGTCACAGCGACAGACTCTAATACAAATGCAATGGCAGGGCTTTGTACCGTAGGTGTAACGCAGGACGAACAGGAGTCGCCGGCATGGCTTAAAATTGTATGGGGAATATCTATGGCCGTTATGACGTGGCTTTTGATAAGCTTTGCAGGAATTGATGGTATTAAAGCGGCGTCGAATTTGGGAGGTTTTCCAAATCTGTTCTTAATGCTTATTATGATTTATGGATTATTAAAAATTAGTTTTAATCCGAAAAAATATGATATATTTAAAGAAGACTATGATGATAATGGAAAACCAATTGTAAGTCAGAGGCTTGAAATAGAGAAGGAGTAACTAAAAAGTATGGCATTATTAACGAAAGAAAGTTTTATTGAGGCAACAGAAAATACACCTGTGATTCCGGAGATTAAGAACGATGAATGGTTAGATTCATTACATGAATCAGATTCAGAGATTGTTTATATTCTTTATGGAGACATCTGTACGATTGCAGATATAGTGGATAAGGTAAAGGCGGAAGGAAAGAGAGCAATTGTTCATGTGGATTTGATTGTGGGGCTTTCTGCAAAGGAAATCAGTGTTGACTTCCTGAAGAAATATACGAAAGCTGATGGTATTATTAGTATGAAGCCGGCAATGATTAAGAGGGCGAAAGAGCTTGACATGTTTACAATCCAGCGTTTTTATATGATGGATGGATTTACTTATGCAAATATCGAGAAGCATATTAAGAACTGTGACCCAGATGTGGTAGAATTTCTTCCGGCAGGGCTTCACAAAGTTATGCGTTATTTGGTGGAGAAGATTGACCAGCCAGTTGTGGCAAGTGGTCTTACACAGGATAAGGAAGATATTATCGGTGCGCTCAAAGCCGGAGCTATAGCTGTTGCTACAACAAACAGATTGTTATGGGACTGTTAGGGAGGAAATAATGAGAGCGGATAAGGAATGTTTGGATTGCTGTAGGAAGAAAGCGGCAGGGTTATTGGAGCAGTATCATGTATCGGAATTTGTCCGTGCGCTTGTAGTGTTAGAGGTAGATAAAGTACTGGCAGAAACAGGGGATAAGTCTGCGCCGGTTTTGATGGCAGAAGTGCTTTCTGTTGTGGAGAAATATCTGCCGGTTTCAGATGCTTATGAAATTCCAAAACAGAAGTACAATCAGATTCTTATGGAGTGGGAAGAGGCGGTAAGAACAGAAGTGTTAGAACAAAAAGACCGGTTTCTTGCCGGAATACAATGTGCTATTACCGGAAATTACATTGATTTTGGCGCAATGAGTGACGTGAATAAGGAGAAGTTAGAGGAATTGCTTCAAAACCGTAGAAAGACTGTGCTGGATGAGACAGAACTTGAGAATCTGAGAGAAGAGATTTTGCATGCAAAAAAATTGGTGTATATTACAGATAATGCAGGAGAAATTGTCTTGGATAAAATTTTTATACAGGTGTTAAAAGAGATGAATAAAACGCTTGAAATCTGTGTGTTAGTGCGTGGAGTTCCGGTTTTAAATGATGCTACATATATGGATGCACAGGAAGTTGGAATTGCAGAGCTTGTAAAAGTTGTGTCTAACGGGACAGACGTTCCAGGTACGCCTTTGGACAAAATTTCTGAGGAAGCGTTCGCACAGATAGACAGTGCAGATCTTTGTATTGCCAAAGGTCAGGGAAACTTTGAGACTCTAAGAGGGTGTGGCAGAAATATTTACTATCTGTTTCTATGTAAGTGCGAGCTTTTTGTGAAGAAATTTCAAGTGGAGAGATTTACTCCTGTACTTAACAACGAAAATAGGATTGTGCAATTTATATAAAAAACAAAGGTCGATTTTTGGTACTATCACGATATTGACAATTCCACTATAGGGATTTATACTGGGTATAGTTACTAAAAGAGCGGAAGAGAGAGTAACTTTTATCTATATGTGTAGGTAAAAGTTGCTCTTTTTTATTTATTTGAAAACTTTGTTTTCATGGTTGTTTTCTTTTATTGTGCGCAGATAAAAGAGCCTCTCTTTTAGGAAAATGATAACATATTAAATGGAGGGTATTATCAATGTTAAATATTAATGATTTTTCTATGGATTTCTTTTCACTGAAAGGTAAAACAGCAATCGTAACAGGAGGAAACAGTGGACTTGGACAGGCTTTTGCGCTTGCACTTGCAAAAGCAGGAGCAGATATTTTTGCATTCGCATATGTAGATGATGATGGAACTACAAAAGAACTGATTGAAGGATGTGGAGTAAAATATACATTTATGCAGGGAGATCTTACAGAGGATGGAATGTGTGATAAGATTGCCGAGAAATGTGTAGAAACATATGGAAAAATTGACATTCTTGTAAACTGTGCAGGTATTTGTAAAATCGCTGATGTACTTGATTTTGGAAGAGCTGAGTGGGATCCAATGATTGCTATCAACTTAACAGGAGCATTTGATTTAAGCCATGCAGTTGCAAAGTATATGATTCCACAGAGAAGTGGAAGGATTATCAACATCTGTTCTTTATTCTCGTTCCTTGGCGGACTTGGTTCACCGGCATATGCAGCTATGAAAGCGGGACTTATGGGACTTACAAAAGCATATGCTGATGAGTTGGGCAAATATGGAATTACAGTAAATGGCATTGCACCAGGATATTTCCAGACAGCTATGACTGCAGGAACAGGAAGCGGAAATGAAGAGGATCCAAAATACATTAAGATTAAAGACCACATTCCGGCAGATCGTTGGGGTGAGAGACAGGATCTTATGGGAGCTACTGTTTTCCTTGCAAGTAAGGCGGCGGATTATGTAAACGGAACACTGTTAGTAGTAGATGGCGGTTATCTCGTAAGATAATTATTTTATATTGTGCTAGAAAAGAGGAGACAAAGTCATGAGTGAAAAATATATCATTGGTATTGACGAAGGTTCACAGAGTGCTAAAGTTACGATCTTTGATGTAAAAGGCAACATCGTATGTGAGGGCCGTGCACCGCTTCGTCCTTATAATCTTCCGAAGCCGGGATATGTGGAGCATCCAGATGATGACTGGTGGACAGCTATCTGCGAAGGAAGTAAGAAATGTATGGCGAAATTCAAAGGAGATGTAGAGGATATTATCGGAATTGGCCTTTGTACAATTCGCTGCTGCCGTACTTACTTAAAGGAAGATGGAAGCTTGGCTCAGCCAGCGCTTAGCTGGATGGATATTCGTGTGTCACAGCCATATGATTTTTCCAATCCTGATGTAAGGTGGATCTGTGCCTCTTCCGGATATATTACACATCGTCTGACCGGTGAGTTTAAAGATACCGTTGCGAACTATGAGTATAACTGGCCAATTGATGTAGACAATTGGAAATGGTCAGATAATCCGGCAGATTATGAGGCAAATGGTATGCCAAGAGAGATGCTTTTTAATCTGGTAATGCCGGGCGAAATTCTTGGCTATGTGACGGAGAAAGCAGCAAAAGCAACAGGTCTTCCGCAGGGAGTTCCAGTTGTAGCAACAGCTAACGATAAAGCTGTAGAAGGTCTTGGAACGGGCTGCATGGGTGATACAACCGCATGTATTTCTCTTGGAACATACACTACTGCTATGATGGAAGGAAAAGAGAATTTAAAAGGAACATCTTATGCGTGGCCCAAATTCTCTTGTGTCCCCAATAAATATTTCTATGACAGTAACGGAATTCGTAGAGGTATGTGGACGATTAGCTGGTTTAGAGATATTTTAGGTGATAGTTATATTGAAATGGCAAAGGAAAGAGGTATGTCTGCAGAAGAACTGTTAAGCGAGGAAGCCGAAAAAGTTCCGGCAGGCAGCGATGGTCTGATGACGGTATTAGAATGGCTGGCTCCGGTAGACGCCCGTTATAAAAAAGGTATTATGATTGGATTTGACGGAAGGCATACACGAGGACATATTTACCGTTCTCTTCTGGAAGCAGTTGCTATGACATTGAAAAAACATGTAGACGATATGTGCAGTGAAATTCATGTAAATCTTGATACATTGATTATCACAGGCGGCGGTTCTAACAGCGATTTGTTCATGCAGGTGTTAGCCGATGTATTTAACATTAAGACGGTAAGAAATGAAGTGAATGGAGCGGCAGGACTTGGGTCTGCAATCTGTGCGGCGGTTGCGGCAAAAGTTTACAACAGCTTTGATGAGGCTGTAGAAAACATGGTTCGTATTGAAGATGAATTTATTCCAAAACCAGAGAATGTAGCTTTATATGAAAAAATGCTTCCAATTTATTCGGGAATTACAGAGCACACAGATGAGGTGCTAAAGAAATCTTATGAATTATTCAACTAATTTAAACTTTATAACAGTCGAAACTCGAGTTGTTATGGCTGAATAGTTACTTTAAGCTTTCGAAAATCCATGTATTTGATTGACAAAACCAGTATTATCCCATATTATAGTTCTATACGAAAAAGACTTTGAACGAAAAGAGTAGCAGACATGGAACCTGTCAGAGAAAAACTGTCATCGGCTGAAAGCAGTTTTGAGGGAAATATCTGTGAAGTGCATTCGGGAGTTGATCCGGCGAAAGAATTTGTGTACAGAATTTTAGTAGCCGGGTACGGAATTACACACGTTACGTGTATCAAGTGGAAAGTATTGTCTATGAATGTATCTGTAGATTCATGACAGATTTTCTATAAGAGTGGAACCGCGGAGTGACTTCGTCTCTTGATTTCAGTAGCTGTATCAGCATATGGCTGAATAGTTACTGATTTTTAAGAGGCGGAGTTTTATTTTTTTAAGGAGAGATTTTATGGGAATAATGTCTTATGTGAAGGAAGAAATCAAAGTGATCCGCGAACGAGATCCTGCGATAAAGTCCAATTCGGAAGTTTTTTTATATCCGAGCTTTAAGGCAATCTTGAGTTACCGGGTTGCACATAAACTATATAAAAAGAAACATTATTTTCTTGCCAGATGGATTTCTCAGAGAGCTGTTCGAAAGACTGGTATTGAAATTCATCCGGGAGCAACTATTGGAAAAGGGTTGTTTATAGACCATGGAAGCGGAGTGATTATTGGTGAGACAGCGGAGCTTGGCGACAATGTTACGTTGTATCAGGGGGTTACTCTTGGAGGTACCGGAAAAGAACAGGGAAAACGTCACCCAACTCTCAAGGACAACGTGATGGTCAGTGCGGGAGCGAAGGTGTTAGGTTCTTTCACGATTGGAGAAAATTCTAAAATTGGAGCAGGTTCTGTAGTGTTAAAAGAGGTGCCGCCAAACTGTACAGTGGTAGGGGTTCCGGGAAGAATTGTTAAGAAAGATGATAAAAAGATTCCTCGTATGGATATGGATCAAGTACATCTGCCCGATCCGATCAGCAACGATATACAGGAACTTCAGGCAGATAATATGCGTTTGCACCGCCAGATTAAGGCATTAAAGAAAACTATGAGAGAAGTGTACAAAAAATAAAAAGTTATGTCATAGAGAAGGAGAAAGAAATGGAGCTTTACAACACATTATCAAAGAAAAAAGAGAAGTTTGTCCCATTAGAAGAGGGAAAGGTGAAAATGTATGTCTGCGGCCCTACCGTTTACAATTTCATCCATATCGGAAATGCAAGACCGATGATTGTATTCGATACAGTAAGAAGATATTTTGAGTACAAAGGATATGACGTGAACTTTGTATCAAATTTCACAGATGTGGACGATAAGATTATTAAAAGAGCTATTGAGGAAGGTGTTTCTTCTGACGAGATTTCGAAACGTTATATTGCTGAGTGTAAGAAGGATATGGATGGCATGAATATCAAGCCGGCCACCAAAAATCCACTGGCAACAGAAGAAATCAGCGGTATGGTGCATATGATCCAGACCTTGATTGACAAAGGATATGCTTATGAAAAAAACGGAACGGTATATTATCGTACCAGAAAATTTGAGGAGTACGGCAAGCTTTCTCATAAGAATCTGGATGATCTTCGTTCCGGTGAGCGTTCTCTTCTGGTGACAGGCGAGGATGAAAAAGAAGATCCATTGGATTTCGTGCTCTGGAAACCGAAAAAAGAAGGTGAACCTTCTTGGGAATCCCCATGGTCTGACGGCCGTCCGGGCTGGCATATCGAGTGTTCTGAGATGTCTAAGAAATATCTTGGCGAGCAGATTGACATTCATGCCGGCGGCGAGGATTTAGTATTCCCACATCATGAAAATGAGATTGCGCAGAGTGAGGCTGCAAATGGTAAGGAATTTTCAAAATATTGGATGCACAACGCATTTTTAAATATTGATAATAAGAAGATGAGTAAATCACTGGGTAACTTCCGTACTGTACGTGAAATTAGTGAACAGTATGATCTTCAGGTCTTGCGCTTTTTTATGCTTAGCGCACACTATAGAAGTCCGCTTAACTTTAGCGCAGATTTGATGGAAGCGTCCAAGAATGGTCTGGAGCGTATTGTAAATGCGGCAGAAAATTTGAAATTCCTTATGAAAAATGCAAAAGCAGAAAGCATGACGGAGGAAGAAGGTAAATTATTTGCCCAGACAGACGTATTTGTGAAGGATTTTGAGAGGTCAATGGAGGATGATTTTAACACAGCGGACGCAGTAGCGGCTGTATTTGATCTTGTGAAATTTACGAACAGTAACACAGAGGCAGACAGTTCTAAAGAATTCCTTAGTAAATTATTTGATTTGTTAGTAAAACTTACAGATGTTCTTGGTCTTATTGTAGATAAAGAGGAAGAGATATTAGCAGAGGATATTGAGAAACTGATCGAGGAGCGTCAGGCTGCAAGAAAAGCGAAGGATTTCGCAAGAGCAGATGCAATCCGCGATGAATTATTGGCAAAGGGTATCATTCTTAAAGACACCCGAGAAGGAGTACAATGGAAAAAAGCATAAGTTGGCAGTTTGATTCTTATATGCAGGAAAAGTTCCAGATGGAAGAGGTGGATATCAAAGAGTATTCGCCTCTTACTTTAGCATATATCGGAGACAGTATTTATGATCTTATTATTAAAACGCTTGTAGTGAATGAAGGAAATAAACCAGTGCAGAAGCTTCACAAAGAGACAAGTTCCTATGTGCAGGCGTCTGCTCAGTCGAAAATGATGCGTACCATGCAGGAGCATCTGACGGAAGAAGAGCATGCAGTGTACAAGCGGGGGAGAAATGCGAAAAGCGTGTCTCCTGCAAAAAATCAATCTATTACGGATTATCGAAGAGCAACCGGGTTTGAGGCCCTTTTAGGGTATCTGTATTTGAAAAAGGATTTTGGAAGGATTTTGGATTTGGTGAAGATTGGGTTAGAGAGTTTAAAGTAAGATCATGAGTGCAGTTGACAAATCAGAGCAGAACTCGATATAATAACATATAATAATATACAGTGATATCATATATCGTTCACTTATGAAAAACTAGGAGGTAAAGTAACATGAAAAGCATTCGGACGAAAATCACCTTGTGCCTTATGGTGACAGTCCTGGCTACACAGATTGTAGTGGGAGCATCCAGTATTACGCTCAATTACAAGAGCACTGTTTCAACTGTGGAGCAGATGATGAGCGAGACTGCAGTTCTTGCGGCAGAACGTATTGAACAGGAATTAACTGCCTACAAGAACGTAGCCATGGATACCGGCTGTGTTCCATAGCTTCTCGACGAGACCGTTCCATTGAAGGAAAAGCGCTCAATTATAAACGAGAGAGTCAGTATGCATGATTTCCAACGAGGCAATATTGTCGGTGCGGATGGTATCAGCATTTTTGACGGAAACGATTATTCTGATCGCGAGTATGTAAAACAAGCAATGCAGGGAAATGTTTACGTATCAGAGCCGTTGATCAGCAAGGTGACAGGAGAACTATCTATTATGGTGGCCGCCCCTATTTACAGAGAGGGAAAGCATGGCGGCGAGATTGAGGGAGTGGTATATTTCGTTCCCCACGAGACATTCCTAAATGATATCGTATCCTCTATCCTTGTCAGCAAACACAGCCGGGCATATATGATTAACAGCTCTGGCGCTACTATCGCAGATACTACATTGGATACAATAACCGTCCAGAATATTGAGAAGGAGGCCGAAAGTGATTCTTCTTTAAAAGAGCTGGCAGCTATCCATTCTGCCATGCGCGAAGGTAAGAATGGTTTCGGAGATTATAAGAAAGGCAAGAACAGCATGTTTTCCGCTTATGCGCCGGTTAACGGCACCGATGGCTGGAGCGTAGCTGTCGTTGCTCCGCAGTCAGATTATCTATCTACTACATATTTTGACATCATCATTAACCTGGTGATGATGGTAATTGCCATTCTACTTTCCATTATCGTCGCTGTAAAGCTGGCCAACAGCTTAAGCCGGCCAATGAAGGCATGTGCAGATCGTATGC
>CAJTRE010000026.1 GCA_910578495.1 uncultured Dorea sp.
CTTTTTCAAAAAATATTCAGTTTTCTATTGACTTTTTATTTGCAGGCTATTTAATTAGACAATGTTCCCCACTCTGTGTGACAGAAAATAATAATTTTTTTGTCTGGCATTGTCTCGCCTATATAAACCACACACTTATTTTTCATCGATTGTGTGTTTTACTATAATGTATCCGATTTTTTTCAAAAAATCAAATTAATAGACAACACATAACCGAAGTTGACGATGGTGTGGTTTTACGTAGAAAAATGGGCTTGTCCGCATAGGGCTTAATTTGGAACATTTCCGAGCACAAGGTAGGTACGGAAGAACTGGCCCATATGGAAATGATCTGCTCTATCGTCTACCAGCTTACCAAAAATATGTCGATGGAGGAACTAGAGCGTTCCGGCTTTGATAAATACTACGTAGATCACACGCTTGCCCTCTGGCCTCAGTCTGCAGGCGGCACGCCATGGACCGCAACATATCTTCAGTCCAAGGGCGATCCCATTACCGATCTCCACGAGGATATGGCGGCAGAACAAAAAGCAAGAACAACCTACGACAATATTTTAAGACTTGTCAAAGATCCCGAAGTCTGCAATCCAATCCGTTTCCTGCGTGAACGTGAAATTGTTCACTATCAACGTTTCGGGGAATGCTTACGGATTACCCAAGACCATCTGGATGAGAAGAATTTCTATGCATTCAATCCGGAATTTGACATCCGGGCAATCTGCAAAAAATAAAAGCACAAAAAATCCAGAAGTAATCACAAACGGATTACTTCTGGATTTTTCTTACTTAAACTTAAAGAAAAACATATAAGCAATTACTGCTATCACTACTACAATGGCAATTCCAAGAAGGATGATCGGAACTTTTGATACCGGCTCGTCGTCGTATACATCATCATAACCATCGTCATAGCCGTCATAATCGTAATCATCCCTTCTTGATTTTGAAGACGCTTTTTTCTTTCTTCCTCTTTCGTCTTCCACAGCGAGCATCTCATCATACGCTTTGCGCATCTCTTTCTCGCGCTTATCTCTCACATTCTTCGGCGGAATATTAGAATATTTTGACTCCGCACTCTCAGGCTTTTTAGCCTGTGGCACTTTAAACTTTTTCTTACAGTTATAACATAACAGATAATTTGGATCTTTCTTTCCCGGTCTTAACTCCTGACCGCATATCGGACACTTCATTGGTATTTTATGCCTCCTCGTATCGTAATCTATCTGATATTATACTACAAAAGACAGAAAATAGCAAAATTATTTTTTCCCAAGTGTCACCTCTACTTTTGATTCCTCATAACTACCTTTTCCATCCATCGTCTGTACTGTAAGTTCTACCTTATCTCCCGGTCCATAATACATAAGCTGCTCTTTTAAAGTTGTCATACTATCAATTGTAAGACCATTGAGCTCTGTGATCACAGTCCCCTTTTTCAGTCCTGCGTCTTTCGCTGCTCCTTTTGTCACGTTGGCAATATAAACACCTATCGGCATTCCATACATCTGGGAACTTTCAGCCGTTACATCCACGCCTTCGATACCGAGGTATCCCTGTTCTCCCTCTTCTAATTTTGTTCTTGTCTCGCGGTTGATAAGACTGTCTATGACATCACTGACGCTTGTTACCGGAATCGCATAACCCATTCCCTCCGTCATATCAGTAGCCGCCTTAGCAGTATTGATACCAATGACTTCTCCATTGGCATTTAACAATGCGCCGCCGCTGTTTCCGGGATTAATCGCCGCATCTGTCTGAATCAGTTTTCCATCTACATTATCAATCTCACGATCTTTTGCCGAAACAATTCCTGTTGTAACAGACTGACCGTAGCCAAGCGCATTACCAATGGCAATGACCGGCTCTCCGACTTTCAGATTATCGGAATCTCCAAGACTTGCAACTTTGATTTTCTCCCTTGTAGAACTCTTAATGTCTTTTAAATTCACAGCGATGACTGCCAGATCCTTCGCTGCATCTGTACCTTTCACCTGCGCTTTCACACTCTCCTCATCAATAAAGGAAACGGTCAGCGTCTTACTGCCCTCTACCACATGATTGTTAGTAATGATCAGAAGTTCCGTATCATTTTGTGCGATAATAATACCAGAACCTACGCTGGTACTCTCCATCTCCTGAATACTTCCAAAGAAACTCTGTACCTGCTGGATACTCATGTTTGTGATCGACACTGCCGATGACATTGCCTGCTCCGCAATATCAGCTACTTCTGAAGATACTTTACTGTTTGAATTGGTAGATATTTGAGTGTTATCTATTTTGGACACATTCCGTCCTCCGGCCGCCGCTTGGGTTCCAAGAATTTTTCCTACTGCCACATTGCCCACTTGGAACGCCGCACCTGCCACAAGACCAAATACCAATGCAAAGCAAAGAAACTTTATCCATTTCGGAACTCCCTTTTTCGGTTTTTTATCTGGAGTATTATGATAATAATAAGAATTATCCTGATTCTCCTGAGGTGATGTATAATACGTATATTGATTATCCATAAGACGTTGCTCCTTTCAACTTTTGTTTAATTCTAGCTGTAGTTTAATCCATAATTGTGTTTAAAATGTGATAAAATCGTGTCAAAATTTCAAAAAACAACCTGGATCAAAAACATATAGAGTACCGTCCCTGCCCCTATACTCAGAAGATTATTCCGTTTCCACACATGCAGCAGTGCCGTCACAACCACTGCTGCCGCTTCCGGAATTCCATAAGGAAACGTCAGAACCTGCGCACCTTTCAGACAATATACGACCAGCATACCGATTACCGCAGGCGTGAGCACCTTACCCAGATATCGGATTACCGGGGAAATTTCTTTTCCTTTCGGAAAGATCAGAAACGGCGTCACTCGGGTTGCAAACGTAACCAAAGCTACAACAATAATAATTAACAATGATGTAACAACACTTACCGGCATACGATTTCTCCTACCCCTTCCAGTTTTTTTCTTGACACAAATAAAATCAAAACAATAAGCAGCATAGACGGAAGCACGAACTGATCCATGCCGAAAATCTGAAGGCAGACAAAAGCGCTCATTACCCCTGCAATCTCCGGAACGCGGTTCTCTCTACTCATCCACTGTTCCACAAATATAACGATAAAGAGTGCCGTCATGGCAAAATCAATTCCCTCTGAATTAAACGGAAGAAATGCCCCCGCAAGACCGCCGATGGCAGAGCCCAACACCCAATAAGACTGGTTCATCATAGAGATGACGAACAGGAATTTCTCTTCCTCCACATCTTCCGGAATCTTTGTTGTACACAAAAGAGAATAAGTCTCATCCGTAAGTCCAAAAATCATATACCACCGCTTTTTTCCCATATTATGAAATTTCTCAAGCAGAGAAATCCCATAAAAAACATGACGGATATTTACCATCAATGTCATGAGTGCAACCTGAAGAAAAGACACTCCCGGCACAAAAAAATTAACCGCCAGATATTGCCCCGAACCCGCATACACGAGAAGGCTCATCAACATTGCCCACAGAAAAGAATATCCTTTTTCCGCAAACATCACTCCGAATGCAATCCCAATAAACACATATCCAGTCAATACCGGTATCGTATATGGAAATGCTTTTTTCACTGCATTTCTATAGCCCTTCATATCTCATTCCTTTCCATGCCGCATTGATTTCAAAATCATTTCCGCACATATAAAAACAGATCCCCGTATCAAGGATCTGTTTCACAACAAATTAATTTCCTGTGCCGTCTTCATAGGCCTTCCTTAAATCCTCTAAAGCCTCCTGAAGTAATGCATCTGATTGTACCGCTCTTTGGTATTCCAGACGCTCTGTTTCCATCAATTTCTGTACATCTTCATGTGCCGCCACAGTCTCAATATACCGCTGTATCTCATCATTCAATGTCTCTGTGTCGATCCGATACTCACCGCTTGTCCCGTCTTTTGTCACATACAATGTTCCAAGCCCCGGAACTTCCGTATAGATATCTTTTATCTTCATACCATATTTGACAAACGCCACATAGGTATCTTGGTACTTCCCATCTTTTATGTAGATTTGAATATCCTTATAAGTTTCCACAAAATCTGTCTTATCCTTAAGCTTCTTATAGTATTCCTCTACCACGCGGATAAAGTCAGCAGCCTCTCCCTGCCGCAGGGGATTAGTCTGCATGTCTTCTGCCCCCGCATTCTCTGCTCTTTTCTCCGCCACATTTGTCTTTCGTGCTTTCATTTTCATCTTGTCTCCAGTAACGCTGAATCCAACCGTCCCAATTGCCAGTACAAGGATCACACATCCCACTACAAAAGCAATCCGGCTGCCTCCCAGGTCTCCCTTCATAGACTACCTCCATATGATAAGCACTTTTTCAAAGTACACACCCGGGCGGATTCGAACCGCCGCTCCCGCCTCCGGAGGGCGGTGCTCTATCCCCTGAGCTACGGGTGCATAATCACAGTTTTCTTTAACTGCATTTGTTATATTACCATATTTATTCCATAAAGTAAAGGAAATGCTGACGACATTTCCCATACTTTATCAAAACTATTTCATTTTCCTTGTTTCACAGTCGTAATAGTAAGCGTGATCACATAAAACCTCTTCCTGTTCTAAATGGACTTCGTTAATCTCCTTCACGATCTCGTCCAACAGTTCCCTGCATGGCACCTCGCTCTCTGGAATGATGATCACCTCGTGTACACTGCTTGGCAGCACATAATAATTCTCCCGAAGCAAAAGACCTATATTAACAAGCTGATCCCGATAGAGTATCGCCGCAGAACCAAAACTTCGGATCTCATTACTAAGTACATACATAAAATCTTTCCCCTCTGCAACCTGCTTCTGTGACAGCTCTTCAATCACAGCCTGCACTGTCTGCAGCTTTGCCGAAAGCAGACGGGGCGTATTTTCTTTGGCGCGGTCATAGAGTTCTTTCAATGTAATATCCCATGATTCCATATGCGGATTCTGAATCATCATAGCGGCCGTTCCGTATTCATTCACTTCCACCATCACATAGAATATGATCGCAAGATCCAGATATGGAATATATGGAATTTCCCTTAGAAGTTCCCGGTTCGCCTTTCGGTTCACAAGGCGGAACACAATTTTTCCACTCACTTTTTCATAGATGTCTAAACTCTCATAGTCCCATGAATGATGAAACTTCACCTCATCATAAATCCGCAGAATATCATCGGCAATCATTTCTATAGAATCTCCCTTCCGGAACTGTTCATAATATTCTTCCAGATAAATAGCGGGTGAAATATTGATCTTTTCATCCCGGATCATTAGCCCCGTTCTTATCACACCATTATTTTTTTTAGCCGTATAGACAGAAATTTCTATCTTATCTCTCACCTCCTCTTTTAATTTTTCCTCTACCGTACTCACAAACTGACAATATGTCATATTTCTCCTCTCCGGACAGTTTGTATTGGCAGGATTTTTCACAAGAGAATCGGGCAGGAACCTCTGCCTCTTTGAACCTTTTCGATTAATAAAGAAATATTTATGGTGTTTTTATTATAAAAAAGCCCTGCACAAAATGCAAGGCTTTCCACACGAGAAAAATATTAAGTTTTTCTTATGCTAAATCTTATGTCTGTTTTATTCGCCAGCTTTACGCTCTTGATAAATACTCGCCGGAACGCGTATCAATCTTAATCTTCTCACCCTGCTCAACAAATAACGGAACAGCTACCTGTGCTCCTGTCTCAACAATTGCAGGCTTTGTAGCGCCCTGTGCAGTGTTGCCTTTGAAACCAGGCTCTGTCTCTGTTACAACAAGCTCTACTGTGAGCGGCGGCTCAATCGCAAACGGTTTCTCCTGATACAAACTTACGCTTACTTCTTCGTTCTCTTTTACAAATTTCAGAGAATCTCCTACATCCTCAGTGCTGACTGCAATCTGATCGTATGTCTCATTATCCATAAAGTAATAAAGATCTCCGTCATTATAAAGATACTGCATTTTCTTCCTCTCAATAAACGCTTCCTGGAAAGACTCTGTCGGACGGAATGTTGTCTCAACTACACCGCCGTTAATAATATCTCTTAATTTTACACGAACAAACGCTGCTCCTTTTCCCGGTTTTACATGCATGAAATCGATAACCTGACATACCTTTCCATCAATCTCAAGTGTCATACCATTTCTAAATTCACCTGCTGACTTTGTTGCCATTATATAATCCTCCTTAAATCATGCGCCTGCCGCGCACTTATCCTCTATTCACTTTAACCATTTTATAATATCTTATGTCTTTTTTCAACCTTTTTTGCCCTACTTTTCTTATAAAAGTACAGAACAATCCACTCCAAACGACGTTTCAACACAATCTGGATTTCTTCTTTTGGATGTATCGGTTTCACTAAGATATTGGGAATCCCTGCTCGTTTAGCTCCCCATACGTCTGTAAAGAGCTGATCGCCGATAAAAACCGTACTCTCCTTGTCAGTTCCCATCATCTCCATAGCTTTTATATAATTTTTAGTCGAAGGCTTATGGGCATCGTACACATAAGCGCTGCCCACCACATCCGCAAAAGGTTTCACCCTTGGTTCCTGATTATTGGAAATCAAACATGTCTGAAGTCCTATAGTTTTTAACCGCAAAAACAATTCTTTCGCCCGATCATCTGCCGGTGCTCCATGGGGAACAAGAGTGTTATCGATATCAAAGATCAGTCCTCTTATCCCCTCCTCATATAATTTTTCAAATTCAATGACATAGGTAGACACTACATACCTGTCAGGAAAAAAATAATCAAACATTAATTACTCCTCATCCATTTCCGTCAGACGCTGTACCAGTTCTTCACAAACTTCCGGAACAGTCTTATCGTCTGTCTTAATTATCATATCTGCTGCCGCTTCGTACTTCTCGCGGCGCTGTTCCATCAATTCCGAGATGCCCTTTACATTTTTACGTCCGTTCAAAAGCGGTCTGTCATCACTGTCTTTCAGACGCTCATAAATCTCTTCCGGACTGGCGGTAAGAAGCACCACTCTCC
Organism: uncultured Dorea sp.; assembly: GCA_910578495.1. Lineage (GTDB taxonomy): Bacteria > Bacillota > Clostridia > Lachnospirales > Lachnospiraceae > Dorea_D. The sequence goes on from CAJTRE010000026.1 coordinate 7,018, forward strand.
CGTTTTTCTTCATCTCTTTTACATTACGCTCCCTGAGCGCCGCCCCTCCGCCACAGGAAATAACTGTATTCGTTTCATTCTGCAGCTCAATCAAAAGATTGGTCTCAAGATTGCGGAAGTATTCTTCCCCATAGGCCGCAAAAATCTCCGGGATACTCATTTTCTCCCGCTCTGAAATGACCTGATCCATCTCCACCGCTTTCACATCTGACAACTTGCTCAAATACTGAGAAACCGTTGTCTTTCCAACTCCCATAAAACCGATTAGAACAATATTCTTACCAATACACAGGTCAAGTTTCTTCCGAAAGAACTCTAAATCATTCACTTATGCTCACTCCTTGCTCTTTTCTATCGTCTTTTTCACAGCACTTCGAAACTTCTCCCACGCTTTCTCATCTTCCACAAAATATTTGGGACAATTCTTTCCGGTCACATCATAATGGCGAATTACATCTTGATCTGTCAGGTCAAATTTCATACAAAGCCATGCCGTAAGCTGTACCATAGACTTATACGTGTCCTTCTTAAACTTTCCACTCTTATCCGGATGGCAGCACTCGATGGATACGGTATCTTCATTCCTGTCATTGGAAGCATATGCCACTTCCCAAGTAGGAACACATTGCACAATCTCTCCGTCTAAACCTACCACAAAATTACTGCTGGCTTTCGTTGCTTTCGTATCTTTCAGATTTTCAAAATAATTCCGGTTTCCCATCGCCGTAGCTCCGGGATTTGCCGTATAGTGTATCACAATCCCCTTGATTTTCTTTGTCTTAGTTCCCGGTCTGGAATAGGGATTGACCGTCAGAAGCTGCACATCCATCTCTGGTCTTGTCGCCTCAATCTCATCACTGTCCAGCTCAAAATACTCATTGGTAAGCCAAGACGGTTTGATGATCCGAATCGCCCCTGCCGCCAGTATACAAATCACAAGAACCACAAATCCCACACGAAGGTTCCGCTGAGTCCTCCGTTTCTTACCGGCAGGTTTTTTCTTCTGACTGCTCTTACGTGTGCTGACGGAACGTTTCGTACTTTTCTTGCTGTATTTCTGCTCACTCATCTTCTTGTAAACTCTCCATCTTATTTCTTGAAATATCATACCATACCCTTACCAGTTTTTTTATGAAAAGTTACTTAAGATTTTCTGAATCTTATACAAATCTATACACTGTCTCTGTATGATATTCCTCTCCTGCTCTTACAATCGGTTTTATAAATGAATCTTTGTTAATAGCATCCGGAAAATACTGAGTCTCAAAACAGGCTGCGCTCCGCTTTTCGTAAACAGCCCCCTCTTTTCCCTGCTCTCTTTCCACAAAATTCGCCGTATAAAACTGCATCCCTGGCAAATCCGTATACACTTCCATACCAATTCCTGTCTCTTTGGAATACATAGACGCAGCTTTTCTCATACCGCTGCCATTTAATACCCAATTGTGGTCATAGCCATTCCCAAATACAAGCGCTTCATAGTCCTCTTCTATATCCTTTCCAATAGCTTTCGGTACACGAAAATCCATGGGCGTTCCTTCAACCGGTACAAGTTCTCCGGTAGGAATCGACTGAGCATCAGCCCTTGTAAATACGTCTGCACAGATTGTCACTTCCTGAGACAATACATCTCCGCTTCCATGTCCCGCCAGATTAAAATAACTGTGGTTTGTCATATTCAACAAAGTATCTGCGCTTGGTACTCCAGAATAGCAGATCGCAAGTTCCTGATCGTCGGTTACTGTATAACATACTTCCACGTCCACTTCTCCCGGGTATCCCTGGTCTCCATCCGGACTATGCCACAAAAATGTAATGCTGTTCTCGGTCTGCTCTTTTACTTCCCACAATCTCTGATTACTGAAAGCATATCCACTATGGAGATTATTCCCGTTATCGTTCCCTGCAAGTTCATAAGTCCTTCCATTTAACTCGAACTTCCCGCCGCCAATCCTATTTGCCACTCTTCCAACGGCGGCGCCAAAAAAACAGGTACCTGCCTCATACCCGGACACATTTTCATAACCAAGTACAACATCTACCATTTGTCCGTCCTTATCTGGCACAAAAATACTCACGATGGAAGCCCCATAGTCTGTGACTGTTACTGACATCTGATTGTGATTTTTCAGTTCGTACAAATGCGCCTGCTCTCCATTCTTTGTTATTCCAAATGCTCGACTCATCTCTATCATTTCCCTTCCCGAATTTATTTACTCATTTTCAAAAAAAGGACACAGGGCATCCATCCCTGCATCCTTTTGATACACTGTACTATTCGTCTACACTATAGTTTGGAGCCTCTTTTGTAATATGAATGTCATGTGGGTGGCTTTCTTTTAAAGAAGCGGAAGATATTTTCACAAATCGTCCATTCTTCTTCAACGACTCGATCGTCGGTGCCCCACAATAACCCATACCGGAACGAAGACCTCCCATCAACTGGAATACCGTATCTTCTACAGTTCCTTTATAAGCCACACGTCCCTCTACACCTTCCGGAACAAGCTTCTTCGCATCGCTCTGGAAATAACGGTCTTTACTTCCGTTCTCCATCGCAGCAATCGATCCCATTCCACGATATACTTTATATTTACGTCCCTGATACAGTTCAAATGTTCCCGGACTTTCATCACATCCGGCAAACATACTTCCCATCATGCATACGTTAGCTCCTGCAGCAATTGCTTTCGTCATATCTCCGGAATACTTGATACCGCCGTCTGCAATGATCGGAATGCCATACTTATCTGCAGTCTCGTAACAATCCATCACCGCAGAAATCTGTGGAACACCGATACCTGCAACCACTCGTGTCGTGCAGATAGATCCCGGCCCAATACCAACCTTAACAGCGTCAACACCGGCTTTAATAAGCGCCTCCACCGCTTCTCCCGTAGCTACATTTCCCGCAATGACCTGAAGATCCGGGAATTTATTCTTCACCATCTCTACCGTACGAATCACATTCTCAGAATGTCCATGGGCAGAATCCATAACTACCACGTCAACATGTGCATTCACCAGTTCCTGCGCTCTCTCCAGACAGTTCGCAGTAATACCGATAGCCGCACCGCACAGAAGTCTTCCCTGAGCATCTTTCGCAGACAGTGGATATTTGATCTGCTTCTCTATATCTTTGATTGTAATAAGTCCTTTCAAGTTAAAGTCCTTATCTACGATCGGCAATTTCTCTTTTCTTGCTCTTGCAAGAATCTTCTTTGCCTCTTCCAGAGTAGTTCCCTCAAGCGCAGTAATAAGACCCTCTGATGTCATGGACTCTTTAATTTTTTTTGTGAAATCTTCTTCGAATTTTAAATCTCGGTTTGTAATGATGCCGACCAGCTTTTTGCCCTCTGTAATCGGAACTCCGGAGATTCTGAACTTCGCCATAAGATTATTGGCGTCCCCCAACGTGTGCTCCGGTGAAAGATAGAATGGATCTGTAATAACCCCATTCTCAGAACGTTTTACTTTGTCAACTTCCTCCGCCTGCCCGGCAATTGACATATTTTTATGAATAATACCGATTCCCCCCTGACGCGCCATAGCAATCGCCATGCGATGCTCTGTAACTGTGTCCATTCCGGCACTCATCATAGGTATATTCAGTTTGATGTTTTTTGTCAGATATGTAGACAAATCTACCTGATTTGGAATCACCTCAGAGTATGCCGGTACTAATAATACATCATCAAATGTAATTCCTTCTCCAATAATCTTTCCCATGATAGGTCTCCTTCCCTCTCTTTTGTTTCTTTTCTTTGTGATACAAGTCTCTGTCTCTGAATCCTCAGAGACGAATGTAATTATCTGCTATCATACCGAATCTTACCATAGATTGTCAACCCGTTTTTTGTATTCCGGATACCTTTCTTAAATGCTTCTTAATGTTTTCGAACAACTTTTCTTGGAGCCATCATATAAAATCCCTCTACAATCTCTTCATTTGGCTCAAAGAGAATCTTCTTGTGCACTCCATTTTCCAGTACAACCATCGCATACACATTAGCATTTCCGGTATTGGATGTATAATCGAATACTTTCGCTCTCTGAAACTGCATAAGTTCTCCAGCATTTATCGGAGCCAGAAGCTCCATATCCGTCACACTCATAGAAAATACTTTTTTTCTCTTTGCCTTGTTCATAATCTTATCAATGTCGAGTTCTCCATTGACAAACAGATATTCATATTCCAAATCCAGTCTCCGGAAAACAAAGACATCTGCTGCAATCATCACGACCGGAGCAATGATCCCCATTGGAAATATAAATAAGATCAAAACCGACAGTACGGTAAGTGCGAGCAATCCGATTTTTATCATCATATCTTTCGCGGTTGCTCTTTTCTTTATCAATTGTTCTGTATAAAAATCACTCATGTTTCTTCCTCCGTCGTTTAATACATATATTATACCACATCTTAATACAAAAAGAAAACTCCCCTAGCAGGGAGTTTTCATAAATTTTATATTTTATTTCGTACGGTATAAATAGGCGTTTTTTTACATCATTCCCATTCCTGCGCCGCCTGCAGGCATAGCCGGTACGTCTTCTTTGATATTTGCCACTACAGACTCTGTAGTAAGCAATGTAGAGGCAACGCTTGTTGCGTTCTGAAGCGCGCTTCTTGTAACCTTTGCAGGATCAAGAATTCCACTCTCCACCATATCTACATACGTCTCTGTCAATGCGTCAAATCCCACACCAGGAGCCGCCTCTGCCACTTTACTGATAATCACAGAACCCTCTAGTCCGGCATTTGCTGCAATACGGTACAATGGAGCTTCCAATGCTTTTAATACAACATTTGCACCGGTCTTTTCATCACCTTCCATTCCTTCCACAAGTTTCGTCACTTCTTTTGCCGCATGGATATATGCAGAGCCGCCGCCGGCAATAATACCTTCCTCTACTGCCGCTCTTGTAGCCGCCAGGGCATCCTCCATACGAAGCTTTGCTTCTTTCATCTCTGTCTCTGTCGCCGCTCCAACGCGGATAACTGCAACGCCGCCGGCTAATTTTGCCAATCTCTCCTGCAGTTTTTCTCTGTCAAAGTCAGAAGTCGTCTCTGTGATCTGTGTCTTAATCTGAGCCACACGATTTGCAATTTCTGTCTCGTCTCCAAGTCCGTCAACGATAATCGTATTCTCTTTCTGAACTTTTACAGATTTTGCACGTCCAAGCTGATCCATTGTCACTTCCTTCAGATCTAAGCCAAGTTCTTCACTGATCACCTGACCGCCGGTAAGGATTGCAATATCCTTTAACATTTCTTTTCTTCTATCACCATATCCAGGAGCTTTTACAGCCACTACATTAAATGCGCCGCGAAGTTTATTTACGATCAGAGTGGTAAGCGCCTCACCCTCAATATCCTCAGCAATGATAAGAAGTCTTGCTCCGGACTGTACGATCTGCTCAAGAATCGGAAGAATCTCCTGAATATTGGAAATCTTCTTATCTGTGATCAAAATATATGGATCGTCTAAGTTTGCCTCCATCTTATCCATATCTGTCGCCATATATGCAGAAACATATCCACGATCAAACTGCATACCTTCTACAAGATCCAGCTCTGTCATCATTGTCTTAGACTCTTCGATTGTGATAACACCGTCGTTAGATACTTTCTCCATTGCATCCGCAACCATCTCTCCGACTTTTACATCTCCGGCAGAAATTGCGGCAACTTTTGCGATCTGGTCTTTACCTGTTACTTTACTTGACATCTTTGCAATCGAAGCTACAGCTATATCTGTCGCTTTCTTCATTCCCTTGCGGAGGATAATCGGATTTGCGCCTGCCGCTAAGTTCTTTATACCCTCATGTACCATAGACTGTGCAAGAACCGTAGCTGTTGTTGTACCGTCGCCCGCCACGTCGTTTGTCTTAGATGCAACTTCTTTGATAAGCTGTGCGCCCATATTCTCAAATGCATCCTCAAGCTCAATCTCTTTTGCGATCGTAACGCCATCGTTTGTGATAAGCGGTGCGCCAAATGATTTGTCCAGAACTACGTTACGTCCTTTTGGTCCAAGCGTTACTCTTACTGTATCTGCCAACTGATTGACACCGGCTTCTAATGCGGCTCTCGCCTCTGCTCCGTATTTAATCTCTTTTGCCATAATTTTTATGCCTCCTAATATTATGATTATTTTATTTTTTGTAACTATTCAGCTATACGCTGATATAGCAGACAGGATGTACAAGCTTGCCTGCAGCAGACTGTATATTATTATAACTGCATTTTCATATTTCTAGCTGCACTCACACACCGCAAGAATTTCATCCTGTCTTACGATAATGTATTCTTCTCCATCCACATCCACATTTGTACCTGCATATTTGGAAAAAATAACCTGCTGTCCGACTTTAACATTCATAGACACTTCTTTTCCATCCACAACACCTCCTGGCCCAACTGCAATGACCTCTGCCTGCTGTGGTTTCTCTTTAGACTGTCCCGGAAGTATAATTCCGGATTTGGTTGTCTCTTCTGCTACCAGCTGCTTTAATACAACTCTGTCTCCCAATGGTACTAATTTCATATGTGATTCCTCCTTGATAATATCTATATTTGTTAGCACTCACAAAAAGAGAGTGCTAAAAGACTCTAGATATAAAATAGCACTCTCTCTATGTTTTGTCAACACACTTTATTTTAGTTTACAGTATTTTTATAAAATCCATTTTTTATCTGAAATACAATGACTTTTCCAAGCTTATTCCAGTATCTCTCGCGAATAAATCCGCCGCATCTGATCTCTCTGCCTGACTCCGGAATCGTACATTCATAATTCGCATCCAGTGAAAATTCTGTAAGTTCTGTCTTACCTGTTAATAAATATATACGTTCTTCCTCTTTCTTATACATAATTACTTTACAAGCATGTACGGCTTCATCATAACGCCCTCTGTCCAGAATCATTTTTGTCATCCTTAGTTTTACAGTATTCCCTTCGAACTGTCCCATGACTTCCTCCAAACCAATCATAAGGGTATCAGTTTCCCGATACCCTTATGATGAATTATTAACCGTTTCTTTCTGCCTTGATTTTTTCCAGCTTTGTAAATACATAGTCATTAACAACTTTGATGTAAGTCCCTTTCATACCTGAAGAACGAGATTCAATGACACCGGCGCTCTCAAATTTCCGAAGTGCGTTCACGATCACAGAGCGAGTAATCCCCACTCTGTCGGCAATCTTGCTTGCAACTAAGATTCCCTCTGTACCGTCCAACTCTTCAAAAATATGAATGATTGCCTCTAACTCCGAATAAGAAAGTGTACTGATTGCCGACTGGACAATATGTTCTTTTCTTGTCTCTTCCGCACTCTCTTCATTCACAGAACGAAGCATCTCAAGACCTACTACCGTTGTGCCATACTCACTTAAAATAATGTCATCGATCTCATACATCTCATTTTGCTTGTAAATAAACAAAGTACCAAGTCTTTCTCCTGCAATATCAATCGGTGTAATAATCGCATGATAACCTTTTGACGCTTCCGGAGAAAATCCCAAAGTTTCAAGGTTTACATTCTCTTTGGTAGAGAGAATACTGAGAAGACGTTCGTTCAGCATCAAATCAATATGCTTTCCTACTTCTCTCTCAATCAATTCAGTGATGTAAGGTACTGTTTCACTTTTGCTTCCACCAAGAACTTTTCCCTTTTTGCTGACTACAAGCGTGTTAGAATCTAGAATTTCTGTCAGGACTTCACAAATATCGTTGAAGACTACTTTACTTGAACTGTTATTATGCAGCAACTTGTTAATCTTTCTTGTTTTGTCTAACAACTGTACACTCATATTCGTTCCTCCATCCTATGAATCTATATTATCATACAATTCATATTTTTACAATTAATTTCCTAAATATTTTTAATTTATTGGTAACTATTCGTTACTTATTTTCTACGAATCCACACTTTTCACTACTGCAGCAAAGCTTATTTCCCTTTTCAACCATGTAGTTTCCGCATTTCGGACATACCTTTTCAGAGGGTTTCTGCCATGACATAAACTCACATTCCGGATTATCCTCACATCCGTAATATTTACGTCCTTTCTTCGTCTTTCGCAGCACTACATCCTTTCCACACACCGGACAAGCAACTCCGATCTTCTCAAGATAAGGCTTTGTATTCCGACATTCTGGAAAGCCCGGGCAGGCTAAGAATCTGCCATGCGGTCCATACTTGATCACCATATTTCTACCGCACTGGCTGCAGATAACATCGGTCACTTCATCTTCAATCTTCACAGCTTCTAACTCCTGCTGCGCTTTTTCTACCGCCGCTTCCAGATCCGGATAAAAATTCTCGATAATAGTCTTCCAGTTTACCTTTCCATCTGCCACTCCGTCCAGAAGACTTTCCATATTTGCAGTAAAGTTCACATCTACGATACTTGGGAAAGATTGTGTCATAATATGATCTACTACCTCTCCTAACTCCGTCAGATACAGGTTTTTATTCTCCTTTGCCACATAACGTCTTGCAATAATTGTAGAAATCGTCGGCGCATACGTACTTGGACGTCCGATTCCAAGTTCTTCAAGCACTTTTACAAGCGCGGCCTCAGTATAGTGAGCCGGCGGCTGCGTAAAGTGCTGTTTCGAATCAAAACTTTCTTTTGTCAGACGGGTATCTTGATCCAGTCCTTTAACCAGAACATTATTCTCTTCTTTCTCTTCTCCCGCCTCAGTGTAAATCACACGGAAACCTTCAAATGCAACTTTGGAAGCCGACACATGAAAACGATAATTTCCTGCGGCGATTTTCACAGAAGTAGTTTCATATCTTGCCGGCTGCATACGGCTGGCAATAAATCGTTTCCAGATCAATTGATACAGACGGAACTGATCTCTGGAAAGAGAGTCTTTCATAGCCGCCGGCGTACGGGTTACGTCGGTCGGACGAATGGCCTCGTGGGCATCCTGAACGCTCTTCTTCGTTTTGGCTGTTTTTTCCGTTCCGACAGAAACATATGCTTTTCCGTACTGATCTTTAATATACGCCCTTACATTTTCATCTGCCTCTTCGGAAACTCTGACAGAATCGGTACGAAGATACGTAATAAGACCTACCGTACCGTTTCCCTTCACATCAATTCCTTCGTATAACTGTTGGGCAATCCTCATGGTCTTGGCAGTTGCAAAATTAAGTGCCTTAGACGCCTCCTGCTGTAACGTACTGGTTGTAAATGGCAGCGGCGCTTTCTTAATACGCTCGCCTTTTTTTACTTCCGCCACATGATATTTCTCATCTTCAACCTCTTTTAAGATTTGATCCAGCTCTTCCTTTGAGGAGATCGTCATCTTCTTTTTGTCCGTTCCATAGAACTTCGCAATCAGAGGCTTTTTCTCTCCCTCAACTTTCAAGGACACATCCAATGTCCAGTATTCCTCCGGAATAAATGCATTGATCTCTTCTTCTCTTTCCGCAATAATCCTAAGAGCTACAGACTGTACACGTCCTGCACTAAGTCCCCGCTTTACCTTCGCCCAGAGAAGCGGGCTGATCTTATATCCTACTACTCTGTCAAGCGCACGTCTTGCCTGCTGGGCGTCCACAAGATCCATGTCGATCTCCCTTGCGTTTTTCAAAGATGTCTTAACCGCATTTTTTGTAATTTCATTGAAACTTATGCGGTAAATTTTCTTATCTTCCAGCTTCAGTGCCTTGCAAAGATGCCACGAAATTGCTTCTCCCTCTCGGTCCGGGTCGGTCGCAAGATAGACTTTATCTGCCTTTTTCACTTCTTTCCGAAGATTCGCAAGAATTTCTCCTTTACCGCGAATGGTAATATATTTCGGCTCGAATCCGTTCTCCGGCCCGATACCTAACTGGCTCTTAGGCAGATCGCGTACATGTCCGTTAGATGCAGCTACCACATAATTACTTCCCAGAAACTTTTTAATTGTTTTCACCTTGGCAGGCGACTCCACGATTACAAGATAACGTGCCATATGAATAGTTCCTCCATAGAAACGGCTTATTGCCCTTGCCGCGTTCTTATATAATAATTTTGGGATACTTCTTTAATGTATCCTTCCAATTCTAAAGTTGTCAACTGTTCCATTACTTCTTTCGGGCTTATCCCGGTTTCTGTCACCAGTTCTTGAAGACCTTTGGGGAACAGACCGAGACAACTATACACTATATTTTCCGTAGTTTCAAGCATTTTTTTATTTTTGTCTGAATTTTGTGTAAATTTTACATATTCCCAGCCTAACATCTGCATGAGCTCTTCCGGTGAAATTAAAATCCCCGCTCCCTGTGCAATCAGCCTGTGACATCCTTGACTCAGCGGACTTGTCACAGGTCCCGGCAGCGCAAATACATCTTTTCCCTGTTCCAGCGCCAGATCCGCAGTGATCAGCGAACCGCTTTTTTCCTTAGCCTCCATTACAAGAATCACATCTGACAAACCACTGATGATCCGGTTTCTCGCCGGAAAGTACATAGGCAAAGGCGGAGTGCCTGGCGGCTGCTCGGAAACCAGTCCGCCCTGCTTTTGTATATCCATATAGAGCCCCATATGATCTCTCGGATAACAAATATCCACGCCGCACCCCAGAACTCCGTACGTGTTTCCCCCACCGTTCAGCGCGCCCCTTTGTCCCGCGCCGTCTATTCCTCTCGCCATACCACTAATAACAGAAATACCCATTTTTGCAAATGCCTCGCCGTAAGACAGAGCCATCTGTTCACCGTAAGGAGTACATTTTCTCGCACCTACAATTGCAGCGCTTGGGCGTTTCTCCTCTGGAAGAGCACCTTTCACATAGAGGGCATATGGAGGCGTTTCTATCTCTTTTAATTTTACCGGGTATTTTGGATGATCATAGGTTATGAGGGAAATGCCTGATGCCAGAAGCCTATCGAAACTCTGTCTGGGAAGTTCCTCTTTCTTTGCAGCCACAAGAACGGTTATTTCTTTTTCTGTCAAAAAAGATAGTTTTCTAAGTGTAGTTTCTTCTATATAATATATCGCTTCTGCCGTTCCTATGCATTTGCGCAGCTCTCTTTTCTTTCGATCCGCCAATGAACGGATACATGAAAACCAATATTCATAAATCAAAGGCTTACCTCCCCCAATACTTTTTATCCAGAGTACGATAACCGATGGCTTCTTTTAAATGTGACTTTTGAATCGCTTCTGACTGTTCCATATCCGCAATGGTTCTTGCCACCCGCAAAATCTTGTGATACGTTCTGGCCGTCAGTCCCAACGTTGTAAACGCCTGTTTCATCAACGTTTCCTCCTCTGGCCCTAGACAGCAGTAAGCATTGAGTTCTTTTACTCCAAGCCTTGCATTCGTAACAATCTCTGTCCCTTGATACCGCTCTCGTTGTATTTCCCGCACATGGCACACTCGTTTTCGAATCTGCGCCGATGTTTCCTGCGCTTGTTCCCCCTTTAAGTGCTCATACGGAATTCGAGGCGCTTCCACACAGATGTCCATCCGGTCCAAGAACGGCTGGCTCACCCTTCCCAAATACTGCCGAATCTGCCCCGGCGTACAGATACACTTGGTATGATCCGGATAATTTCCGCATGGACATGGGTTCATAGCCGCTACCAGCATAAAATCTGCTGGAAACACGTAATTGCCCTGACTTCTTGCAAGGTGGATCTTATGCTCCTCCAAAGGCTGTCTTAATACTTCCAGCACATTTTTCTGAAATTCCGCAAGCTCGTCCAAAAACAGTACGCCGCCATGGGCTAACGAAATCTCGCCCGGAACCGGTACGCCCCCGCCTCCGACAAGCGCTGCCTTTGTAGTCGTATGGTGTACGCTCCGAAACGGTCTCCCGGTAATCAACGGCCGATTTTCGTCAATCTTTCCCACTATACTGTATACTTCTGTAATCTCCAGACTTTCTTCCATAGACGGTGTCGGAAGAATGGTCGGAATCCGCTTTGCCGCCATAGATTTCCCACTGCCGGGCGGGCCTACAAACAACAGGTTATGTCCTCCTGACACCGCCACTTCTACCGCTCGTTTCACCACTTCCTGCCCCTTAATATCACTGTAGTCTAAAAGGACAGATTCCAGCGGATTCCCTGAGGATTCCCCGTCAGAGCATGTCCATGGCAAAATCTCACACTCCCCTTTCAGATAACGGCAAACCTGTTCTAAACTTTCCGCGCCCAGAATCTCCACTCCTGATACGAGTGCCCCCTCCGATACATTTTGTTTCGGAATCAGACATGTATGATAGCCCAGACTCTTAGCTTTCCTGACCATAGGCAGAATTCCGGAGACTTTCTGCACATTTCCATTCAATCCCAACTCGCCCACTACCATCACTCCTTTTAGACGCTCGGCTGGAAATACACCCACAGATGTAAGCACCGCAAGCGCCACTGGGAGATCAAACGCCGCTCCCCGCTTCCGCAGCGTTGCAGGCGCAAGGTTTACGACTATCTTCTTCGGCGGAATTTGAATGTTACAATTTCGTATGGCAGTCTTTACTCGTTCTGCCGCTTCCTTTACTTCTGAGGACAGATAGCCCACCATGTGAAATACTGGAAGCCCGTTGCTAACATCCGCCTCCACATGGATGAGTTCTGCCCGTATTCCCTGAAGCGTGGCAGATACTACTGTACTAAATGCCATAATGCCACCTCCTTCGTTTGTACTTTCTCTTCTAGTTCTTAAAATACTCCCGCAGTTTTTCAATTGCGCTTTTTTCTATCCTGGATACATAAGAACGAGAGATTCCAAGCCTCTTCGCAATCTCCCTTTGAGTATACTCCTCTTCATTATAAAGGCCATACCGCATCTTCAGTACAAGCCGCTCTCTGGGCGACAGTTCTGATTCTACCCGGGCATACAACAAGCGAATATCATCTCTTAGCTCCACTTTCCGATGGGCGTCATCCTCATCTGTCTCAATAATATCAAACAACTGTATCTCATTTCCCTCTCGGTCAGTACCGATGGGTTCATACAGTGAGACTTCTCTGGATGTTTTCTTTTTTGCCCGAAGATGCATAAGAATTTCATTTTCGATACATCTGGCTGCATAAGTTCCCAGCCTTACACTTTTATCGGGGTTAAAGCTTGCGACTGCTTTTATGAGTCCAATCGTACCGATAGACAGAAGATCCTCTGTTTCTTCTTCCAGTGACTGATATTTCTTTACGATATGTGCAACGAGGCGCAGATTCCGTTCTATTAGGATATGTTTCGCTTCAAGATCACCCTCTGTGTACTTTTGCATGTAATACCTTTCTTCCGAAGCTGTGAGGGGTTGGGGAAATGATTTCAAGAAAAGCACCTCTTAAAGTATTTGATTCTAGTCTATGTAGACGTTTCCCTTTTTGTGCTTTTCCACTGTAAATTAAAATCTTTTGGAATCTTAAAACGGCGAATACCGGATAAATTATATAGAACTGAGTAAATTTCTCAGTGCAGGAATTTCCTAAGATTTTCAAGATTTTGTATGAATAGTATATCGTATATTTTCAGAAAGTACAACTTAGTTTCTTCTATATTTTTTCACAAAAATATAGGAGAAACTTAAGTGATTTTCCACAAAAAGTTTCCCCTTTTCCTTTATTTTTCCGGCTCTGCACGTCTTAAAATATCGTACATTTCCGCCTGTTCACTGAGTTCTACATACAACACCTGTTTCGGATGAGGCGCGCTCTCCTGACAGAAGCCCTCCTCGTCCACAATGCGTTTTACTATCACCTCCACATTTTGTCCGTCCGGCTTCATAATCTCGATAGCCTCTCCAACAGAAAATTTATTTCTCTGTTCAATCCTGCACATCCCGTCTTTCACTCCGCCCACAATTCCAAGATAAGTATACTCCTTCACATAAGTATTGCTGTCATAGATCTGCGTCTCCTCATCCGGCTTGCCAAAATAAAATCCGGTCGTAAACTGACGATACGTGCAATTTGAAATCTGATCTTTGTACCAATCCATATTCTTCTCATAGAGGGCCGGATCTTCCAGATAATCGTCGATGGCTTTCCGGTAAGTCCTTGCCACCGTCGCCACATAAAGGGCGGTTTTCATACGCCCCTCGATTTTCAGACTGTCAATTCCTGCATCGATCATCTCCGGAATATGCTCAATCATACACAAATCCTTGGAATTAAAGATATACGTTCCCCGCTCATTTTCATAAACAGGCATATACTCGCCCGGCCTTGTCTCCTCCACCACAGAATATTTCCAGCGGCAAGGATGGGTACAAGCTCCTTGGTTTGCATCCCTCCCGGTAAAATAATTGCTGAGAAGACATCTTCCCGAATAGGAAATGCACATCGCTCCATGAATAAAGCTCTCAATTTCCATTTCCTCCGGAATATGCCGGCGAATCTCTTTGATTTCCTTCAAGGAAAGTTCTCTTGCGGACACCACACGTTTCGCACCTAATTTCCACCAGAAATCATAAGTTCCATAGTTCGTATTATTTGCCTGCGTGCTGATATGCCGTTCAATTTCCGGGCAAATCTCCTTTGCCAGCATAAAAATCGCTGGATCAGCAATGATCAGACCATCCGGCCGCATCTGTCTTAACTCTTTCAAATACTCTTCCACACCCGGCAGATCATCATTGTGCGCCAGAATATTAACGGTCACATACACTTTCACCTCATGTTCATGGGCGAACTCGATGCCCGCTTTCATATCCTCCGAAGAAAAATTTTTCGCTTTCGCGCGGAGCCCGAACGCCTCGCCGCCAATGTATACCGCATCTGCTCCGAACATAACCGCTGTCTCTAACACTTCCAGACTGCTTGCTGGAATCAATAATTCCGGACGTCTGTTTCTCATATCTTCTATCTCCTGTCTAATTCTTATTACCGTTTAACACTAAGCGCCACCCCGTCCCCCAATGGGATCAGAGACGTCTGTAACTCTTCATTATGCTTTAGTTCATATAAATACTCCCGCATCCGGCTGTGAATGGTACGGTTTCTCCGTTCCACCGCAAACCGGGACTCAATAATATCACCGTCCTGCAGCACATTATCGGACACAAGCACACCCTCTGGTGCAAGAAGACGGATTGCCTCCGGCATATAATGAATATACTGGCCTTTTGCAGCATCCATAAAAATCAAATCATAAACCCCATCCAAAGACTGTAGGATTTCCAGAGCATCTCCCTCAAGCAAAGTAATCTTCTCTTCTTTCCCTGCCCGCTTAAAATTCTCGCGCGCAATGGGAATCCGCTTCTCATATTTTTCTATCGTTGTAATATGACTGCCCTCCGGCATATATTCACTCATCAAAATAGCAGAAAATCCAATGGCAGTTCCTACTTCCAATACCCGCATGGGCTTCTTCATCAACAAAAGCACTTTTAGAAAACTCTGGGTTTCCTTTCGGATAATAGGCACGAAAGTATTCAGCGCCTCCTGCTCAATCGCCTCTATAACCGGATTCTCCGGCGTTTCTAACGAATGTATGTACGTGGTCATCCTCTCGTCAACAATCACCCGGGGACACTCCTTTCTCCACTTGGGGACATCCTGTATCATAGCGGGGACGTAGGAAGCACTGCTTTCCTACGTCCCCATTCACATTATACATCCATAATAATCGGCAATATCATCGGCCGTCTCTTCGTCCGCTTCCAAATAAATTCATTCATCGTATCACGAATTACCAGCTTAATCTTGCTCCAGTCTGCATTGCGCTGATGATACAGGCAGTCTTCCACCGCATCCGTAAGTATCTGCCTCGCTTCTTCCATTAGTCCTTCTGATTCTCTCACGTACACAAATCCACGTGACACAATGTCCGGTCCTGCAAGAAGTGCATTACTCCCTTTTTCTAATGTAAGCACTACGATCATAATACCGTCCTCTGCCAAATGCTGTCTGTCGCGCAGTACGATATTTCCTACATCGCCGACGCCCAGACCGTCGACAAGAATCTCTCCTGTGTGAATCTTATCCACCACTTTGGCGCTTTCCTGACTAAGTTCCAACACATCGCCGGACTTTAAGATGAAAATATTCTCTTTCGGAATTCCAAGATTTTTCGCAATACCTGCATTCGCTTTCAAATGGCGATATTCACCATGCACCGGAATCGCATATTTGGGTCTCACCAGTGAATAGATAAGCTTCAATTCTTCCTGACAGGCATGTCCGGATACGTGAGCATCAGAAAAGATAACATTAGCGCCTTTTGCGGATAACTCGTTAATCACTTTTGATACGGATTTTTCATTGCCCGGAATCGGATTAGAACTGAAAATAACCGTATCCCCCGGCATGATTGTCACTTTCTTATGCACATCCGCCGCCATGCGGGATAACGCCGCCATGGATTCTCCCTGGCTTCCCGTTGTAATAAGAACTGTCTTCTCCGGCGGATAATTCTTCATCTGATCGATCTCGATCAATGTATGATCCGGCACATTTAAGTACCCAAGTTCCTTTGCGACCTGAATAATATTCACCATGCTGCGGCCTTCCACAACAACCTTACGGTCATACTTACAAGCCGAGTTAATGATCTGCTGCACACGATCTACGTTAGACGCAAAGGTTGCAATAATAATTCTTGTATTCTGATGCTCTGCAAAAATGTGATCAAACGTAATACCAACCGTTCTCTCAGACTGGGTAAATCCCGGTCTTTCTGCGTTGGTACTGTCTGACATAAGCGCCAGTACCCCTTTCTTTCCAATCTCAGCAAATCTCTGCAGATCGATCGCATCGCCGAACACCGGCGTGTAATCCACTTTAAAGTCTCCGGTGTGCACAACAATTCCTGCCGGAGAATAAATAGCGAGCGCCGCCGCATCCTGAATGCTGTGATTCGTCTTAATAAACTCAATACGGAATTGTCCAAGGTTGATGGACTGTCCATGTTTCACGACTTTTCTTCTTGTACTGCGGAGCAGATTGTGTTCTGAGAGTTTTCTCTCAATAATTCCCATCGTCAGTTTCGTCGCATAAATCGGCAGGTTCATTTCCCTGAGTACATAGGATAATGCCCCGATATGATCCTCATGTCCATGGGTGATCACAAATCCCTTTACTTTTTGAATATTGTCTTTCAAATATGTGATATCCGGAATGACAAGATCGATACCAAGCATATCATCCTCCGGAAATGCAAGACCGCAGTCCACGACAACAATACTGTCTTCATACTCAAAAGCAGTAATATTCATTCCGATCTTTTCCAGACCTCCAAGCGGAATAATACGCAATTTTCCATTGTTTTCTTTTTTCAAATTTACACCTCCATGTTTTTTCCGCTGCTAATTTGTCTTACTCTTACACTCCTTACAATGTCCATAGAACTTTAGTTCGTGGTCTAACACATGAAACCCCTTCTCTTCCTCAATATGGCGCTCCAGTTCCTCAAGCAGATCGCCCTTAAAGGATAATACTTTTCCACATGTCTTGCAGATCAGATGATGATGGTGGTGCTTCCCTTCCCCGTCATAAAATTCCCCGATTTCATAACGCACCCTGCCATCATCCAGATTGATCCGATCCACCAACTGCATTTCTAATAACAACTGTACGGTTCGGTAGATTGTCGCCAACCCTATCTCCGGATAGTCTTTTTGCACTAACTCGTAAATATCCTCCGCAGCCATATGTTTCTCACGATTGGATGCGAGCACTTCCAACACGAGCAGGCGCTGGTTGGTGACTTTCAAACCCTTATCTTTCAGCATCTCTTTGAATTTTTCCTGACTGACAGACATAAGCATTTACCTTTCAATCTCAATATCTTCCAGTAGTTCCTCAAATACCTTTAAGATTGCGGACAATTCCGTTTCATCCTCCACAATCTCATAGATACCCTCTGATTCATCTTCTGCTGATGTATCTTTTAAAATTAAACATTCTGCATCGTCTTCCTCAGAATCCGTCACAAGAATGTAAGACACTCCATTTAATTTTGTCTGCTCTAACACAAAAAAATCCGTCTCCTGCATTTGATCAGACATGAATTTGATTTTTTCCATACAAAAACACCTCACGAACTTCTCGAATCCAAATATCCCTGCAAAATAAACACAGCGGCAATCTTATCGATATATTTCTTGCGGTCCTCACGTCTTACTTTATTCTCAATCAAAGTCCGTTCTGCTTCCACTGTTGTGAGACGTTCATCCCACATGACCACTTCAAGACCGGTACGGCGCTTCAGCATCTCACCAAATGCGATGGATGCCTCCGCCCTCGTTCCAATATCATTATTCATATGCTTGGGAAGTCCAAGCACAATCTTTTCCACTCCATACTCTTCTATCAGCGCCTCAATTCTGGCACATGTCTTACGAAGTTTGTTTTCCTCCTTACGGGTAATCGTCTCTATTCCCTGCGCCGTAATAAGAAGTTCATCGCTAATGGCTACGCCCACTGTCTTCGTACCGTAGTCCAGTCCCATAATTCTCATAAATTATACCCAATTATTGTGCTCAATATACGTCTTAAGCATCTCTTCCACCAACTCGTCACGCTCCATCTTCATAATCAGGCTTCTCGCCCCATTATAACTTGTCACGTAAGTCGGATCTCCTGACATAATATATCCTACAATCTGATTTACAGGATTGTAACCCTTTTCACTCAGAGCTCTGTACACAATCTCAAGAATATCTTTTGCTTGAATTTGTGGACCGCTTTCTACCTGAAAAAACTGTGTGCTGCTTAAATCTTTCATATACTCACGTCCCTCCAAAAATACTTTACAACTAATTGTAACTGATTGCCGATAAAAATTCAATGCAATATTTGTAAATGACTCATAGTTTGTACATCTACAATCTGATTTGATAGATTTTCTGTCGTTTTATATCCAATCTTTACATACTCTTTCGTATGTCCCGTCTGATAGACTTCTCCATCTATGGTAACTGCCTCTTCCATCAACACTTCCTGTGTTGTTCCGATAAGCGCATCTTCATACTCTTTTCGCTTTCTCTCATTTAGCTCCAACAAAATCCTGCTTCTTTCCGTTTTTACCTGCTCCGCTACCTGGTTGTCCATTTTATCCGCCTTTGTCCCTGCCCGTCTGGAATATTTGAAAATATGCGTCTCATAAAAGCCCACCTTCTCCACAAATGCCCGGGACGCCGCAAATTCTTCCTCCGTCTCTCCCGGAAATCCAACGATCACGTCTGTCGTAATCGCCGGGCGATCAAAATATTTCCGAAGAAGCATACATTTTTCATAATATTCCTCAGCAGTATATCTGCGGTTCATCCGCTTTAACGTTTCATTACATCCGCTTTGCAGCGAAAGATGAAAATGCGGACACATCTTCGGAAGCCCGGCAATAGCGCTTGCAAATTCCTCTGTGATAATGCGTGGTTCCAAAGAACCGAGACGAATCCTTACAATTCCCTCTACTTTATGGACTGCCTGTATCAAAGACAACAGGTCCTCTCCCGTATCCGCACCATAAGAACTCAAATGGATACCCGTAAGCACCACCTCTTTATATCCGTTTGCCGCAAGTGTCTCCACTTCCCGGACTACACTTTCCATAGAACGGCTTCTCACACGCCCTCTTGCATAGGGAATAATACAGTAAGAGCAAAACTGATTACAGCCGTCCTGCACTTTCAGATACACTCTGGTATGCTCCGCCGTCCTGCTAAGCTTTAAATCCTCATACTCTTTCGTATGATGAATATCTGCAAGCTCTTTTTGAACTGTCTCGGCGGCGCTTCTTTCTCTATTCTGTCTCCGGCTTTCCTCATATGCCGACAGTATATTCGCAATCTCTTTCTTACGGTTATTGCCGATTACAATATCAATACAGGCGTCCACTTCCTCTTTCTCTGTCTGGACATAACATCCCGTTGCCACCACGACCGCATCCGGATTCATTTTCCGCGCCTTATGGAGCATCTGTCTGGACTTACGGTCAGCAATGTTCGTCACCGTACATGTATTGATCACGTAAACATCTGCCCCCTCTTTAAACGGCACAATCTCATACCCGTTTTTCTCCAGAATCTCCTGCATGGCTTCCGTCTCATAAGCATTTACTTTACACCCCAGATTATGGAGAGCTGCTTTCTTCATGGTCTTCTTCCTTTCCGCTACATTTCACAATTATTCCTTGACTTTTGCATGTCTTATCACTAAGATAGGTATAGAACACAACAAAATTAAGGAGGTATTTTCAGATGAAAACAGTAAAAATTTCTTTAAATTCCATTGAAAAAGTAAAATCTTTCGTACATGAAATCACAAAATATGATTATGATTTTGATTTAGTATCCGGCAGATATGTCATCGACGCAAAATCTATTATGGGTATCTTCAGTCTCGATCTTTCCAAAGAGATCGAACTCAATATCCATGCAGATAACGATGCCGTTGAAAACATACTAGATACTTTAAAACCATATCTGGTATAAACTTCTCACACAGAAAAGAATCTCACATACGGGATTCTTTTTTTATGCCGTCACTTCAATGATCTCAACCGTCTCAATAGCAGTTTTCATCATCTCGTCGATCTTCTCAGCAAGTTTCTCTTCGGAACGGCGAATCACTTCTACATTCGGTCTTGTCACCGGATGTTTTGCAACAAAAATGGTACAACAATCTTCAAATGGCTGAATCGAAGTCTCGAATGTATCAATTTTCTCTGCAATCTCCACAATCTCACGCTTGTCGAAACCGATCACCGGGCGATAAACCGGAAGCGTACATACATCGTTCGTGGCCGCCAATGACTGCATCGTCTGGCTCGCCACCTGTCCGATGCTCTCTCCGGTAATCATTCCAAGACAACCGTCTTTCTTAGCAAAATGCTCGGCAATACGCATCATATACCGGCGCATGATAATGGTCAGCTCATCATGAGGACACTGATCATATATATAGAGCTGAATATCTGTAAAATTCACCACATGCAGCTTGATCGGACCTGAATATCTGGATACAATCTTTGCAAGATCCACCACTTTTTGTTTCGCTCTCTCGCTGGTATACGGAGGTGCGTGGAAGTACGTTGCCTCAATCCCCACGCCCCGCTTGGAAATCATATATCCTGCCACCGGGCTGTCGATACCACCGGATAACAGAAGCATAGCGCTTCCGTTCGTTCCCACCGGCATACCGCCTGCTCCCAGAATCACCTGAGAGTATACATAGATCTCATTACGGATCTCTACGTTTAACAGCACGTCCGGTTTATGCACATCTACTCTGATCTGAGGGAACGCCTCTAAAACAGCCTCCCCCAGATCACAATTAATCTCCATGGAAGTCTTCGGATAAGACTTTCTCGCTCTTCTGGCCTCTACTTTGAACGTTATGTTTTTATCTTCGTACATCTCATCCATATAGGCAGTCACGTCTTTTTTCAGTTCCTCAAACCCGTTATCCTCCATGCGGACAACCGGACAGATCCCGACAATGCCAAACACCCTCTGTAAGTGCTCCACTGTATCATCGTAATCATAGTCTCCTTCACAGTCCACATAGATACGCGCCTGGGACTTGTGAACCTCAAACGTACCCTCCACGTCCTTTAGTGCAAAACGAATCTGTCTTACAAGGGCGTCCTCAAACATATAACGGTTTTTTCCCTTGAGACCTATCTCTCCGTATTTTAACAAAAATGTATGAAATCTCATATTTCGCCTTCTCCTCTTATTAAAATCAGACTAACGTCTGGTATATTTCCGAAGCATCGGTACTATATTATAAAGGGTATCCAATGTATAGTCAATCTCTTCTGCCGTTGTGAACTCTGACATACTGAAGCGGAGTGTCGCGTCCAAAAATTCCTGTTTCGCTCCGATTCCTTTCAGAACACCGCTTACCTGCGGATGATTCGAAGCACATGCCGAACCTGAAGATACATAAATCCCTTTTTCTTCCAGTGCATGCAGGAGCACTTCGCTTCGGATACCTGCAAATCCTACACTGACAATGTGAGGCGCAGACGTTTCATCATAGAGTCCATGAATTGTTGTGTTTTCTATCTTTGTCACACCTTCAATGAAACGCTCTTTAAGCTCACGCATCACTCCTACTTTTTCGTCCAGATTCTCATAAATCTTCTTTGCCGCAAGGGAAATACCTGCAATTCCCGGTACGTTCTCCGTTCCGGAACGGACGTTTTTCTGTTGTTCTCCACCAAACACGATCGGCCTGATCTTCACACCACTGTCAATATAGAGCACTCCTGTTCCTTTCGGTCCATGAATCTTGTGACCACTGATCGAACACATATCCACCTTCAGCTTCTTGGGGTGAATCCGGTATTTTCCGAACCCCTGTACCGCGTCCACATGAAACAGAATATTTTTGTTATAAGCCTTTACAATATTGGCAGCCTCCATTACCGGCTGCACAGAGCCAACCTCGTTATTCACATACATGACAGACACAAGAATCGTCTCGTCACAGAGCGCTTTTTTTAATGCCTCCAACTTAATCCTGCCGTATTTATCCACCGGAAGAAACGTTACACGAAACCCCTCTTCTTCCAGATGACGCATAGTATTGATAATGGCAGGATGCTCAATGCCGGAAGTAATCAGATGATTCCCGGCGCGCCGGTTGGCATATGCCGCCCCCATAAGCGCAAGATTGTCACTCTCTGTACCTCCGGAAGTAAAGAAAATCTCTTTCTCCTGTACTTTCAAAAGCCTGGCAAATGTTTCTTTCGCTTCTTTGATATAATGCTCTGCCTCTACTCCTTTGGCATGCATGGAAGACGGATTACCGTAATCTTCACACATTACTTTATAGACGAGTGTTCCAACATCGTCATAAGCTTTCGTCGTCGCAGAATTGTCCAGGTATATTTCTCTCATGATTCTCACTTCCTAAAATTCTTTTTCATTACTATAGTATGTTTCTTCCTTTGAAATGTCTCACAGACATTATCATCTTTACCCTTCCAGATGAAACATCAAAATAGAGAGGGTAGTAAGACCTGCCGTCTCCGTTCTGAGAATTCTTTTTCCAAGGGTGATGGCTTTTGCTCCTGCCGCTATGGCATCCTCCACCTCTGCTTTCTCAAATCCGCCCTCCGGACCGATATAAATCCCTATGGACTGCCCGGAACGAATACTTTCAATTACCGCTTTCGTCTCCTTCCTCCCTTCCGCCAGTTCGTAAGGAATGAGCACTACATCCAGACTTTCCGAGTACCGCAACGCTTCGCCATATGACATAACGTTCTTTACTTCCGGGATATAACCTCTGCCCGCCTGTTTTGCCGCACTCCTTGCAATCTCCTGCCAGCGTTCCACTTTCTTCTTCGCACGCTTTTCATCCAGCTTCACGACCGCTCGCTTTGTTGCCACCGGAATCACCTCATATACGCCAAGCTCCACTGCCTTCTGTACGATCAACTCCATCTTATCCTGTTTGGGAAGTCCTTGGAACAAGTAAATTCTGGATGGAAGCTCAACGTCAGACAACTCCCGTTCCCGAATCGCAAGAACAGCTCTGTCTTCTTCATACCCCGCAATCTCACACAGATAAGTCAGATTATTGCCGTCACTGATTCTGACCTGCTCCCCTGTACGCATACGCAGTACGTGTTTCATATGGTTTACATCTGATCCCTCCACAAAAATCCGGTCTTCCATCACCTGATCCGGCGTCACAAAAAAATGCTGCATCTTACTCCTCACTCTTTCTTGCCACTACAGACACCCACTCGCCCTGATGATTGACTTCCAGAACTTCAAGTCCCGCCGCTTTCACTGCTTCCACCACTACCGTCTCTTTGTCCTCAATAATACCACTTGTAATATAGACGGCTCCCGGCTTCATCTGATGAACGATCACCGGAGTCAACGGAACAAGAACGTCTGCCAGAATATTCGCCGCTACGATGTCATATTTCTCATAGCCTGCGCGATCCTGCACTTCCTTATCGTCAATAATATTTCCAATCATCACCTCATACTGGTCTTTTCGGATACCATTCACTTCCATATTCTCATGGGCTGCGTCAATGGCGCATGGATCTAAATCCGTACCCACCGAATACTTCGCTCCAAACTTTATCGCAAGCATCCCTAAAATACCGCTTCCACATCCCACATCCAGAATGAGCGCATCTTCCTTTGTATATTTACGAAGCGCCCGGATACAAAGCTGCGTCGTCTCATGCATCCCTGTCCCAAAAGCCGTTCCCGGATCAATGTGGATAACCATCTTGCCGCTGTCTTCCGCCTTTACGTCTTCCCAAGACGGAATCACAAGAATATCATCTATATAAAACTGATGAAAATACTGTTTCCAGTTATTCACCCAGTCCACGTCCTCTGTCTCAGACTCCTCGATTGTACACTCGCCCACATCTACATAAGCGCTCATATCTTTTAACTCTTCTCTTACCTGAGAAAGAATCTCCTCTGTATCCACATCCGTATCCAGATAAAACGTCAGATACGCCGTCCCGTCGTCTTCCGGCATATCCGGAAGAATATCCACAAACATCTGCTCCTTATCCTGCTGAGTAAGAGGAATCCTATCCTCGATCTGTACGCCCTCAATTCCAAGATCGGAAAGCATACTGCTCACTATATCTTCTGCTTCTGTCGTTGTCTTTAAACGAAACTGGTTCCATTTCATAATCCGCTTCTCCTTCTAAAATAAAATCCCAAGATGCTCCAGCAAAATCTTAACTCCCATAAGAACCAAGATCAAACCTCCTGCAAACTCTGCTTTTGCTTTATACCTTGTCCCAAATATATTTCCTATTTTAACACCTGCCACAGACAAAGTAAACGTAATTACGCCGATAAAACTAACCGCCCACACAATATCTGCCTGCAAAAAAGCAAAGGTCACTCCTACCGCCAGAGCGTCAATGCTGGTTGCAACCGAAAGCCCCAGCATAGTGCGTACATCCATGGAATCATCTTCCTCTTCACACTCGTTACATCCGCCCATAGCCTCCCTGAGCATATTGACACCGATGATCCCAAGCAGAATAAATGCAATCCAATGATCGACAGAAGTAATAACGTCTTTAAACTGTACGCCAAGCACATATCCGATGAGCGGCATAAGCGCCTGGAAACCTCCAAAATACAATCCCGCTAAAGTTCCCTTTTTCCATGTACATTTCTTCATGGCAAGTCCCTTGCAGACCGACACTGCAAAAGCATCCATAGATAACCCAACGGCAATAAAAAAAAGTTCCAATAATCCCATCGTTTTCTCTCCTTATTTACCAGTATCCCCGATACATATTGATATACATGTGTACATTAGTACTTATATATCTCCACACATTTTGAAAAATACTTTCTTCCTCCGGCTTGTCCGCCTTGCACATCACATAGGATAACCGGAATTTCCGCGCATAGTGGTCTGCCTTTCTAAGATGCCATCCATTGGTGACTATTACGCAGTCTTCGAATCCGCATTCCTGCATAATATCTTTACAATACATCATATTATGATAGGTGCTTACCGACTGCTTCTCTGTGATCAGACACTCCCTTGGCACACCAAGACTTACTGCATAAGCCTTCATCACTTCTGCCTCAACAAACGGATTACGAACAGCGCCTCCGGACAGGATCAGATATTTTACACGCTTATCTTTCCAGAGCTCCACCGCTTTTTCCACCCTTGCCTTCATAAGCGCTGTTGTTTTCCCCTCCTCGTCCGCAGGGTAACCGCAAACAATAGCGCAGCTGTACGCATCTTTCGTTCGGCATCTTCTGGGGCGTCGAAATACCACACTAAATATCACCAGATGGACGCCAAAAAATACTGCCAGTATCTTCTTCATACATCCTCCATAAACAATAGTGAAAGCTCCCACTGTCTCTTCCTTTTGAAACAGCCGGAGCTTATCTCTATTCTTTTCCCATTAATCTAAATCGATAAAGTCCACTTTAAACGTATCTTCATTCTCGATTCGTCCACGCTTTTTCTTCGGCGTCTCTCCAAGCAAATCATCCAGATCGTCAATCGTCAGTTCCTCTCTTTGATCAAATCCGGAAAATACATCGTCGTCAAACTCATTCAAACTCTCTTCCTCAAACAAAGACTCCGGCATATCTACTGTGGCAAACTTATCTTCATCATATCCTCTGAGTTGATTCGGCTCTCTGAAATCTTCTTCAAAGTCATCCTCGAAGTCATCTTCAAATTCATCCTCGAAGTCGTCTTCATCTTCGTCTCTTCTACGTTTACCAAATAACCCTTTTTTCTCTTCTACCGGAGGCTCTTTATATTCCTCTTCATCGTCGTCTTCATCTTCAATTCCATACTCGTCATACAGATCGTCAAGCTCTGTGTTTCTGTGATGGAGTTTAACCGCTAATGTAATAACAACGATAATAAGTGCAATCATGCCAAGTCCCGTCACCAGAACCATCATAACAAAATGCTTGTCAACAAAATTCTGAAATTTGCCAAAACCGGCAGATTTACCTTTTGTCTTTCCTGAAGTCTCTCCCTCTGGAGCATCCATTCTCTGATACGTATTCTCTGCCGCATCATACTGGTAATATCCCGCTTCTCCGCTGCTTCCCATAGCATAAAGCACATACATATCTTCTTTTGTACTGTCCTGCCATACCGGAAATTCTTTCTCATTCAATGTAAGCTTTGCTTCCTGATAAGTCTTTGGAAACTTTACTTTAGAAGTATCACTCAATATAACAATAGATGTTGTATCCGAAATCGAAATCTCAGCATAAGGAAAGAACGCTGCATCCTCTGCACTATATAAAAAGAACTCTCCCTTATTATCCTTATCCCGGAGATAACCAAGAACAGCGCCATTATTTTTATTCTCTACCATCTGACGGTCCTCACCGTCCAGACTTACCGTTGTCTTAGAATAGCCGGCCGGAATATCCGCGTCTGCAAACTCATCAGTCAAAGTATAAGAAACTCCGTCTACCTCAATGTCTTTATCGCCTGCACTTCCCTCAGAAGTTCCTTCGTCCCCGCCTTCTTCTTTTTCATCCTCTTCTTCAATCAGAGACGGATCTCCTTCTGTAATCTTTACTGTAGAACTCCCTTCATCAAACGTCCATGTGACGCCTTCTGCATTGCTTACAGAAGAACTTGCCACAGAAATCTTCGTCTCTCCTTCCTTCAATGCCTGGAATTCCATAGTAAATGACACTTCCGCACTGCCTCCGTTTCCGGAATAACTAAGCGTTCCATCAT
The DNA here is from genome assembly GCA_910578495.1 of uncultured Dorea sp. Taxonomy (GTDB): domain Bacteria; phylum Bacillota; class Clostridia; order Lachnospirales; family Lachnospiraceae; genus Dorea_D. The sequence goes on from CAJTRE010000026.1 coordinate 34,167, forward strand.
TATCTTCCAAACCATCACCGGATTTGAATCTCAAATATTCACTATCGTATTCCAGTTCTAACTCTACATCTCCTATATTTCCTCCCGTAGAACGGACTGCACACCTTACTTCTACCATCTCGCCTACGGCAGTCTTCGGATCTGTAAATGATATTCTTCCATCTGCCGCATGTGCCACCAATGAAAAACAAGGGACACAGAGACAAAGACTTAATAAAACAGCGCTGATTTTCTTCATTATCTTCATGTTCTTTCCTCTTTCTTCTAATGACTTTCCACAATGTATGATTATACCACAAATAATATGACATTACAAAATTTCTTTTTTACCAGTTAATCCCCGACGTTTTCATCCGCCGATATGCCTTCCCCATCCAAAGTATCTGTGCCGTCCGTATCCTGCATTTCTTCCTCTTCCTTCTGAGCATCCAATCCGGCAGGTCTCACCACGCCTGTAGTATAGGAAATATTATCAGAAATTCTCTGCACCGTCTCCGATACCATATAGTCTTCCTCAAAAGGAAACAGGAATTTATGGAGATCTCTTACATTCTCTGCAAGTCCCAACGCTATAACTACACTTCCCGCACTCTGATACCGCTTAGAGTCGTCCTTATCAAATGGAAATCCGGTATTATCACCCAACTCATACGTAAGCCCTGCTGAAACAAGAGACGCAATCTCCGTAAGAGAAAAACTTGTGGATACTTGTGGAAATACTGTATCCACAATCTTATTTAATGTTCTTAAATCCATCTTCTTAACTTTCTCAAAAATCTTATTAATCACAAGCCTCTGGCGTTCTGTACGCTTGTAATCTCCACCTTCCAGCTTACGAAGCCTTGCGTAAGTAACCGCCTGAGGACCATCCAGATTATAAGTACCTGCACCGTCTAACTTGTTTGCTTTCTTCTTTGACGCTTTCGCTGTCTCTGCTACATACTTATTCAGCATCTTGGCTTCTGGTTCTGTCACTTCAATCTCAATACCGCCCAGAAGATCCACCACATCCGCCAGCGCTTTAAAGTCTACCGTTGCATAATCCTCAATCGCAAGATCCAGATTCTTATTCAGCATATTAATGGCATCTTCCGGTCCTCCCTCAAAATACGCATGATTTGCTTTGTGATACGTATCATCTACCTGCTCTAACAACGTATCTCGATACACCGACGCCATGCGGATTTCTTTCTTATCGTGATTTACCGCTGCAACAATGATCGTATCAGCATGGGTTCCCGCTTCCAGCTGCCCTTTTCTGGAATCGCCTCCAAACAGCGCTACCGTCGTATACCCTTCCATCTCAACCCCTTCATTGATCAAAATATCCTCAGGCTCTATGGACACCGTCTGGAATTTATTGAATTTTGCCATTACAATCGACACGCCGATCAACACAACAAGAATCAAAACTTCCACCGTCATGATGATTGCCCGTTTTTTTCTTCTGTTCCTCCGCTTCTTTCTGGCCTTGGCAGCCTGAACTGCTTTCAGATTCTTTCTCCTCGCCATAACAAGCCTCTCTTCTATCGTATTCTAAATAACTTAAAACATTTTACTATATTTCAGTAAAAAGTGCAACCTTAGAAATTTTCCTCTTTTACTTTCTGAAGCGCTTCTGCCACAACGTGATGCATATCCATATACCGATAAGTACCAAGCCTTCCGCCAAAAATAACTCTCTCTTCTTTCTTCGCAAGCTCTTCGTATTTTGCATATAAGGCATTATTTCTGTCATTATTAACCGGATAATACGGCTCCTCCCCAAGCTTCCATGCCGCCGGATATTCTCGGGATATGACCGTCTTTTCCTGCGTGCCAAATTCAAAATGTTTGTGCTCTATAATCCTTGTGTACGGCACTTCGTATTCTGTATAATTAACCACCGCATTTCCCTGGTAATTTGGTTCGTCCAAAATCTCCGTCTCAAAAGAAACACTTCGATACTCAAGCTCTCCATACTTATACTCATAGTATGCGTCAATCGGTCCTGTATATACCACTTTTTTTGCTTGTGCGTCTAACTCCTGCTTCTGTTTCAGATAATCTGTCTGAAGCCTTACTTCTGCGCCGCAAAGCATTTTCTCGATGATAGCAGTATAACCGCCGATCGGAATGCCCTGATAAATATCATTAAAATAATTGTTATCATACGTATAGCGAACCGGAAGCCTGCGGATAATCTCCGGCGGCAATTCCGTTGCCTGACGCCCCCACTGTTTCTCCGTATATCCCTTGATCAGCTTTTCATATATATCTTTTCCTACCAGATTCAGCGCCTGCTCTTCCAGATTATCCGGATGATCCGTCCGGTATGCTTCCATCTGCTCTTTCAGCTTTTCTTCTGCCTGCCTTGGAGTTACCACACCCCAAAGCTTATTGAACGTGTTCATATTAAAAGGCAGGTTATAGATCTCGCCTTTATAGTTTGCCACCGGATTGTTCGTATAACGATTAAACTCAGCGAACTGTCCCATATATTCCCACACTTCCCGATTGCTCGTATGAAAAATATGTGCGCCATACCGATGCACCTGTATTCCTTCCATCTCCTCCGTATAAATATTTCCGCCTACATGCCCCCTTTTCTCTACCACAAGACAGCGTTTCCCTTTTTTCTGCGCCTCATACGCAAATATAGAACCAAACAGACCGGCTCCCACAATCAAATAATCGTACATATCTATCACCTTTCTTCCTGTATACTTACTGCACTACATATTTTTCATAAACAAACAGACGGGAGCTTCTTGCCCCGCCTGTCAAATTCCTGTTACTCTATCGGTTCTATTGTCATCTTTACAGGTTCATCTTTGTCTTCATCTGAAGTATCGTCTGACTTCTCTTCGTCCGATGTTTCTTCCTCATCTGACGAATCACCCTTTACCTTTCTGGAAAATTCATCCTCAACCGCTACTCTTGGTCCAACCTTTGCCTCTATTTTAGAGCTGATGTCATCAACATCACTGGATGGCACATATTCCTCTTCCTCACTTCCATACAGGAAATCATGAAGCTGAATAACATTGTCCTTTAGCGTTACCGGAATAACAATGCTTCCAAGACCTGAAACCTTATCTGTCGTCTTCGCAAATGGGAATCCTGATGAGTCTCCGATTTTATACTTCATAAAATTTTTGGCGTAGGATAAAATCTCTCCTGTAGACAAACTTGTCTTAATCGTTGGAAGAAGTTCATCAATCATCTTATTAAGTGTCCCCAGATCAGAATCCTGAATCTTTCCAATAAGCTTCTCAATAACGATTCTCTGTCTCTCCGTACGCTTAAAATCACCGCCTGCAGTAGAACGGATACGCGCATAAGTTGTAGCCTGTACACCGTCTAACAATTGTTTACCCGGCTCAGAAATTAAATTTGCTTTTTTATCTGCCACCTTAGCAGTCTCGGCAATATGCTTGTTCATCGGCTTCACTTCTTCCGGCTTAATCTCAATCTCTACACCGCCGAGCAAATCAATGGCATTGGCAATCGCTGCAAAATCAACCGTTGCAAAATCCTTAATATTCAGATCAAGATTCTGATTCAGCATATTGATTGCCTGTGTAGGACCGCCAAAGCTGTATGCCGCATTACACTTTGCAAGCTCACCGTCGCCTATATTCAACAGTGTGTCTCTGTATACAGAAACCATACGGATTTCTTTTGTCTCATTATTCAGACTTGCCACAATAATTGTATCACTTCTTGTTCCCTTTTCCAGCTTTCCGCTTCGTGAATCAATACCAAACAAGGCAAAATTCGTATATCCCTTTGCAGATTCCTCCGCTTCCTTGTTCACAATCAAATCTTCTGACTTAATATCTTCATTATTTAGTCTGCCAAGCTTTGCCGCCACGAATATGACGCCGCTTACTATAATGCAGAGAAAGAAACCTCCTGCGCATACTCCGATTTTTCCACCAATACTTAAACGACTGAACCAGTTGCCGTTTTTCTTTCTTCCGTGTCTTCTTCGTCTTCTTCTGGACATAGTTTACTTACTTCCTCTTCTATTTATTGATTTTTTTGTTGTTTCATATTTACTTTAGATATAATACACTATTATATCCAGACAAACAAGTAAAAATTAATTTAGTTTTACATATTTTTTCAATATATAGGCTTTCGTCGTTTTTTTACTAATCTTGAAAGACACTTTGTACCAACCGCCTCTGCTTCCGATTACTCTCACTTTGGCGCCTTTGTTTAGTTTTTTAATACTCTTATAAGACGTACTTGCTCCTTTTCTTGCATTTACTCCGGAAGCTTTGATTTTAGCGTTTCTGGAGCCTTTTGTCTTTGCACTTTTCACAGTTGACCAAGAACCGTAAACTTTCTTACTTCCGGACTTCTTATAAGCACGTACTCTATATTTATAAGTAGTGCCTGCATCCAGACTTCCGTTCGTGTATGAAACAGTAGAGCCTTTTGTAATCGTTTTTACTGTTGCATACTTCTTTGTGGATGGATTGTAGCGCTGAATCTGATATCCGGACGCACCGGATACTTTCTTCCATGTAATCTTCATCTTGTCAAACGATGACGCTTTTAATTTAACAGTTGTTCTTCCTACCTTTAAAGGAGCCCCTACTTTCGTCTTTACTTTGACGACCGGAGAATATGCTCCATAAACTGTTGTGCTTCCCACTTTCTTATATGCCCGCACCTTATATTGGAACGTTATATTGCTTTTTAAACCAGTATCTATACAACTGAGTTTACTTGCACTCACTGTCTGCACTTTTACATACGCTTTTTTAGAAGAAGTGTAGCGATATACAGCATAACCTGAAGCATAAGGAACTTTTTCCCAAGATAAGTTCACCGAAGTATCTGAAGCTGACGTTTTATTTATTTTGGTACCATCAAGTCTGGTCGTCTCGCTTACTGCACTTGAGTACGGACCATACGCCACTTCTCCGGAATTGTCAATCTTAGCTCTTACCTTATATGTATAAGTCGTAGCAGGCTTTAACGATTCATCCGTATATGTAACCGCTGTACTTCCTTCCGTTTCTCCAATCATCTTATACGAGCCGTCACTTTGCTTCTTATATACTTCATAGCCGATTGCATTAGAAACTTCTCCCCACTCAAGCCGGATACTTCTTGCCGCAACCGAGGATATTTCTAAAGCTGGTCCTGCACTCTTTTTCTTGAGATCATAATGCTTCGCGATACCTGCTGCATCTGCAGCTCCAAGTCTTTTCAACTTCGTGCTGCTGTTCAAATAACTTGACGCATCATTTTTATTAGTCACAAATGCGTGTTCAATAATAATTCCCGGAAACCCTTTTGACTGAGCCGTTTTAATTACCGCAAATGCTTCATTATTTTTTACACCTCTATTGTAAAGTCCCAGTTTTTTCAGCTCATCCTGTACCTTCTGCGCCAGATTCTTACCTATTGGATTTGATTTATGATAGTACACCTCAGCGCCATTGGCACTTGACGTAGTCCAACTATTCAAATGAAAACTGATAAATGCATCTGCTCCCTTTTCATCTGCCGCCTGCACTCGATTTTGAATATCCAGAATATTACCGCTTTTTTTACCAACCGTCTCTGGATATGGACATTCCTCGTTTCTGGTCAGATACACAGATACACCTTCATACTTTTCCAACTCTGCTTTACAATATCTGGCAATTTTTAAAGTTGCCTCCTCTTCCTTAATGTCATTTCCTCTGGCTCCTACATGTCCGGTATCATGTCCCGGATCCAGAACCAATACAAGACCTTTATTTTTTGTAGCTGCTGTTGTACTTGGTATAACGCTTCTCGCCGTCATTAACGCATTTTCAATATTCGACTCTGCATTATCCCCATCTTCATCAACCGCTGCTGTTGACGCTTCCACCATGTCGGCATTACCTGTACCGATAGCACTCTCCATTTCTACATGATTACTTTTATCATTGCCGGAATATTCTTGTCCGACACCAAAATATGCATCTACACCCATCTCATCTGCTGAAAATTCTTTTTTATCGCTATCTGTAAATACGTTTAATTCTTTCACATGGTAAATACCCTTGTCAAAGCTTTCCTGGAACAGAAAAACTCCGTCCGCCTGAGACTCAGGAGATAATGTTGTCTCAATCTTATTAGAATTTTCTAACACAAGTTCCATATTTGTGATGTTCCCGCCACTCTTCTCCAATGACACTACAATACTCTGCATGTCTTGCGGTTCAATATAAGACTGATCTATATACACATAATTAAGCTTAAGATCCGTTTCTTCCACCGCTAATGCTTCTATTGAAAGCAAAAAAATACTCAGACATAGCACCAACATTGCAACTAAGACATTACATCCTCTTTTCATCATGAATCCCCTTTACTTTTGCTATTTCTACATAATATGCTGCATTCCTGTACATAATACAATAAAAAAGAATACAAAACAAGATATAAAAGTTTATAATTATATATGCCGCTCCGATTGGAGCGGCATATATTTACATAAATATAACTTTATTATCAAATTACAAAGTCGTACCTTTTACAATTTTTGCTGTCTTGCATCTGGAATATCTAAGCGAAGATCCTTTACCAATATATGCAGTTCCTTTTTTATTACCTGTCAGCGTCATATTTTTCACCACTGCTTTACTCTTATTATACAAACCGATTGCATATTTTTGATTGCTCTGTATATAATTCCGTCCAGTTGATGTAACACTCAGGTTAGATCTGTTTTTCAAATAAATTCCATAACTCTTATTACCTGTAATCTTATTATTTGCACCGGTAATATATACTTTGGCATACTTATCTGCAACAATACCTATCTGCTTTTTGGAACCCTTAATCACATTATTTTTTGTCAATCTGATTTTTCCGTATTTTCCTGAAACACTAATATTAGAAGCTGCATTATTATAAATCTGATTTTGTGTCATTGCATTGATACTATACTGATTACTTCCTGCATATTTGGAATTTGCCTCAACAGCTATTCCACATTTCTTTCCGTTTTTAATCGTATTGCTAAGAAGTGTACTGGTAATCTGAGATCTGTTTTCCAACCATATTCCGTGTCCAGTGCTGTTTGAAATCACATTTCCTTTAATACGATAAATTTTACAATAATTCTGTTTTGTTTTACTCAAAGGCTTCTGGTCTGTATCTGTACTGATTCCGTGTCCGGCAGCGCCTGAAATTGTATTATACTCGATATAATTCACATTTGCATGTGTTACATCGATACCAGAACCAAAGCCTCCTGCGCCCACGTTTTTGATTGTATTACGTGAAATCTGATTTGCCTTAGCTCCATAAGAAACTCCGATGCCGCAAGCACTTCTTGTTCTACAGTCTGTTACGGTGTTGTATCTGATATTTACGTTCTTAGTTCCTATGCCTTTAATACCACATGCCTTAGCTCCGGAAACAATTGTCTTCTCGATATTTCCATCCACTTGCCGGCTTCCTGATTTGATTGTTTCAAATGTTGTATTATTCCGGAACTGAACCACAAAATCACACTTATTATTTCCCTTATAGGTTCCACCATAAACTGAGCCACATACCATTACCAGACGCTGCATTTTACCCGATGGATTTGCACTGAATACAGTGCTGTCCTCTGCAACAAGAATTACATTCTCCGGAACAAAAATTCCAGAAGCATATCCTGCTTTAATACCCTCTTTATTATGCGCCTTTTCACTTGTCACAGTATAAGTTCTTCCTCCCGGCACATATACGATACAGGGAGATGTATCTGAACTATTTCTTAAAGCCGCCTCAAACAAGTCATCCTGCAGCGTTTCAAAAGATTCATTCTCAATAACCTTTGATGTCCCATATGCTGTCTTAGCCGCCTCCAGATTATTCGCAGCAACCACGTCGACAGTATCTGCACGAAACAGTGAGAAGACCATCACAGCTGTCGTCACTAGCAGTCCTTTTAAAATTTTTCTCATAACCCATTCTCCTCTAAAAATATTTATTATTGTCATCAATAAAATTATAACTTTTTCCATGATTAATGTCAATAAAGCGCCGAACAAAAAACAGGTAGAGATATCCGCTTTTATTAATATTTTCATTCTCTCATAATCTCATAGACTGTCCTTTGCAAAGATTCTTCATTCTCAACATTATGTACCTGTACATTTTCAAATCGCATACGTCTAGTAAAATTAGTCAGCGTATGTCCAGGACCGCACTCAATAAAGCATGTAACATTCCTCGAATACAAGAAATTAAGAGTATCTATCCATTGTACAGTATGAAACGATCGAAAATACAACTTATCCTTTATTTCTTGAATATTTGTTTCCGTTTTTCCATCAAAGTTCATAACTATAGGAATAGAAACTTCATTTATACCAATTTCATCGAGCTTATTCTTGATTATATCTGCTGCTGGTTTCAATAATACGCAGTGAAATGGCACACTAACAGGAACTTTTTTAACAAAAATCCCAAGTTTTTTTAAATCTTCACAGACACTTTCTAAATCCTCCCCTGTTCCTGAAATTGAATATTGTCCTTTTGTATTCTTATTTGATATCCAAACCTTCTTATCAAGTCTTTCAAAGTAATTGTCAACAACACTTTGATCACTGAAAATCACAGCAGCCATACCGCCAACTCCTACAGGTACTGCAGTCTGCATCGCATTGGCTCTTACTACAATCAGCTTCATAACATCTATAAATGAGAGAAATTCCGATGCATATAATGCCGCATATTCACCTAATGAATATCCTGCAAAATAATCTGCACTTACGCCATTTCTTTTTAATAGCTCCCATGCTGCAATATCGCATGTCAGAATAAGCGGCTGAAGATTCTGAGTCAGGGACATTTCTTCTGCGATACCATTCTTACTCAGATTTATCAAATCGATTCCTACTATATCTGATGCATCAGAAAAAATCTTTTTAACATAATCGTATTTCTCAATCAAATCCACAAACATTCCCGGATACTGGGCTCCCTGCCCAGAAAACAAAATAGCTTTTTTCATTTCTTAAACCTCTCTTTTCTTCTTTCTAACAATTAGAAAGCCCATAATAAAAAATACAAGCGTAAAAAAGAACAATGCATCCCTATAAGCTGTATTAGGCATGAACATATACAATGAAGTAATATAAACAGATAATATCATCAGCGGAGCAGTAATAATATAAGACACAAGAATATCAAAAAAAGAATGTTTCATATTGATACTCCTAACTAATGATATTGACAAAGCGCCTATGAATGAATAGGACATACGATTTAAAATATGAACATTTCCGTCTGTTTGCTGTCCTAATATCAATTGTATAGTGCTTTCAAAAAAAGTTACTATAGTAAAAATAACGCACATTAAAATCAGAAGTGTAAAAATCTTTTTCTTCATGATACTCCCTTCCTTCCCCAACAATCTACAATATCTTTATTATAAATCTTAGGAGCTCTTCCACGTTCACTTCATAATAAATACTAGAATCTTTAGACACACATGAGATAACAGACTCATGCAGCTGTTCTGATTTATATACTGTTTCACTAATCGTGTGCTCCACTGATAAAGCATAATCAAATCTAGTTTTTGCAAAATCATATTTCAGCCCAACATTCAAATACTTTCCATACGCTTCCTTTAAGGTCCACATGGTTGTCAAAAATAACTCTTTATTCCCTGAACTCTTTAAAATACCTTTTTCATAGTCTGATAATAAAAAAAAAACGTTGTTTCGGCGGCTGGGTCATCACGCGCCAAAACAAAATACAGTAGCCTTGCGGCGGTTTTGAAATAACAATTTCAAGCCGCCGTTTTCTTTTCAAAAAATGAGATTGCGGGGGGTGTATTAAAGTCGCCCATTTTTTAGGATACGGCGGTGTCCAGGAGGTATCGCCGTGTCCTTGTTCTTTTTTCATCCCCCTAACCTGTCAAAAAAAGCCCACCTACCCAGCAGGATCAGTCTGGCGGTGGATGCGAAATTTGGCAGTACATAAACGAATATGTAATTTCATGCGCTTGCGTGGCTTTGTGTTGCGCAGGCGTTTTTTGTTATCCGTACTTCGAGACA
>CAJTRE010000027.1 GCA_910578495.1 uncultured Dorea sp.
GTTTTTCACAACGTTTTGTGCCTTGAGCGAAGCGAAAGGAATGGATATAAAAATGAGAAGAACGGAACGTGCAGTGACGGGCACAGAAGAAATCAAGGAAATACTGGATAGCTGTAAGGTATGCCGCCTTGGACTTTGTGATGACGGACAAGTTTATATTGTGCCGATGAATTATGGTTATACATATGAAGAAGGCAGGCTTACTATTTATTTCCATGGAGCGAAGGAAGGTAGAAAATTGGATATCATCAAGAAACATCCATCTGTCGGAATCGAGATGGATTGCAGCCATGAGCTGGTGGAGGGCGCACTTGCCTGTCAGTATAGCTATTACTATGCAAGTTTAATAGGAAACGGCAGGGCAGAGGTCGTGGAAGAGCCGGAGGAGAAATTAAAAGCTTTAGGATTGGTGATGAAACAGCAGACAGGGAAGGAATTTGATGAGTTTAAGACAAATCCAAAGCTTGAGAAAGCGGTTGGTATTATTAAGGTGAATGTAGAACAATTTTCTTGTAAAAAACATATGAAAAAATAATTATTTTGTCAGAAAAATTATATAAATTTACAAAAAACTAAAATTTTGCAATGCAACGCTTTAAACTGCGAAAGTATTGTGCTATACTATAACAGTCGTAAGAATTAAGATGTTTTACGGCTGTTTTCAATAGAAAGATATTCGTAGGAGGAAGAGACATGATTTGGGCGAAGGAAGAGACAATGTCAAGAGCTGAAATTGAGAAAATCCAGCTTGAGAAATTGAAGGAAACGGTACAATATATATATGAGAGAGTCGAACCCTATCGCAGAAAAATGGATGAAGCGGGGGTAAAACCGGAAGATATTCAGAATCTTACGGATTTACAGAACCTTCCGTTTACATATAAGTCAGATTTTAGAGACAATTATCCAATGGGACTTTTTGCAGTAGATAAAAAAGAGCTGGTGCGATTCCACGCAAGTTCGGGAACTACCGGAAAGCCGACGATGGTAGGATATACAAGAAATGATCTTGATATATGGCTTAATAATGTGGCAAGAATTGCATGTATGGGCGGCGCTGCGCCGAACGATGTGGCGCAGATTGCGTTTGGATATGGGACGTTTACAGGAGCATTAGGTCTTCATGGCGGATTAGAGAAATTAGGAGCCTCTGTAATCCCAATGTCTTCCGGAAATACGAAGAAACAGATTATGTTTATGCAGGATGTGGGAACGACTCTTTTAGTTGCGACGCCGTCTTATGCGTTGCATCTTGGAGAAGAAATAAGAGCCAGAGGATTAGATCCGGAGAAAGACTTACAGGTACGTATTGGTCTGTTTGGTGGAGAAGGTATGACAGAGCCGATGCGAAGTGAGATGCACAAGGTCTGGGGAGAAAGTTTTCTTTGTACCCAGAATTATGGCATGAGCGAGCTTTGCGGGCCGGGTGTTGCAGGAGAATGTGAAGAACTTTGTGGAATGCATATTAATGAGGACTGGTTTATCCCGGAAATTATCAATCCAGAGACAGGAGAAGTGCTTCCGGCAGGAGAAAGAGGCGAGCTTGTCATCACTTGTCTTGGAAAAGAAGCTATCCCGCTGGTAAGATATAGAACCGGAGATCTTACAAGGCTGTTTTATGAGCCATGCAAATGCGGGAGAACTACGGTCCGTATGGAGAATTTATCGGGACGTGCGGATGATATGTTGGTGATTCGGGGTGTGAATGTGTTCCCGACACAGATTGAGGAAGTGCTGCTTCAGATTCCGGAGATTGGTCCGCACTATGAGATTTTGGTAGAGAGAAAGAATCGGTTGGATGTTATGACGATTTCCGTAGAACTTATAGACGATAGTCTTCTTGACAGCTATGGGAAGTTGAGTGAATTAGAGCAGAGAATCGCAAAAGGATTGAAAGCACAACTTGGATTGGCGACGCATATTAAACTGGCTGCGCCGCATTCTTTACAGCGGTTCGAGGGAAAAGCCAAGAGAGTAACGGATTTGCGAAAGGATGGATTATAAAATGGCAGATAAGAAAAAAGTGATCATGCTTGGGAATGAAGCTATTGCAAGGGGTGCATATGAGGCGGGCGTGAAAGTGTCTGCGGCGTATCCGGGCACTCCAAGTACAGAGATTAGTGAGTATTTGGTACAGTATAAGGATCATCTGTACTGTGAGTGGTCACCGAACGAGAAAGTGGCGGTAGAGGTTGCCGTAGGAGCTTCTCTTTCAGGAGTCAGGGCGATGGCATGTATGAAGCATGTAGGCTTCAATGTGGCGGCAGATCCTGCTTATAGTGTATCTTATATGGGAGTAAACGGCGGACTGGTTATCGTTGTTGCAGACGATCCGGGACTTTACAGTTCTCAGAATGAACAGGATACAAGAATGGTAGCAAGAGCGGCAAAACTTCCGGTGTTGGAGCCATCTGACAGTGCAGAGGCAAAAGAATATATGAAACTTGCCTTTGAGCTGAGTGAAAAATATGACAGACCATTTATTTTTCGGACGACAACAAGACTTGCGCACTCTCAGGGCGTGGTAGACGTTGAGGACAGACGGGAAGTTCCGGATAAAGAATATGTAAAGAATATCCAGAAGAATGTCATGATGCCCGGAAATGCCAAAGTCCGCCATGTGGAGATCGAAAAACTTAACAACGAACTTGCAGAAGCGTCCAATACGCTGCCAATCAATACCGTAGAGATGAATGATACTAAGATTGGAGTTATTACTAGTGGAATTCCATATCAGTATGTAAAAGAAGCTCTTCCTGCTGCTTCTGTATTAAAGCTTGGTCTGGTCAATCCGCTTCCAAGGAAACTGATTGAAGACTTTGCTTCCAAAGTAGAGACATTGTATATTGTGGAAGAGTTAGATCCTGTCATTGAAGAGCAGGTGAAATCTTGGGGAGTAGAAGCGATAGGAAAAGAAATATTTACTGTACAAGGTGAGTACAGTGCCAACATGCTTAGAACAGCAATTTTGAAAGAGGAGATTTCCGTAAATTCTCCGGCAAAAGCGCCGGGAAGACCGCCGATTCTCTGCCCGGGATGTCCGCATAGGAGTGTGTATCATGTATTGAACAAGTTAAAAATACATGCGGCGGGAGATATTGGCTGTTATACATTAGGAGCGGTTCCGCCGCTTAGCGTAGTAGATACAACGATGTGTATGGGTTCCAGTATTTCTACTCTTCATGGAATGGAGAAAGCAAAAGGGAAAGAATATATTAAGAACTGGGTGGCAGTGATTGGTGATTCTACGTTTTTACATACGGGCATCAATTCTTTGATGAATATGATGTACAATCATGCTGCCGGAACGGTTATGATTCTTGATAACTCTACTACAGGAATGACCGGACATCAGGATCATGCGGCTACTGGAAAAACATTACAGGGAGAAGAAACGCATGCTATGAATATTTCAGCAGTTTGCAGAGCATTAGGTGTAGAAAATGTAGTGGAAGTAAATGCCTTTGATATCGAAACATTGGAGAAGACAATCAAAGAAGAAGCAGCAAAAGATGAAGTATCTGTTATCATTACAAAGAGTCCTTGCGTGCTTTTGACTAAGGGTAAAAAACCACTTTACGCTGCACATGCAGATAAATGTAAGAAATGTGGAATGTGTATGAAACCGGGATGTCCGGCGATGGCAAAACGTCCGGATGGAACGATTCACATTGATGATACGATGTGTACCGGATGTGGGCTCTGCGAGAAACTATGTAAGTTTGATGCGATAGAACTGGTAAAGGAGGAGAACTAATGGCTGTAAAGAATATTATGATCGTCGGTGTAGGCGGTCAGGGAACCCTCCTCACCAGCAGAATTTTAGGAGGGTTGGCAACTTTAAGCGGCTATGACGTGAAGCTTTCTGAGGTTCATGGAATGGCACAGAGAGGCGGAAGCGTTGTTACGTTTGTGCGTTATGGTGAAAAAGTTGCAGAACCGATTGTAGAAGAGGGGCAGGCGGACGTCATCATTGCATTTGAGAGACTGGAAGCCTTAAGATATGCACATTTCTTGAAAAAAGATGGTGCGCTTATTATCAATGATTGGAGGATTGATCCGATGCCGGTTGTGATCGGAGCGGCAGAGTATCCGGAAGGAATCATTGAAACCCTGAAAAAAGATTACAAAGTTTATACCGTAAATGCTACAGAAGAATCCAAGAAGCTTGGCAACCCGAGAGTTTTTAACCTGATTGTTCTTGGCGTCGCCGCACAGCATATGGATTTTACGAAAGAGCAGTGGTATGAAGTGATCGAAAAGACGGTACCGCCAAAAACGATTGATCTTAATAAACAGGCGTTTGATGTTGGGTACCATTTATAAGGAGGTGGCATATGATCAGGCAGCTATCAGTATTTGTAGAAAATAAGCCGGGCAGTCTTATGGATGTTACGTCAAGACTCACAGAAGCACAGATTAATATCCGGGCTGTTGCGACTTTCGATACCCCAGAGTTTGGTATCCTTCGTCTCGTAGTAGATAAGCCAGCAGAGGCGAAGGGTTACTTGACTGAGCGGGGATATGTCGTAAGCATTCATGAAGTTATGGGTGTTGAGTTAGAAGATAAAAAAGGCAATCTCAATCAGATGTTGGCATTACTTGCGGACAGCGAGTTAAATATCAATTACATTTACTCCTTTATCATCCGCGGCGGGCGAGCCCCGGTTATGGTATTTAACACGAATGATTATGAGAAAGCAACGCAGATTCTCAAGGAGGCAAATGTAAAGATTGTAGAAGAAACCGATTTGTAGAAGAAGGAGCGTTAAAAAATGGCAGGAATAGAATTAAAAGATTGGAAAGAACAGATTAGAGATCCGAAGATTGAGTGTATGAGTAGAGATGAGATGACGGCACTCCAGAGTGAAAGACTGATAAGTCAAGTGAAAAATGTATACGACAATGTAGCATTTTACCGTAAGAAAATGGATGATCTCGGTGTTCTTCCAGGTGACATCAAAGGAATAGAAGACATTTACAAACTTCCATTTACAACAAAAGAAGATTTGAGAGACAATTATCCATTCGGGCTTCTGGCAGTTCCGCAGGATAAAATTGTCAGAGTACAGGGAACATCGGGAACAACCGGAAAGCTTACACTGGCATCTTACACACAGAAAGACGTAGAGGTGTGGGGCGAGTGTGTGGCAAGGGCGCTTACTATGGCCGGGCTTGACGCTAGTGACCGCATCCATATCTGTTATGGATACGGACTTTTCACCGGAGGTCTTGGTTTAGACTTCGGTGCAAGGGCGCTCGGCGCAATGGCAATCCCCATGTCTTCCGGGAACACGAAAAGACAATTGATGTGTATGGAAGACTTTGGCGCGACTGCATTTGCATGTACGCCTTCCTATGCCATGTATCTGGCTGAGGCGGCGCAGGAAGCAGGCGTAATTGACCGCTTACAGATTAAAGCAAGTATCAATGGCGCAGAACCTTGGACGGATGAAATGCGTAAGAAGATTGAGAGCATTTTGCATATCAATACATTTGATATTTATGGACTTTGTGAAATTACAGGTCCGGGTGTGGCGATGGATTGTATTCATCACAAAGGGCTTCATGTGTATGAAGATTATTTCTATCCGGAAGTTTTAAATCCGGCAGATCAGACGCCATGCAAAGATGGTGAGACGGGAGAACTGGTATTTACAACACTTGCGAAAGAAGGTATGCCGTTACTTCGTTATAGAACAAAAGATTTGACAAGTATTGAGCATGCAGCCTGTGAATGTGGAAGAACACTTCCGAGAATTCAGAAGTTTACCGGACGTACCGATGACATGAAAGTTATCCGCGGCGTTAACGTATTTCCGACTCAGGTTGAGACAGCCCTTTTTTCTATGGGCGGCGGCGTAGCGCCTCATTACATGCTGATTGTTGATCGTGAGAACAATTTAGACGTCCTGACCGTTATGGTAGAGGTAGATGAGAAATATTTCTCTGATGAGATTCGTAAACTGGACGAACTCAAGAACAGAGTTGGAGCAGTGTTAAAACAGGCGCTTGGTGTATCTGTAAGAGTGAAATTGGTTGAGCCTAAGACAATTCAAAGAAGCGAAGGGAAAGCCAAACGTGTCATTGATAATCGAGAGATGTAAGGAGGGGAAATCATGGGAATGAATCATACAATTCAGCAGTTGTCTGTATTTTTGGAAAACAGAGAAGGGCGTCTGGATGAAGTCCTCAATGTGCTGTCAGAAAATGACGTGAATATTGTGGCACTCAGTCTGGCTGACACATCGGACTACGGAATGCTCCGCATGATCGTATCCGATCCGAATAAGGGAAAAGCAGCGTTAAAAGAGGCAGGCATTACTTCTATGCTTACAGAGGTGGTTGCACTTCGTGTACCTCATGCTGCAGGCTCTCTTAGTAAAGCCATGCATCAGATTGTAGAAGGTGATGTGAACGTAGAGTATATGTACGCGTTTGCCAATGGAAACGATGCGGCGGCTGTACTGAAAAGTGACGATCCGGCGAAAGTCGTTAAGATTTTAAGGGAGAGCGGGTTTGATGTATACAGTGCAGACGAAGCATATCATGCCAATTGTTAAGGTAGAGTGTAAGTAATTAAGTAGAGTGTAAGAATTGTATCAATGTATAAAAGGGGCGGTTCAAAATGGACTGCCCCCGGAAAATGTTTATGCAATACTTATTCTTAACAAATATTCGTCTTCTTTTTCTGTGAAGGATTTTCCACATTCGTTTACATTAGACCATTTAAATAGTAAATTTTTATCGTTTGTTATCGTAAAAGTAAATTTTTGGATATATGCTGATACTCCTTCAACAGTTTGGTGAACAGATAATTCGCTTTTATTATAATTTATCAAGTCAATAGTTTCCTTTTCTTCCATACTCCAAAAATTAATTGGAAGATATTGAGGAAGAATTACTTCAAGGCAATCTCCTTCTTTAATTCCTTGAAGTTCAATTTCTTGATCAATGTGAGATTTTATATGAGAGCCTCCCCAATTTTTTAAGGTATATTCCGCTCCATTGATAATTACAATATTGCATTTAGGATATCCTTGTTTATCTCTGGGGAACTCTGTTGTGAAAGCTTCGTCACCGGATCTGTTCGTGGCGTTTTCGCATCCAGATATTACGAACGTTAATAATCCGAGGAATAATAATCTTAGAACTTTCGGGTGTATTGCCATGCATTCGTACCTCCTCCCAAACTATAAGTGAAATTTCCAGATGAAGTTAGTGAAACACTTTTTAGAACTCCTCCATTAGGTTCAAGTAAAATTAAAATCCGATCATTGCTGCTTGCAGCACCAACCCAATCTTCATATCCTATTAACCCAACTGAGTGACCTTTCAATCCTAAGTGCATTGGTTTATTAGAATTGATGGTTGATTTTACATTATTAAAACTAATTACTCCTGTTTGTGATGGATACAACTTCCAATGGTTATATGCCTTTTTTATGTTTGTCCATGTTGCGCCTTGTTCAGGGTTCCCGGGAAAAACATAATTTGCAACTGAAGATGCTGTAAGCGAAGTTCCCTTATAATAATTTGTCAGTGCTGCACATGTGGCAGCCCAACACCAAGGATGTTTCCCTTGGGTAATACCTTTAACTTTAAGCGTTTTATAAGAAGTTGGACCTGCCGGTCCTCTAGTTATAGCATGGTTTGAGACTTTTGAAGTGGTAATATCACTGAAAGATAAATGACTTGAAAGTTCTGACATACTAAAAAACAATTTCGTGGATAAATCATTTGCTTTTCTTCCATCATCATATAATTGAAATAATTCCTCAGAATTGGTTCCATCGAATGCCTGCAATCGTATTCCATCAGTTATTAATACAAATGAACTCTTTTTATTGTCTGATAGCCTTTTTTCTAATTCTTCAGCAAATGATTTCGATAGTGTAGATACATATTCTCCCTGTGCTTTATTAATTTCTAATATTGCAACCATGTCAGTTTTGTATAATACAGGAAAGCAAGTGGAATTTGTTTTTTCTTCTATATTGAAAATTGTAAATGATTGTCCAAGTGAATATTCTGATAAACTTCCTTTTAATTCTCCAGAATTAATCAATGAATGCAAATGTTTTAAATAAACATTATTTGCATAATTAGAAAGCTCTTTTTCGGGCTCAATCCCCATAATTCTTGGACTTGATTCTCCTTGGGCCGTTACTATTGAAGAATTACCGATAATCAATATTAGTACTAACAGTATTGATAATATTTTTTTCATTGAACACAACTCCTTTCTTATATAGCAAATTATCTTACTTTTATTATACTTTTAATTTGCAAAATTGTCAATCTATTTAAAGACAATATTTTAATTGATTATAAAAATATACATAATATTAAAAATTATAAAATTTATTGACAAATAAACAAAGAAATCATTCTTTTTATTGTGTGATATAGGTATACAAAATCACTTTTTAGTGACGGATGGTTAAATATTTGATTTTGTCCTTTGATAGCTGAACAATTCTATGTTTAGAGGAAATTAAAAAGAAATGAAATAATTGTGGAAACTCAAAAAAATAAATGGAGTTACATTTTTGTAAAAATTGTGTTAAAATAAAACAATCTATAAAAAAGGAGACCAATTGAAATGCGGGGTTTATTAATATTAGGAGCGGGCGGTATGGGACGTATGGTACAGGAGACGGCTCTGCAGCTTGGATATGAGGATATTGCATTTTTGGATGATGCGAAAAAAGAAAAGGATGTCATTGGAAAATGCTGTGATTTTGAGAACTTTCTGAAAAAATATGATGCGGCAGTAGCTGCCTTTGGAGACAATAATATGCGTCTTCTCTGGACAGAAAAACTGATAGAAGTTGGGTATCAGGTGCCGGCGCTGATTCATCCTACGGCGGTGGTAAGTCCGAATGCAACGGTGGGAAGAGGTTGTTTCGTTTTACAGAGAGCTGTTGTAAACAGAGATACCGTCATGGAGCATGCGGTACTTATTAACAGTGGAGCTGTTGTAGATCATGACGCTTACCTTTCCAGTGGTGTGCATGTTGGTTTGGGAAGTATTATTAAGGCATATTGTACCATTTCTTCTGGAACGAGAATTGAAGCCGGTGAAGTAATTTTCTCTACGCATAAGAAGATTGACGGCGTCGATAACCGGAATCTGGAGGATGCAATCTACGCCTTTGGATTTGGACCGAAATGCAGTTATGTGAAGCCGTTTGGAGCAGGACATATCAATGAAACTTATGCAGTATATATGCCGGGTGAGGATGGAGATGAACTGTCCTATGTGTTGCAGCGTGTTAACAGCAATGTATTTAAAGATCCATCCGGTGTTATGGAAAATATTTTCGGCGTAACCGAGTATCTGCGTGGAATTATCCGCGCAGAGGGAGGACAGCCGGACAGAGAGACGCTTTGTTATATTAAGACTAAGACAGGATGTCAGTATTTTGAGGATGCAGAGGGGGAACCATGGAGATGCTATAACTTTATTCCGGATTCTGTCTGCTATCAGCAGGTAGAAGAACCGGAACAGTTTTATCAGTCTGGAAACAGTTTTGGACATTTCTTAAAACAGCTTGGTGATTATCCGGCGGAGAAATTGAACGAAACGATTCCTAATTTTCACAATACGGTGAAACGGTTTGAAAGTTTTCAGGTTGCAGTGAGGCGCGATATGAAAGACCGCGTTGCTTCTTGCGAGAAAGAAATTGCGTTTGTGCAGGCAAGAGAAAGAGACTGCAGAATATTGGTAGAACAGCAGGAGTCCGGGAAACTGCCTCTTCGTGTGACTCATAACGATACGAAGCTTAATAATATTCTGTTTGATGAAAATACAGGAAAAGGTTTGTGTATTATTGACCTGGATACGATCATGCCGGGACTTGCGGCAAATGATTTTGGCGACGCCATCCGTTTTGGTGCGGCGACAGCGGCAGAAGATGAAGAAAATCTGGACTTTGTGCATTTTGATATAGAGCTCTATGAGATGTTCGTGAAAGGATATCTGGAGGAGACGAAGGATGTTCTTACAGAAGCAGAAATAGACAGTCTTGCATGGGGCGCCAGAATTATTACGCTGGAGTGCGGTATTCGTTTTCTTTCGGATTACCTACAGGGAGATACTTACTTTAAGACTGCTTACCCGGAACACAATCTTGTGCGTGCCAGAACACAGTTTCGGATGGTAGAGGAGATGGAACAGCAGTTTGAAAAAATGCAGGAAATTATCGAAAAATATAGAAAGGACGAAGATGTAAAGGGATAATCCCCCTGGTTTATTATTGGAATTATTTTGTAAAGGAGAGACAAACATGAAAATCCAAAAAATTACAGATGCTTCATTTAAAGCATACGGAAAGGTTCTTACAGGCTATGATTTTGCAGAATTACTTGAGGAGATGAAAAGGACAGACAGACCTTCAGATGATGTAATCTATGTTCCGTCCGACGTTAAGCTGGAAGCAGTTCCTGTAGCCGAGGAATTAAAGAAGCGGGGCTATGGCGGACTTCCGATTCAGATTGGTTACTGTAATGGACACAATAAGAAATTAAATGCAGTAGAGTATCATCGGTCATCTGAAATTGATATTGCGGCAGAAGATGTTGTTCTTCTTCTCGGAAAGCAGCAGGATATTGCAGAAGATTATACATATGAGTCGGCAAATATCGAGGCATTCCTTGTACCGGCAGGTACGGCGGTAGAGCTTTATGCGACCACGCTTCACTATGCGCCCTGTACTCCGGAAGGAAATGAAGGATACCGCTGTGTTATTGTGCTTCCCAAAGACACAAACCTTGATCTTGACTTCGAGATTGAAAAAGAGGGTGAGTCCGGCCTTATTACGGCGAAGAATAAATGGCTGATTGCGCATGAGGAGGCAAAGATTCCGGGTGCATTCTGTGGAATAAAGGGAGAAAATATTACACTTTCGTAGACAATAGGAAGAATAAAATATTACAAAAGATACCGGAAATTCCGTAGGATTTATCCGACAGTTAAGAGCTTGTTCTAGCAATATATGTGTGAGACAGGATAAAAAGAGTTACGTCTTTTTATCCTGTTTTTGTATATTGTGGAAAAAATTGCAGATTCTATTTTAAGATTGTGAATTGGAGGAAAGAAGATGGAATCCATATGGTTAAAAGAGGTATCGTTTCAGAAGAGAAGTGCGCTCCATCAAAACGAGAGGGCGGATGTAGTCATTATTGGAGCCGGAATTACAGGATTATTAACGGCATATTTTCTAAAAGAAAAGGGAATACAGGCAGTCGTACTTGAAGCAGACTGTATCTGCGGCGGACAGACAAAAGGGACAACAGCCAAAATTACATCTCAGCATAATCTTATCTACGACCGTTTGATTCGTTGTTATGGGGAAGAAATGGCAAGATATTATGCAAGGATGAATGAGTGGGCGATTGGCGAGTATGAGAGAATTGTAAAGGGGAAAAGTATTGACTGCGATTTTGACAGATGTTCTGCAAACTTATATTCTTGTGTAGAGAAAGAAGTATTGCAAAAAGAAGCGGAAGCTGCAAAACGACTTGGAATTGCCGCCCGGTTTAAGACAGAGTGCGAGCTGCCCTTTATGGTAAAAGGGGTATTGGAGTTTCAGAATCAGGCAAGATTTCATCCATTAAAGTTTTTAAAGGAAATTGCAAAAGGATTAACCGTTTACGAAGAGACACCAGTGGAAAAGGTAGAACATCATGGAATGGGCAATAATAAAGTAGTCACAAAGAACGGAACAGTCACTGCAGGGAAAGTAATCTTTGCCTGCCATTTTCCGTTTGTAAATCTGCCCGGATATTATTTTGCCAGAATGTATCAAGAGAGAAGTTATGCCATAGCGTTTGAAAACGCCATGTGTCCGTCAGGATGTTATCTTGGAATTGACCAAGAGGGATACTCCTTTCGCACAGAAGGAAATCTATTGATTCTTGGTGGAGGGAGTCATCGTACCGGGGAGAATAGTCAGGGCGGAAAATATGATAAAATTCGAAAGAAAGCAAGGGAACTGTTTCCGGGCTGTAAGGAAGTGGCAAGTTGGTCAGCACAGGATTGTATCACATTGGATCACATTCCATATATTGGAGCTTTTGATAGAAAGTCGCAGGACTGGTTTGTGGCAACAGGATTTGGGAAATGGGGTATGACGTCCGCCATGGTGAGTGCGAAAGTTCTGCCAGAGGTGGTGGATGGGAAGGAAATACCGGAAGCGGACATATTTTCACCACAGCGCAAAATTTCTGCTCTGGCAATGAAAGAGCTGGCGGTAAATACAGGGATTACTGCGGCCAATTTTACAAAGCAGCTTGTGTCTGTGAATAGGATAAAATCTTATACAGAGAATGATAAAGTGTTTGAAGTTTCGATTCGCTGTCCTCATCTTGGGTGTAAACTTTCGTGGAATCCGGATGAGCGCACATGGGAATGTCCATGTCATGGTTCCAGATTCGATTACAGGGGAAGACTTCTCGATAATCCTGCGCAGATTGGAATAGAAAGGTAGAATATAGTAACAGTTCAGCCCGCGCCATTCGCAAAACCGCACTAACGTGCTATTCGTTGCTGTGCAACTATTTTTGCTCATAATCTGGCGCTCCGCTCATAGTCGATAAAATACACTCATTCATGCAAGCATGATTCGTTTATTTTGTCGACTATGGCTGAACTGTTACAGAATATATAGAATTGTAATAATTTTCATGATACTTCCTGCATAGGATTGCACAAAGGAGTGTGATGAATATGGAAAAATTAAAAACAATGCCGGAAGCTTGTGCGAAGCTTACCGGAAGTGAAAAATATCCCGACATACGGGGGAAAGTGGAGTTTTACGAAGTGTACGGCGGAACTGTTGTAGTTGCGGAGGTGTTCGGGCTTCCAAAAGAGGAAGAGGAGAAAAACTCCGGTTTTTTCGGGTTTCATATCCATGAGGGAAGTATGTGTACCGGGAATTCAATGGATGTGTTTGCGGATACAAAAGGACATTTTAATCCGAAGAATCTGCCGCATCCAAGACATGCGGGGGATTTGCCGCCATTATTAGCGGACAGGGGCGCTGCGTGGATGTCGGTATATACCTCCCGGTTTTTTCCGGAGGATGTCATTGGAAGAACAGTAGTTATCCATGATATGCCGGATGATTTTCATACACAGCCGTCCGGTGATTCGGGAGAGAAGATTGCCTGCGGCCAGATTGTAATAAGAGAAAAGGATGAGCGGTAGAAAGAATCAGGTATTGGTAATGAGCTCTAATGTTTCAAAAAACTCAGGATAAGACACGTCTACACACTGGCTGTCTTTGATTATCGTTTCCCCGGACGCCGCAAGTGCAGCAACGGCAAATGCCATGGCGATACGGTGGTCTAAGAAACTATTAATAGTGGCTCCGGTAAGATGTCCGCATCCTTCGATTATCATACCGTCTTCTGTGGGGGTGATATTTGCCCCCATTTTTTTTAGATTTGCAGTAATTGTATCAATGCGGTTTGTCTCTTTAACTTTTAATTCATCAGCGTCTTTTATTACTGTCGTACCCTCTGCGAGAGAAGCCATGACCGCAAGGATTGGAAGTTCGTCAATGAGAGTCGGGATCAAGCTTCCTTCTATTACAGTGCCGTTTAATTCACTGGTTTTTACAAGTAAATCAGCATAGTTTTCTTCTGCCTTTGAAGACTCGTTTAATAAGTTGATATTTGCCCCCATATTTTGGCATGCTTTTAAGAATCCGGCACGAGTCGGGTTGATTCCTACATTTTTTATCAGAAGTTCCGAGTTTGGAACCAATAGCGCGGCGGCGATAAAATAAGCTGCTGATGAGATGTCGCCGGGAATCTGTATCTTTTGTGCAAAAAGTTCCCCGCAAGGTTTTATGACGGCGGTTGCCTTTCCGGTGACAGAAAGAGATGGTTTCTTGTCAGCGCTGTGCTTCATTGTAATTATAGAAGCGCCAAAGTTATGAAGCATTAGCTCTGTATGATTTCTGGAAAGAGAGGGCTCTGTCACAGAAGTTTCACCATCGGCATAAAGTCCTGCCAGTAAAATGGCGGATTTTACCTGTGCAGAAGCCACTGGCGAATCATAACAGATGCCATGTAGTGTGCCGGGAGTTAGGTTAAGCGGTGCACAGCCATTACCATTTATGCTTTGAATATCAGCGCCCATCTGATTCAGAGGTTTAATGATTCTTTCCATCGGTCTGGAATTTAAAGACTTGTCTCCGGATATGACAGAAGAAAAATTCTGTCCGGCAAGAATACCGGATAATAGTCTTGCAGTAGTCCCGCTGTTTCCTGCATTTAATACATCGGAAGGAGCTTTTAGTCCGCGTAATCCTTTACCATATACCAGAATACGGTCAGAGCGTTTTTCCACAGCAATTCCCATTTTTTGAAAACAGCCGATGGTTGCCTGACAGTCGGCGCATTCAGGGAAGTGTGTAATATCTGTTGTTCCAAGGGAAATAGAGCCTAGCATAATGGAACGGTGGAAGATGGATTTGTCTCCCGGTATCTGGATTTCACCTTTTATTTTTCTGGCAGGATGAACGATCTTTTGCATGTTTTTACTCCTTTGTTCCGTTTGATACGTTTCAATTATAACTTTCTTTCTATTAATTTGTCAATTCTTGTAAAAGGTGCATAAATGAGTTGTAATATCTCTGATTTTTTAGTACAATGTATACATCAGATTTTACTAAGGCAAGGAGGCAACAGAATATGAAAGTTTACAGAACGGATGAAATTAGGAACGTTGTTCTTTTAGGACATGGAGGAAGCGGAAAGACAAGTCTTGTGGAAGCTATGTCCTATGTATCAGGAGCAATCAGTCGTATGGGAAAAGTTACAGACAATAATACGATTAGTGATTTTGATAAAGAGGAACAGAAAAGGCAGTTTTCTATCAGCGCAACATTAGTGCCGATTGAGTGGGAGAAAGCCAAGATCAATGTACTGGACACACCGGGATATTTTGATTTCGTAGGTGAAGTAGAGGAAGCTGTCAGCGCGGCAGACGCAGCTGTTATCGTAGTATCCGGTAAAGCGGGTGTAGAAGTAGGAACGGAAAAAGCATGGGAATTATGTGACAAATACAATCTGCCTCGTATGATTTATGTAACAGAGATGGACGTGGACGATGCAAGTTTCCGTCAGGTAGTGCAGGATCTTACTGACAGATATGGTAAAGTGATCGCACCGCATTTCCAGCCGATTCGTGAGAATGAGAAACTGGTTGGATATGTAAATATTATTAAAAATGCAGGAAGACGCTATACAGAAATCGGACAGAGAGAAGAGTGTGAGATTCCTGAGTACTGTAAACCGAATCTTGAGATGTATCGTGAGAAGCTTTTGGAAGCTGTTGCAGAGACAAGCGAAGAGTTCATGGAGCGTTATTTTGAAGGAGACGAGTTCTCCGTAGAAGAGATTCGTGCGGCGATGCGTACAGAAGTTATGGCAGGGACAATTGTTCCTGTTGCTATGGGATCAAACATACAAGCGCAGGGCGTTGCAAACTTGTTGTCCGATATTGTAAGATTCTTCCCAAGTCCGGACTTTAGAGAGTGCGTAGGAATCAACCGTAAGACAAATGAGATGTATGCAGCAGATTATGACTTTGCAAAAGCTAAATCCGCATATGTATTTAAGACGATGGTAGATCCATTTATCGGTAAATACTCTTTCATCAAAGTATGTTCCGGCGTATTAAAGGGCGAGGACGTTCTATACAACGCAGATACAGATACAGAGGCAAAACTTGGAAAGATTTATACTATGGTCGGAAATAAACCGATTGAGGTCAGCGAGTTATTTGCAGGAGATATTGGAGCAATTGCAAAATCAGAGGCAAAGACAGGCGATACGCTTTCAGCGAAGACGACGCCGTTATTGTTTGGTAAGACAGAGTATTCGAAGCCTTATACATATATGAAGTATGCAGTGGCAAATAAAGGAGATGAAGATAAAGTATCTCAGGCTCTTCAGAAGATGATGGCAGAGGATGTTACGCTCAAGATGATGAATGACAGTGAGAACCGTCAAACTCTGATTTATGGTATGGGGGATCAGCATCTAGAGATTGTGGCAAGTAAGCTGGCTGCAAGATACAAATGTGAGATAACATTGGAGACTCCAAAGGTAGCGTTTAGAGAAACAATCCGCAAGAACTCTGATGTAGATACAAAATATAAGAAACAGTCCGGAGGACATGGACAGTACGGACATGTTAAGATGCGGTTTGAACCATCTGGAGATATGGAGACACCGTATGTATTTGCAGAAGAGGTTGTAGGCGGAGCAGTTCCTAAGAACTACTTCCCGGCAGTAGAAAAAGGACTCCAAGAGTCTGTTCTCAAAGGGCCTTTAGCGGGTTATCCGGTTGTGGGAGTTAAGGCTGTATTATACGATGGATCTTACCATCCGGTAGATTCTTCGGAGATGGCGTTTAAGACGGCAACGATCCAGGCATTTAAGAAAGGTGTGATGGAGGCTTCCCCGGTACTTCTTGAGCCGATCGCATCTGTGAAAGTTGTTGTTCCGGACGAGTATACCGGAGATATTATGGGTGATCTTAATAAACGCCGCGGACGTGTGCTTGGAATGAATCCACTTACAGGAGGACTTCAAGAAATTGTAGCGGATGTGCCGATGACAGGAATGTTCGGATATTGTACGACACTTCGTTCGATGACCGGCGGAAGAGGAACTTATTCTTATGAATTCGCACGTTATGAGCAGGCTCCGTCTGATGTTCAGGAAGCAGAGATTGCTAAGAGAGCGGCAGAAGAATAAAATCAGATGATAGGAACGGCTGCTGCAGAGTATTTGTAGCAGCCATTTTAAGTTTGCCATAACTTATGAAAGTAATAAAAGGATGTGGAAAGAGGCATGGAGAAGTCATTTTATAAGAAATTACTTTCAATTGCACTTCCAATTACGGTTCAGAATATGATATCCTACAGCGTCAATATGATGGATACACTGATGATAGGAAGTCTCGGAGAAAATGTTTTATCTGCGGCCGCACTGGCGGGACAGATTTTCTTCATGTTTTCTCTTTTGATCGGAGGAATTGCAAGCGGAGCGTCTGTTCTGGCAAGTCAGTATTATGGGAAAGGAGATATGAAGAATCTCAGAATAGTGGCGTCTATGACGCTTAAAATCGCTGCCGGAATCGGAATGGCTTTTGTGCTGGTATTATTGGCGGTTCCAGGAGGAATTTTGAGACTTTTTACTCCGGAGACAGAGGTTGTAAAACTGGGAGCGTCATATTTGCGGACAATTGCATTTTCTTATTTGTTTTACGCAGTTACGACCACATTTTTGATTTTACTCAGGAGTATGCAGGATGTCGCGCTGTCTCTTCGTATCTATGTGATTTCCCTGGTTATCAATGTGATTGGAAATTATATATTTATTTTTGGAAAATTTGGCGCGCCTAAAATGGGCATTGTGGGAGCGGCAATCGGCACGATCCTTGCACGAGGGACAGAGGTGGTTCTGGTACTGATGTATCTTGGTTATAAAGAAAAGACGCTAAAATTCCGTCCGGTAATGCTGAAATTACACGATCAGAAAATATTAAAAAATCTTATAAAATACGGTCTTCCGGTAACGGTGGGAGAATTTTTGTGGGGACTTGGCGTTACAGTACATTCTGTGATTCTGGGACATATGGGTGCGGTAGCGGTTGCCGCAAACAGTATTTGTAATGTACTTCACCAGTTTGTGCTTTCTTTTGTACAAGGATTGGGAAGCTCTTCCGCAGTAGTCATTGGTAATTTTGTAGGAGCAGGGAAATACGATTATGCCAAAAAGGCAAGCCATGCTTTGGTAAAACTTTTTATTGTATGCGCTATATTGACGGCAGTGTTCATGCTGGCAGTTAGTGAGCCGTTCTTCCGGTTTTATGATCTGACGGATGGCACGCTCGCTCTAGCCAGACGTTTTATGCTGACCTATGCAGTCATTACAATGTTCCGGGCAGTTGCAAGCCCGATTATCGTGGGAATCTTCTGGGGTGGCGGAGATACGATATTTGCCACAAAAGTAGATATGGGGTTTTTGTGGGCGCTTGTTCCATTTGGAGTAATGGCGGCATTTGTATTACATTTAGATCCGGCGCTTGTTTTGTTAATTCTCCGATTAGAATCGCCTATAAAAATGGTAGTGGCGCTCTATCACCTTCGGGGGACGAAGTGGATCAAATCCATCACAAGAGACGCGGAAACAGCAGTCTGACATAGTCTAAGGAAGAAATAGGAAAGAAAAACCCTCTAGGGGGCTTTTTTTCTTATTCTAAAAGTGCTATAATCGTCTTTACTATAATAAGACAAGAGCAATCTGTGCAGATACAGATAAAAGTTTCTGACAGACAGAGGATAAGTGTATAAAGACGAGGAATGAAGAATGAAGATAGTAATTATAGGTGATGGAAAAGTAGGACATAAGCTGACTACCCAGCTTGCCGATGAGAATTATGATATTACGCTGATCGATCAGAACGAAGGAAAATTAAAGACGGCGTTAAATGAGCTGGATATTTTCTGTATTACCGGGAATGGTATGGATGCAGAAGTGCTGAAGCAGGCGGATGTACCCCATGCAGATTTGGTGATTGCCTGTGCTTCTACAGATGAGATGAATATGTTAAGCTGCCTGATCGCAAAACGGCTTGGGGCAAAACACACCATCGCCAGAGTGCGTAATCCTATCTATTATCGTCAGATTGACTTGCTGAGGGAAGATCTTCATCTGAGTATGACTGTTAATCCGGAATTGACGACGGCAAATGAGATTACAAGAGTATTGCTGTTCCCGGAGACAAGTAAGGTGGAGACCTTTATGAAAGGAAGAGTAGAACTGGTAGAGTATCCGGTGTATAACGATAGTCCGCTGGTAGGTCTGTCTCTGGCGGAAATATACAAAAAATTTCAGATTCAGATTCTGGTGTGTGCAGTAAAGAGAGGAAATGAAGTCTATATTCCGGACGGCAGCTTTGTGCTGAATTCGGGGGACAAGCTTCATATTGCGGCGGCGCATCAGAACTTAAAATCATTTTTTAAGTCACTTGGTCGTAAAAGTGTGAAAGTAAAAAATGTCTTGATCTGCGGAGGCGGGCATATTAGTTTCTATCTGGCGAGGCAGCTTTTACAGATTGGTATGCAGGTGAAGATTATCGAACGCAAGCAAGAGCGGTGTGAGGCGCTTTGTGAGCTTTTGCCGAAAGCGACGATCATCCATGGAGACGCAACGGATCATGATCTATTGATTGAAGAAGGAATATCCAATGCGGACGCGCTGGTTTCTCTGACCGGCATGGACGAAGAAAATATTATTCTGGCTTTATTTGCAAAGATACAGGGAGTAGACAAAATCATAGCCAAAGTCAATGAAGATACAAGAGTCCAGATGGTAGAAGGAATGGGAATTGACAGTATTGTGTCCGCTAAAAGCGCGACTGCAGACGCAATCCTGCGCTATGTAAGGGCAAGAAAAAATTCCCAAAGTAATGTTAATGTAGAGTCCATGTATCGACTGGTAAATGGAAAAGTAGAAGCGCAGGAATTTATTATTAAGGAAGAATGCGAATTTACCAATATTCCGTTAAAGAACCTGCGCACTAAAGAAAATACATTGATTGCGTGTATTGGACGTAATCGTAAAGTTATTATCCCGAATGGTGATACACAGATGGAAAAGGGAGACAGTGTTATTGTTGTAACCAAAAACTGTGCGATTCGACATTTGAGTGAGATACTGGCATAGGAGTCACAGATTATGAATACAAAGATGATACGATATATTCTGGCAAAAATGCTTGGTGTAGAAGCGGCTTTGCTTTTGCTCCCGGCATTTGTGGGAGTGCTCTATAAGGAAAGCAGCGCCATATGTTTTCTGATTCCATCAGTCATTCTTCTTGTAATATATATGGCAGGAGGGAGAAAGAAACCTGAAAATGCTACGATTTACGGAAAGGAAGGAATGGTGGTAGTGGCAAGCGCATGGATTTTGTGGTCCTTATTTGGCGCGCTTCCCTTTCAGCTATCCGGCAGTATACCGAATTATATAGACGCATTTTTTGAAACAGTTTCGGGGTTCACGACAACAGGTTCTTCTATTTTGCGGGATGTGGAAGTACTTCCGCAATGTATGCATTTTTGGAGAAGTTTTACACATTGGGTTGGCGGTATGGGAGTGCTGGTATTTGTTATGGTACTGACTTCCCTAGATAAGAAAAACAGTATGTATCTGATACGTGCGGAGGTTCCGGGACCGGAAAAGGATAAGCTGGTGCCCAAGACGATGTCTACGGCAAGAATTTTGTACGGCATGTATTTTGGACTGACTGTAATCGAAGTGATTTTGCTGGTGCTTGGCGGAATGAATCTGTTTGACAGTCTGATTCATTCTTTTGGTACGGCGGGAACCGGAGGATTCTCGAACTATGCAGACAGTGTGGGACATTTTAACAGCGCTTATATTGATGGCGTGATTACTATATTTATGATACTGTTCGGCGTGAACTTTAACTTATATTTCTTCCTGCTTTTGAAAGACTGGAAACCAGTGTGGAAGAATGAAGAGCTTCGCGCATATCTGGGAATTATTGTGGCTGCAATTATCATTATTACAGTTAATACTGTCGGGCAGTATGCGAATCTGCTGGAATCATTCCGATATGCGGCGTTTCAGGTAGGGACCATAATCACAACAACTGGATATGCAACGACGGATTATAATGTATGGCCGATGCTTTCGCAGTGCATATTAATCGTATTAATGATTATAGGAGCATGTGCATCATCTACCGGCGGAGGCGTTAAAGTTTCTCGTTTTATGATTGTAGTAAAGAGCATTAAGCGTGAGATCAAACAGATGGTACATCCCAAATCCGTCAATCTTATCCGTATAAATGGAAAGAAATTGGGAACAGATACGGTAAGAAATGTATTTGTTTATCTAATGGCATATGCAGGCATCGCAGGTGTTTCAGTGCTTATTGTTTCCATTAATAATTATGATTTTGCAACAACGTTCAGTTCAGTAATAGCGACGCTTAATAATATTGGACCGGGAATCGGAGCCGTTGGACCAAAGGGAAATTTTGCTGATTTTTCGCCGTTATCCAAGCTGGTGTTCTGTTTTGATATGTTAGCCGGACGTTTAGAAATATTTCCGTTTTTAATGTTGTTTACTGCGACATCCTGGCGGAAAAAGTTTTAGGAGGTTACCCATGAAAAAGAAAAGTAAACTGCTTATCATATTGCTTGTTGTTTTAGCGGCGGGAATATATTATTATGTGACGCTTCCGGCAATTAATCTGCATTCTTCTGACACATGGTTTTTTATCATGCTGGTCGTAGTGGCGGCGATTATCTGGTACTGTGTCCGCAAAAGAGTGGGAAGAGGAGAAATCCGGACAGATAAAGGTCTTAAAATTCTTGGCAGTTTGTTATTAGGACTTGGCGCAATCTATCTAATAGGAGCATTGCTTTCGTCTCCGATTGTCAATGCGAAAAAGTATCAGAAGCTTATGAAGGTGGAAGAAGGGGAGTTTACAGAAGATATCGAGGAGTTGTCCTTTGATAAGATTCCGCTTTTGGATAAAGGAACTGCGGAAATCTTAGGAGACCGTAAGATGGGAAGTATGGTAGATATGGTTTCGCAGTTTGAGGCAGACGATATTTACAGCCAGATTAACTACAAGGACAATCCGGTGAGAGTGACACCGCTTAGATATGCCAGCCTTATTAAATGGTTTACCAACCAGAGTAACGGTATTCCGGCATATATACGCATTAATATGGCAACGCAGACGACAGAACTTGTGAAACTTGAAAATGGTATGAAATATACGACAAGCGACCATTTTAACAGAAATATTTACAGACATCTTCGCTTTGCACATCCAACGTATATTTACGGTGATTTAAGTTTCGAGATTGATGATAATGGAACTCCGTATTGGATTGCTCCGGTAAAGAAGTTTAACATCGGACTTTTTGGTGGAGAGACAGTTGGAAAAGTGGTGTTATGCAACGCAGTTACCGGAGAAGTGGATACGTATGATATTGATAAGGTTCCGGAGTGGATTGACCGGGCATATTCAGCAGATCTGCTGGTGCAGTTATTTGACTATTATGGAACCTTAAAGCATGGTTTCCTTAATAGTGTACTTGGGCAAAAAGATTGTCTGAAAACAACAGACGGATATAATTACCTTGCGCTTAACGACGATGTGTGGATGTATACCGGTGTTACGTCTGTCAATGGCGATCAGTCTAACGTAGGATTTGTATTGTCTAATCAGCGAACAATGGAAACAAAATACTACAAAGTAGAAGGAGCGACGGAGTCTTCGGCGATGTCTTCGGCAGAAGGTCAGGTGCAGAATTTACAATATCTGGCAACGTTCCCGCTGCTTCTTAATATATCCGGAGAGCCGACTTACTTTATTGCGTTGAAAGACGATGCAGGATTGGTGAAGAAATACGCCATGGTAAATGTACAGAAATACCAGATTGTTGCAATCGGTGACAGCGTCAGCCAGTGTGAGGACAACTATCTGGAACTTCTCCTCAGCAATGGCGTAAAGGAAGTGGAAAAAGATACAAGAGAAGTAAAGAAGATTTCCGGTAAGATTACAAAGATTGCACAGGCAGTCTTAGACGGAACGTCTCACTATTATTTGATGGTGGAAGGCTCTGGTGACATTTTTGATATATCGGTGGTTGATTTTATTGATGTGGTAAGATGCGAAGCCGGTCAGGAAGTGACCATGGAGTATAAAGAGGACAAAAAAGCGAATACAGTGCTTTCGCTTCAAATTACAGAAACGACAAAAGGAGCAGAAGAGTAATGGCGTTAGGGTTATCGCTGGCACAGGAAATTTTCTCTATGTTTCTGATGATAGCGGTGGGATATATTATTGTAAAAACAGGCAGATTTCAGTCCTCGGACAGTAAAGTACTGTCAAATCTGATTGTTTATATATTCTCGCCATGTGTCGTTTTGGATTCTTTCCAGATTGAACTGACGGAAGATAAGATCAAAGGGCTTGTGCTTGCTTTTGTAGTATCTGTAGTGGTGCACATTGTAATGATTATGGGAACGAAATGTTTGGATAGAATTTTTCATTTTAACGGTATCGAAAAAGCGTCTATCATATATACGAATTCGGGCTATCTGATCATTCCGTTGGTGGGTGCGGTGCTTGGAAAAGAGTGGGTGTTTTATACAACCGCATTTATTCTCGTGCAGACAATATTGATGTGGACGCATTGTAATAGTCTGATCAGTGGAAAAGCCGAGAAAGATTATATGGAAATTCTGTTGAATCCGAATATTATTGCAATGGTTATAGGGGTGATTTTGTTTGTACTGGAAATCCGTCTGCCAAGTGTGGTCAGAAGCTGTGTGGCAAATTTTGGAAATATGATCAGCCCGGCGAGTATGCTGGTGATTGGCATGGTTATTGGAAATGTGGATCTTGGCTGGGTATTTACCCAGAAACGCCCCTATCTGATTTGTTTTATCCGGTTAATTTTCTATCCGCTTTTTGCTGTTGCGGCGTTTGGATTATTGGGAAGGACAGGTATTCATGCGGATGCCGAGTACATATTGATGGTGGTGCTGTTGGCAACGGCAGCTCCTGCGGCCGCAATGGTTACACAACTGGCGCAGATTCATGAGAAAGATGTGAAATATGCAAGTGTGATTAATGTGATGTCAGTTATTTTCTGTATTATAACGATGCCGGCAATGGTAATGGTGTATGAACTGTTTTATTAGACGGTCCATACACCATTTTTACTGAATCTGCTTGCTATATTGTTCAATTTTATCCAGCACTCGCTGTTCTTCTTCTCCGTCCAGTGGAGTCGGGCAATAGTCGTTCAATCCGCTGGAAGAGGAGATAGAACAAGGGATAATATTAATCTTCTTGTCCTTTGTTAATTTTCCTTTTTTGAATGTAAAGGTCTGTTGGAAGATCATCGTATCCTTATCCTGTGGATTCGAGTTGCCGCCAAAACAGAAATTCCCAAGGCTGTAGGCGATGTATTTTCCCTTATACTCTTCGATGCCCTGCAGAACATGCGGATGATGTCCGATTACTAAGTCCGCCCCTTCGTCCACTGCCAGATGCGCCAGTGTTTTCTGCGTATCATTCGGAACATATTCTTTTTCCATGCCCCAGTGAAAATTGACTATGATAAGGTCGGCGCTTGCTTCTTTTAGGGCGGTGATGTTTTCCTGTACCTGCTGCTTGACTGCCAGATGCTCTGCAAGCTCATAGATACCGGTAAGTCCGATTTTTACTCCATTTATGTCGATAAGTTGTACCTGTTCATAGCCAAAAGAAGCAATCTTGGCATCTTCCAAAGTTTTTATTGTATCTGTTTTACTTTCTTCCCCATAGTCGGAACTGTGATTGTTGGCGATGTTAGCCGCTTCCACAGAACTGCCTGTCAGAATGTCTACATATTTTGGATCTGCCTTAAAGGCAAATTTTTTATTGGCGCGTTGAGTCGCTTTTGTCAGTGTTCCTTCAAAGTTCACGATAGACAGATCATCTTTTTCCAGAATAGAGCGTACATTTTTTAAAAAGTAATCTGCACCATGCATATTATAATAGGCATTAAAACTTGTTGCAGGATTGAAAGATTCGTCCGTACCCATGGTACAGTCTCCCATGGAACTGATCGTAACAGAGGCAGAATCTTTCTTCTCTTTGTTGCCTGTATTGATTACGAGATTCTTAATCTTGACCTTTGAAGTGTCAATCTTTGGCTCTGAACTGGTTTTCTTCTTTGGTTCCTTTTTGGCGGGAGCGGTAATCTTGCGGACGATTCCGCATACACCCAATACAAGTAAAATGCAGATGAACAGAGATCCGAAGATTACGATCAGCCGTCGAATCCGTCTGCGCCGTCTTTTTTGTTCCCGTCTTCTTTTTGCGTCTTTAATGCTGCCCATGTTATCTCACCGTAAAACAGGCAGCCCTTGATTTTAAAGGCTGCCTGGTCTTTCTCAACTATGTATTAGTTTACAAACGCACAACCATCAAGGTTAACTGCGGATAATTGCTCTTTTTCTGCACTGATACTGATATAGAAGTCAATAGTGCATTCTTGAGAAATCTTCTTTAACTTCTCGATAAATTCCGGCATGTTATCCAAAGAAATATCAGCATGTTTTAAAATTCCATCAATGAATACACATTCAATATCATTGTTAGCGCTGGACATTCCATATAAAAATCCAATATATGCATCAGTTGTTCCGATAGCCGGGAAATCATCCATACAAATAGTACGAATATCAAATGAAACACTTGTTGTATCGCGGTGTGTCTTCTTTATAAATACTACGTTTCCATTACAGTTTTTAGCCTGCTCGTTAGCCTGCTCGATCATAAGTTGTGTTTTTCCGCTGCCTTTAGGGCCTGTTAATAAATTTACCATGGCAAACCTCTCCTTTATGTATCATATTTACTGAAACATTTCAGTACAATTGCTTATTTCTATTATACACGAAAGAGTGTAAGGTAACAACCGAAAAAAATAATTTCTTTTTAGAACTTTTCAGGTAACTATTCAGCCATGCGCTGATATAGCAGACAGGATGTGCAAGCTTGCTTGCAACAGACTGTATGATACAATCAGCATATGGCGCTTAGTCATAAACGAGAGTTTTAGCTGCGTGAGCAGTGTAAAAGACTGTATAACAGTCGAAACTCGAGTTGTTATGGCTGAATAGTTACCTTTTCAGAATGAAAATCAGTGGTTTAGGGTTGACTTATTTTCTTATTCTTCATATAATAAAAAACGTATATGAAGAAGGCGTAGCCTTTTCGTCTCTTTGGGGGATGAGAAGGCTTTTGTTAAATAGAAAGCAGGAGGATAAAATCATGTCAAAAATCCCTTATAATCATAAGGCAATTGAGAAAAAGTGGCGCGAGAATTGGGAGAAAAGCCCAGTAAACGTTACCGAGAATGCAGATGGCAGCAAAAGAGAGAAATATTACTGTCTGGATATGTTTCCGTATCCATCAGGAAATGGTCTTCATGTAGGGCATTGGAGAGGTTATGTAATCTCTGACGTATGGAGCAGATATAAATTACAGCAGGGCTACTACATTATCCACCCGATGGGATGGGATGCATTTGGTCTGCCGGCTGAGAACTATGCAATTAAGATGGGCGTTCATCCCTCTATTTCTACGGCAGAGAATGTAAAGAACATCAAACGTCAGATAAACGAGATTGCGGCTCTTTATGACTGGGACAGAGAAGTTAATACGACAGATCCGAATTATTATAAATGGACGCAGTGGATTTTCGTAAAAATGTTCAAAGAAGGTCTTGCTTACGAAAAAGAATTTCCGATTAACTGGTGTCCATCCTGTAAGACGGGACTTGCAAATGAAGAAGTAGTGAATGGCAGATGTGAGCGTTGTGGCGCAGATGTTACAAAGAAGAATCTTCGCCAGTGGATGTTAAAAATCACAGCATATGCAGAGCGTCTCCTGAATGATTTAGACAAACTCGATTGGCCGGAAAAAGTTAAGAAGATGCAGACGGACTGGATCGGCAAATCCTACGGTGCTGAAGTAGATTTCACGGTTGACGGAAGAGAGGATAAAATTACAGTTTATACTACAAGACCGGATACTTTATATGGAGCAACCTTCATGGTACTTGCACCGGAGCATGAGCTGGCGGCAAAACTTGCTACAGATGAAACAAGAGAGGCAGTGGAGAAATACATTTACGATTCCTCTATGAAGTCGAATGTAGACCGTATGCAGGATAAAGATAAAACAGGTGTGTTCACAGGAAGTTACGCAATCAATCCTTTAAACGGCGAAAAAACACCAATCTGGCTGTCCGATTACGTACTTGCTGATTATGGTACAGGCGCAATTATGTGCGTACCGGCTCATGATGATCGTGACTTTGAGTTCGCAGCCAAATTCGGTATTCCAATTGTACAGGTCATTGCAAAAGACGGCATAGCCATTGAAAATATGACAGAGGCTTATACAGAGGCAAGTGGAACGATGGTAAATTCCGGTGAGTGGAACGGAATGGAATCTGCAGTTCTTAAAAAAGAAGCTCCACATATCATCGAAGAACGTGGAATAGGACGAGCTACTGTAAACTACAAGCTGCGTGACTGGGTATTCTCCCGTCAGCGTTACTGGGGAGAGCCAATTCCGATTATTCACTGTCCACATTGCGGAAATGTGCCTGTTCCAGAAGACCAGCTTCCATTAGAGCTTCCGGATGTAAAGTCTTACGAGCCGACAGGAACAGGCGAATCACCACTGGCAGCCATTGACGAGTGGGTAAATTGTACATGTCCGGTTTGTGGAAAGCCTGCAAAACGTGAGACAAACACAATGCCACAGTGGGCAGGTTCCTCATGGTATTTCCTGCGTTATGTGGATAACCATAACAATGATGCAATCGTATCCAAAGAAAAAGCAGACGCTATGCTTCCGGTAGATATGTATATTGGTGGTGTAGAACATGCCGTACTTCACTTACTGTATGCAAGATTTTATACCAAATTCCTGTGCGACATCGGAGCTATCGACTTCGATGAGCCATTCCACAAATTGTTTAACCAGGGAATGATTACAGGAAAGAACGGAATCAAAATGAGTAAGTCCAAAGGTAACGTCGTTTCTCCGGATGACCTCGTGAGAGATTACGGATGCGATTCCCTCAGAATGTATGAACTTTTCGTAGGGCCGCCGGAGTTAGATGCTGAGTGGGACGACAGAGGAATCGACGGCGTAAACAGATTCTTAAAGAGATTCTGGAATCTTGTAATGGACAGCAAAGAGGCAGATGTATCTGCTAATAAAGAAATGATTAAAGAACGTCACAGACTGGTAAAAGATATTACAACACGTCTGGAAAGCTTCAGCTTAAATACTGCAATCTCCGGATTCATGGAGCATAACAATAAACTCATTGAGATTGCAAAAGAAGCAGGAGGTATTGATACAGAAACATTGTCGACAATGGCAGTCCTTTTGTCACCATTTGCACCGCATATCGCAGAAGAAGTGTGGGAGCAGTTAGGACATGAAGGCAGTGTATTTACAGCAGGCTGGCCGACATACGACGAAGAAGCCATGAAAGACGATGAGATTCAGGTGCCGGTACAGATCAATGGCAAAACAAAAACAGTCATCTCCATTCCGGCAGACGCATCCAAAGAAGAAGCAATAAAAGCTGGAAGAGAAGCAATTTCCGATAAAATAACCGGAACTGTAGTGAAAGAAATCTACGTACCAAAGAAGATTATAAATATTGTGCAAAAATAGGCAGTGCGAATAACAAAAAAGACGGACTTATCCTGCTTGCAGGAATAAGGCCGTCTTTTCTGTTATTCATAGGGCGAATGCCCGCCAAGCGAGAAGGAGCGAAGCGGAATCGAGCTTGAGCACTGGCGTGCGAGTGGGAATGTTACGTAGACAAAAAAGAGAATTGGGAATATTCATAGGGCGAATGCCCGCCAAGCGAGATGAAACGAAGTGTAATCGAGCTTGGCGGGCATGTGTTATGTAAGTGGAGAAGAGGGTGCTTGGAAATATTGAAAGGTTGGCTTGAAATCAAGGGTTACAGACATTTTTCTTCAAAGAAAAGGTATTGT
Organism: uncultured Dorea sp.; assembly: GCA_910578495.1. Lineage (GTDB taxonomy): Bacteria > Bacillota > Clostridia > Lachnospirales > Lachnospiraceae > Dorea_D. Next base: position 28,660 of record CAJTRE010000027.1, read on the forward strand.
AGACGACTGGGAATTACGGAAATTATGAGAAAAGTTAGGTATAGGTTTTTGAGCGTATATTTGTTATAATATAACTAATAGAGAAGGAGTGTGAATGACATGGTTAAAGAAAAAAAACGCCTTCCGGTGGGAGTAGAAAATTTTGAGCAGATTATTAATGATGACTACTATTATGTGGATAAGACGGGGCTGATTTCAGAACTGCTCCGTAACGGTGGAATGGTAAATCTCTTTACCAGACCAAGACGTTTTGGGAAAACCTTAAATATGAGTATGCTGGAACATTTTTTTTCCATAGAGAGAGAGCAGAGTATCTTTGATGGATTGGAAATTTCAAAAGATACAAAACTGTGTGAAGCGTATATGGGGAAATATCCGGTTATTTCCATTTCCCTGAAAGGAATCAATGCTGCCGCTTATGAGGATGCATTTGATTTTGCAGTTCAGATTATAAAAGAAGTAGCAGCTACAATGCAGTTTCTTCTAGAAAGCAAACAACTGAGTGAGTATGACAAATCAGAATACCAGAAACTTTTGGACAGTAATATGAGTGAAGCTGTATTTTGTAGCGGTCTGAAAAAGTTGTCCATATTATTGGAGAAACATTATGGAACAAAAGTAGTTCTTTTGATTGATGAGTATGATGTCCCATTGGCAAAAGCATTTGAAAATAGATATTATGATCAAATGTTATTTCTAATCCGTAATCTGCTGGAACAGGGGCTAAAAACAAACAACAGTCTGAAATTTGCAGTGATGACAGGATGTATGCGTATTTCAAAGGAAAGTATCTTTACGGGGCTTAACAATTTTACCACCTTCACGATTACAGATGTTGACTTCGATGAATATTTCGGATTTACAGATCAAGAGATACGTGACCTTTTAGCGTATTATGAATGTACTGATAAGTATGGAAGTATCAAAGAATGGTATGATGGATACCGCTTTGGAAATGTAGAAGTATATTGCCCATGGGATGTAGTTTGTTACCTTCGCAGCCTTCGCACAAACAAAGAAGCCGTTCCACAGAATTATTGGGTAAATACGAGCGGCAATGCAGAAGTTAAGGAATTCATCAGACAGTCAAAAAGTGCAACAACAAAGAGAGAGATTGAAGGTTTGATGGCGGGGGAAGAAATCATAAAAACCATTCGCCCAGAATTGACCTATAAAGATATGTATCATTCGATTGAAAATATCTGGAGCGTATTGTTCACAACAGGATATCTGACACAGGCAGGTGCATTGGATGCCCAGATGTACAAACTCAAAATTCCAAATCTGGAAATCCGGGATATATTCCAAACGCAGATTATGGAATACTTCAAAGAGAGTGTAAAAAAAGACGGTGATGCGTTAAGCCGGTTCTGTGATGCCCTGAAGAACGGTGAGAAAACGAAGGTGGAGGAGATTTTTGAAAGTTACCTGAAAAAGACCATCAGTATCCGGGATACGTTTGTGAGGAAGGCATCGAAAGAGAACTTTTATCATGGGATACTGCTGGGAATCCTGGGCGTAAAGGAAGAATGGTACGTATCGTCCAATCAGGAAAGCGGCGAAGGATACAGCGATATCCTCGTTGAAACGGAAAACAGTGAAACAGTCATCCTCATTGAAGTCAAGTATGCCAATGACGGAAATCTAGACCAGGCTTGTGAACGGGCGCTGCAGCAGATAGAGGAAAAGAAGTATGATGAAGAACTCCGGGAGAACGGAGTGGATAAAATTTTAAAATATGGGATTGCATGTTATATGAAACGCTGCAAAGTGGAACTGGCAGGGGAATCATAGATCAGAAAGCGGTCAGGTTATAAAAAGCGGAGCTGTAATGATACAGTTCTGTTTTTTATGGACTGATTTATGTATGAGCCAGAAGAAGGGAGATGAAAGCATTTGCACATACGGGAGAGCCCGTCGGAAGCGCCGAGCAGTAACATGGCAGGCATATTGTCTAGAATCTGCAAAGCCTTCACCGCTGTCCGGTGATTATGTTGCAGATATATTTGAAAGTATAGATAGGAATACTGAAAATATTTCTTGACATATATTAGTATATCATATATTATGAGTGTGACCAAAATAATATTTTGAGTCATAGAAAGGAAAAAATATATGGCAAGAAGTTTTACAGAACGAGAAAAAGAAAACATCAAAAGAAGTTTACAGGAAGCTTGTAAGCAAAGCTGGACGCAGTATGGTTATAAGAAAACAAGTGTGGATGATCTTTGCAAGCAGGTGGGAATCTCAAAGGGGGCATTTTATCTTTTTTTTGAATCAAAAGAAGCTCTTTTTTGTGAGGTATTGTGTTCTGTGCAAGAACAAATCTGCAATGTGGCATCGGAGGTAATCGAAAAACATAAAGATAAGTATGGTGTTGCTGAAGCCTTAAAGCTCATTTATCGAAAATATGATAACAACAATTTTTTGTACAATTCAAACAGTACGGATTATACAATTTTCATAAACAAGTTATCAGAGGAACAGGTAAAAAAAATCAAAAAATTCAATTATATGAGTCAACAGCTTTTTTTTAACCAACCGTACTTGAAATTCAAGGTTGATTCGGATTTGGCGATATCAATTATTTACTCTTTAATTATGAATATCAAAAATAAAGATGTTCTTCCACACAATCACATGGAAACCTTTGATTTTATGGTTGACCATTTGATTGACAGTATGTATGAATAGCAGAAGGCAGTTAAAAGTCGTTGTTAAAATGATTCAAAATTGAAGGAGGTAGAAAATGAAAACAGAAGTTATAAAGAAAAATAATATGGAGGTTGCAGTTGTAAGTAGTGATGAGCTGCTAGTTACAGATGTCCAGTCGGCATTAGATTTGATTATGACAGTAAAATATGAAACGGGTTGCACAAATATTGCCATAAACAAGGAGGCTATTACAAATGATTTCTTTATTTTGAGCACTTGTCTGGCAGGAGAAATATTGCAGAAATTTATTAACTATGGTGTAAGGTTTGCTATATATGGAGATTTTTCAAAATATACTAGTAAGCCGCTAAAGGATTTTATGTATGAAAGCAATAAGGGAAAGGATATTTACTTTCAGTCTTCCGCTTCCCTTGCTGTTGACAAGCTTTCCGGATGTGATAAGAACAAAAAGGGCGTACAGTGATGTTTCTAAACAGCTCTGAAAGGTAAAAATATTTCGCACCGATTTCCTATTAGGAACAGGTGATTAAAAATCTTCTTTTATGGTGAAGATGTCAGTATTGATAGTAGATTGCTTGTATTCTTCTACTGTGAGTTGCGTAAATGTACAGTCTGTGACATAGATTGCAAATGGAGACTTTGGTACAATCTTTTTATCAAAATTAAAGGAGGAAGCCGATATGAAGTTTTCGGAAAAAATTTTAAAACTGCGTAAAGGCAGTGACTTAACACAGGAAGAACTGGCAGAGAAGTTAAATGTTTCAAGACAGTCTATTTCAAAATGGGAGAGTGGTCAGACTGTGCCTGAACTGGAAAAGATAGTTGCATTGAGCTCTGTGTTTAATGTTACAACTGACTATCTTTTGAAACCAAATGAAATTGATGAACTGTCGGTTAAAACTGATATATTGGAGAAACAACAGCAACAAATATTATTGCGTGAGAAACAGCGTAAAAAAATCGTCCGCTGTACCTTATATGCAGTTGGTGTATATTTTTTGTTTATCGCGATATATTTCGTAACACACTACATGTTTTTTGATTTTGGGTTTGGTAATCCATCAATAATTTTTTCGGAATTTCTCATTGCAACCTCAATAGTCATTTTTATTTGGGTGAGGAGTTTTAAGAAAGAATAGATGATGTACGGAATTACTAATATATGGTAATCTATATGAAAGAAACCAACTAGGGGATTGATGTAATGGGCTCATTTTTAAATACAATACGTTGTAAAGAAAAGTCAATACCTGTTAGTAAACAAGTTATTGCTACGATCGCCATATTATTTTTAGGAGTTGTTTTAGGAACTTTTTCAAAATTTTTAGACAATACACCAAGCAATGTTTTACCGTTTATATTTGAATATTTAGATGTCAGAAATTTTCTTGGACGTTTTGCCATATGGGTGCTAATTGCGATTTGTATATCAGTTTATAGTAGTTCATCAGTCAGAGCGTCGTTGAATGTGCTTGTGTTTTTTGTAGGAATGGTTTCAAGCTACTATCTGTATTCAAAATTCATAGCTGGATTTTTTCCTAGAAGCTATGCAATGATTTGGATTGGGTTTACAATCATTTCGCCGTTATTAGCATTTATTTGTTGGTATGCAAAGGGTGAAAGCAAAGTATCATTTGTTCTTTCTATAATGATGATTGCGGTTTTATTTAATATGACATTTGTGTATGGCTGGATTTATTTTGATATGTGTTCATTTTTAGAAATGGTAGTCTTTATTTGTGGGTTAGTAATTTTGAAGCGCAATACTGTCAAACAATCTATGATTATGATAGTAAGCGGAATTGCTATGGCCTTTATTCTTAATTTGATATTTCCATTTCATTTTTGGTAAATAATATCAGTTTGAAGAACTGAAGAAATGCTAATTATGGAGGACTGCATGACTATGGAGATTGAAATAAGAGAGATACGCTCAGCAGACAATGCTGCTGTCGAGAATGTAATCAGAAGTTGTCTGATAGAGTTTGGTGCTAATCATGAGGGTACAGCATGGGCGGATCCGAACTTAGGGCGATTTTCTGAAATCTATAATTTACCGGGAACGAAATACTGGGTAGCTGTTGATAAGGAAGGAAAGGTCTTGGCAGGGGTGGGAATTGGTAAACTTCCGGGATTAGACGATATATGCGAACTACAAAAGATGTATTGTCTCATGGAAGCGAGAGGAACAGGTGTATCTCATCAGTTGATGGATATTGCACTTAAATATGCAAAACAATTCTATCAGTGTTGTTACCTGGAAACACTTGAAAATATGGCTGCGGCTCAGAAATTCTATGAAAAATGGGGATTTAAAAGGGTTTATGAGCCAATCGCTGAGACTGGACATTTTAGCTGTGATGTGAGGTATATCAAGGATTTGTAAGAGATTGGAGGAATTGTATGAGCAAAGATATTAAATTTAGTAGGGGATCTTTTTTTCATGGGACGAAAGCTGACTTGGAAATAGGAGACTTTTTGACAATAGGACAGAAAAAGAATTATAATGATGATAGAATATCAAAATATGTTTATTTTGCGGGGACTTTAGAGGCGGCTATATGGGGAGCTGAATTAGCAGAAGGCGTGGGTATTGAAAAAATTTATGTTGTAGAACCGACGGGTGAATTTGAAGATGATCCCAATCTTACAGATAAGAAATTTCCGGGTAATCCAACTAAATCATACAGGACAAAGTACCCTCTGAAGATTGTTGCTGAGGTTATTAATTGGAGTGGACATGATACAGAAGTTAAAAAGAATATGATTGATAATTTAAAAAAGTTGGCAGAACAAGGAATTAAGGCAGTAGATTAATAGAAAAAACTGCCTTGATTCTCACCAATTACTATAATTATTAAAGTACGCCAAAAATCCGGAAAGATTCCCAAAAGAGAAGGAATCTCTCTGGATTCTTTCATATATAGAGCGAGGGCATCGCTCAATCATATAATATTTAATGATTTTGCGATCCCCCCTGGAACGATTGAAAACTGATTATTCTTTAAAGGTGGTGTTTACAGTAACCTTAACTTTATATGGAACAATGGCTTTTAGCGATTGTGCATATGTCGCATAGTTGTTTAAAATAGTTACTGCAGGATTACCTGTCATAGCATTTTTCCATGCTTGTGTTTCAAAATCATATGTATCTGAAAATGTAATTTTGAGTGTCCAAACACCATTCTTTTTTGTGCCAGTAGCAACGTAGCTAACCTTGTTATATGCCAAGTGTAAATCTGTTGTACTGTTTAAAGTAGTGCTTCCAGAAGTTGTACGTGCGGAGAGTTTTTTTCCTTTCACATAAGACTTAAAGCTATTTACTATTTTCTTGCATTCGGACGATTTTAAAATTTGAGACGCAAAAGTTGTATTGGCTCCATAGGATAAATTGGAAGGACTATCCTGCAAAGAATGATTCAATAATATTCCGGCTGTTTTAAAGCCCAATGTCTTTCCCGTCGTTGCAACAGTTTTGAATTGAGCCCTTACAACAGCCTTTGTGATACCAGCTCGTTGTACGGCGGTATCTTCAATTATTCCTTGCTCAACCGCATATTCAACAAAAGTATTCAAATGTTTCGCAGAATAGGTATCTGTTTCACTTACAGTTTCCGGGAGTGAAGCAAGATAATCATTATAAAGCTGTAATGCTTTTTCGTCAGTCATCCTGATAGTATTCTCATAAGAATCGTCGAGTGATAATAACTCCATGCTGTCATCAGTGATTTCTACATATACATCATTGTCCTCAACTTCAAAGTTTGAGGGAATTGACATTCCTTCCGGAACATCAATATCTGCTGCAAGAACAGGAAAAGTAAAGGCGTTGATTAATAGTAATGACAATGTAGATAACATAACCCTTTTAGCGTTTTTAAATTTCATAGTGTACCTCCCAAAATAGTATTAATCAAGATAAAGCGTAAAACATCAATTAGTTTGGAATTGGAAACCAACCTAAGTACATGGCAAAAAAAAGCGCACAATGATACAGAGCAAAAAGTCCAATCCCAACATACCCAGCCACTAAAAATACAGTATAACGACCTTTTTTGAGGAATTTTAAAATGTTATAAATAACAAAAAATAGTATTCCTAAAATGGCAGAGCAAAGAGGAAAATATGCCATAAATGTATATATTAAATTTATAATTGATAACACCTCCTTTACGATGAATTATTTTGGAACAGGCCCTCCCATCACAAAGGCAAAGCATAGAAAAAGAAATAGTAATATCGGAAATAGTAACGCCAATATACCCAGCAGTAACGTAGTTGAGTATGTCAATTTCTGCTTAGCTCTATATACACTAAGTCCGATAAGATAGATACCTGTTCCAAGCATAATAATAGGCAGACATACCATTATGAATCCTTCCCATTGCATAGTATCAATGAGGAATATTAACATAACGAAAATAGCAAAAACAATGATTGTTATTAAAATATTTCTCCTTTCGATTTTTCTTTGATAAGCAACAACATCAATAACATTGTTTATTGCTTCTGTGGCACTTTCCATTGGAATCGGCTGCTCACTTATTTTTTCTGAACGCATAATTTCGAGAATACTGACATCAAATACTTCCGCAATTGGCTCTATCATTTTTATATCAGGGAAGCCAACTCCGCTTTCCCTTAGTTAAAGATATGAACCCTCTTTATCAGTCTACTTTTCCAATAAATCGGTAATATATCTCTATTTCCTGTATTCTTTCGTTATCCTCATTCGTTGTTGCTTCGTGAATAAGGATTTTTTCTATCATTGCATTTAATAACGGTGCTGTCAGTTCCTTTGGTACGGAATACTCCTTGATTAACTCAATCCACTTTTCAGCACCTATCATATCCTGTTCCATTTTACTTAATTCTTCTCTTAGGTTGGTTATCTGCTGTTCCAGTTCTATCTGCTCTTTTTGATATTTCCCCGACAGCATGATGAAGTTTCGTTCCGTTATCTTCTCACAGGCTCTATCTTCATACATTTTCGCAAACAAGCGGTCAATCTCATTTTGACGGTTCTCGGCTTTCTTCAAGGCACTTGCCTTTTTCTTCTTTTCCCGTATTCGCTCTGCATTGCCAGCCTTTTGTATCTTATTTAAGACCTTTTCTTCGTCCTGCTGTACTGCCTTAGTCCAATACTGCAAGCGTTCCAATACGGCTTGATACAGAACATCATAACGGATATAGTGCATAGAACAAGTACCTTTGCCAAACTGTCCGTAGTAACTGCAAGCATAATAACTGTAAGGCGTTTTACTTGCCGTATTCGTTGCAAACCGCATAGACCAGCCACAATCCGCACACTTGACAAGCCCTGCAAATATCGGCGTTGCCTTTTCCTTTGTCTGTCTACGTCTTGATTTTATCTGTTCCTGCACACGATAGAACACTTCCTTGTCAATAATCGGCTCATGGGTATTTTCCACTCGAAACCATTCACTCTCGGGCTTACGCACTTTCTTCTTGCTCTTAAATGAAACCGTAGACTGCATATTGTGAACGCTGTTGCCTATATAAACCTCACTTTTTAATATTGCCTTGACATGAGCAATCGTCCACTCATAACGTTTGCTTTCGGGCTTTCCCTCAAAGATATGTGCAAAAGTACCGTACCTTGTAAAATTCAGCCAAGACGCTGTCGGAACTTTTTCCTCTCGCAGTACCTTTGTGATTTTGGCACTACCATAGCCTTGATAAGCTAGGGAAAAGATTTTTTCAACAATCCACTTTGTTTCCTCATCAACCAGCAGTTTCCCTTTGATGTCAGGGTGTTTCTTATATCCTAACGGAGCATAAGCACCATAATGAGCACCCTCTGCAAATTTTGTCCGAAATGCCGATTTCACTTTACGGCTTGTATCTCTTGCCACCCATTCATTGATGATGTTCTTAAATGGTGCAATCTCACTTTCGCCTTTTTCGCTGTCTACACCGTCGTCAATCGCTATGTAACGGACATTATGGCTGGGAAAATACAATTCTGTATATTGTCCTGTCATAATATAGTTCCTGCCAAGTCGGGAAAGGTCTTTCGTTACAACACAGTTGATTTTTCCTGCCTCTATATCCTCAATCATTCTTTGAAAACTCGGTCTTTCAAAATTTGTTCCCGACCAGCCGTCATCAATATATTCATCAATCACATTCAAATGATGTTCTTTTGCATATAGACGCAACATACTTCTTTGTGTGGTAATGCTGGAACTTTCGCCCTGTAATTCATCATCTCGGCTTAACCTAAGATAAAGTGCAGTATTGTAAATCTGTTGTTTCATTGTCAGTTATCCTCCTTTATAACTAACCCGTGTTTACAATACCTGCTTGCAAGTAAAGTATAACACGGGTACTTTTTGCCATTCAATCTATTTCTTACAACTGCACCGATTTTATGCGATTGTCTGCTTTGCTTTTTCCAGCATAACATCAGTCAGAAGTTCTCCCATTGTCTTTCCCTTTTCGGAAAAATGCTCTTTTACAACAATCTTTGTCTTTCCTCTGTTGCCAATGCCACGCTTATTATTTGTCTTTTCTTGCATTGTTTTTACAATATCAGCAATAACACATACCCCCTTTCCATAATCTTTTTTTAAGCAATTCAACGGCTTTTGTCATAGCCCACAGGAGTTTCACCTCTGCATAGTTCTTATGTAGCCGTACCCATTGCGTGCGACGCTCTGAACGCTCAAACTGTGGCTGTACGGGAGTATCATTATCAGACAGAACAGGTCATGGCGATAAAAGAGGACAAGTCTTTTACAGGAACACAAATAGGGTTCGCTCGCTTTTGCAGGGGAAAGGTCATGGCGTATCTGCTTCAATGGCTCGCTGTCTGTCAAACGTATTGAATTGCTTTATTCAGTTGTCAAAGAACACGAAAGAAGAAAATCGTCTTTCCTATATACCGCGTTGGAAAAGAGCAGAAGCGTAACCAATATTCAAAACTTTTTCTCTTTTCACTTCATATCTGTACAGCAAACGTCCAGTTGCTAAGTTGATAATGAAAAAATTATTTTTCTTTTCATACCCTAACTACCCATGCAACACCGTAACTGCCAACTATGGAATAAAAGATTTTCTTTGCTCCATATAGGGAATGAAAACTGTCAAATGTTAAGTTGAAATTAAAAATTGTTTCTTCTTTCACATCATATAGGGACAGCAACCACCGATTTGATGACCTGTTTTCAAAAAAAGTTAGATTTCCTTTCCTCGCACCATATCTGTACACAAGTAGTCGTTTTGTTGCAGTTTTTTTGAAGAAATTAAAAAATACCGTCATTCCCTTGTGGAACAGCGGTATCTTTCTCAATCATGTCTGCTATGTCTGTTGTCATTTGTTTAATCTTTAATTCCTGCTTTTCTGTTAGTCTTGTATGCCTGTCGATTTCTTCCAGATAATTTGCTCCTGTTTTCTTTTCAATCTCTTTTATCATCAATAAAGAGGGCATGACCTGTCTTTCTAACCAGCGTTTTGTTTTATCCATATTGACAGCAACAGGTGTCATAATAAACGGAAGTGAGGTCGTTACATTATCTAAAAATATATCCCATAAAATATAATCGGGAAAATCTATCTGTGTGAGGATAAGGCTTGCTATGGTCTGTTCGGGATTTCTTGAAAAAACAAGTTGTTCTATCGTTTGCCCTGCTTTTCCATTTTTTAAACGAATTTCAAAGCGGTTCTTAATGTCTGTTTTTATGCCCTTGCTTTTTTGTTCCTTTTCTTTTTCATACAAGCAAAAGTAGATAGAACTATTCTTTGAACCGATATAAAAAGTTTTTGCAGTATCTCCATTTGTACCCGATAATTTTCCGCTGTCTACTGCTTCATGGGTTCTTGAACGTTTCCATACCTTGTTGGCGTAATAACGTTCCCTTAGAATTTCTATATCCAGCAATCCGCCCATATCATTGATTGCTAAATCTATGCGTTTAAAAACGCCTTGATAATCTATACAACATCTTAAAAAGTAATACCAGTCTATCCCTCTTGCCTGTAAAACATATTCCAAGTTCCGACACCCCATACCTCTTAATTCCAATAAAACACCC
>CAJTRE010000028.1 GCA_910578495.1 uncultured Dorea sp.
GTAATTCCTTACTGGCTGTAAGGGAGATTAACCATAAATATATTGTAGTAGGAGGTAAAAATCTATGAATAAAAAAACGAATGATGAATTAAAGGCTTTGGTTGGTAAAGCCACAGCAGGGGATAAAAAAGCCCTTGAAACTCTTGTTGCAGGAATGCAAGACATTGTATTTAATCTATCTCTGCGGATGCTTGGCACATTTGCAGATGCGGAAGATGCCACGCAGGATATCCTGCTGAAAATGATTACTCATCTATCCTCTTTTCGAGGTGACAGTTTATTTACAACATGGGTATTCAGCATTGCTGCGAATCACCTGAAAAATTACAAAAAACATATGTTTGCCCATTATCCGTTGAGCTTTGAGTATTATGGAGATGATATAGAAAACGGGAAAATACAAGATGTGCCAGATTTAACGCAGAGCGTGGAGAAGGATATATTAGCTGAAGAACTGAAAATGTCTTGTACCAATGTGATGCTGCAGTGTCTTGATGCAGAAAGCAGATGTATTTTTATATTGGGCACGATGTTTAAGATTGACAGTCGTATCGCGGGTGATATTTTGGGAATGACCCCCGACGCCTATCGACAGCGGCTTTCCAGGATACGCAAAAAAATGGCAGACTTTCTTGGACAATATTGTGGAGAATATGGCAGTGGCAAATGTAAATGCAAAGACAGAGTGAATTATGCAATACAAAGTCATCGTATAAATCCAATGCAGCTGGATTACATGTCAGCCACAGAAATTCCTATTCAGACCATGATGGATGTGAAGAATGCGATGGAAGATATCGATGACTTGTCACAGGATTTTTCGTTCTGTAAGCCTTATCAATCCTCTGAACGCACGAGACATCTGATACAGGAATTTCTAGATTCCACGCAGCTTTCGATTATCCAGAAATCATAAAGGAGAAGACAGATTATGAATATACAGTACATTATTGATTATTTATCGGCATTAAGCATGAATAACAATCGTGAATGGTATCATGCGAATAAAGAAGACTATAAAAAAGCAAATGCTGAATTTGAACAATTATTGCAGGAAGTGATGCTTGAAATAGGTAAATATGACGGCAGTATTTTACACAATAATCCAAAAGACCTTACGTTTAAAATTGTAAGGGATACTCGCTTCAGTCATGACAAATCGCCGTATAATCCAGCTTTCCGCGCCCATATTTCTTCAGAAGGCAAGCTGCCGGTGCCTGTTGGATATTATCTGATGATTAAGCCGGGAAATCAGTCCTTTTTAGGAGGCGGTCTGTTTGCAGATATTTTTAAGGATGCAACAAAGATGATACGGGATTATATTGCCCAAAATGGCGAAGAGTGGGAGGCAATTATACATGATTCGGAATTTGAAAAATATTTTACTGTACAAGGAACAGCATTAAAGAAGGTTCCGGCAGGATATGATAAAGAACATCCTCAAGCAGAATATATTAAATTCAAGAGTTGGTATTTGGAATGTCCTTTAAAGGACGAAGAATTGAGCGATGCAGCAACATTTCCGGCAAAGGCAGCAGAGATTTTTCGAATCATGAAACCGTTTAATGATTATTTAAACAAGGCGCTTATGGGATTTCAGATGCCGGCAAGGTAGCCGAATACTCAGATTGGGGTTATTGGCAGCCATGAATTTTTGTCATAAAAAAGAAATGCAAGGACGTATCCTATTAAGATGCGTCCTATTATAATTTGAATGTGTAGATTGAATTGTGTGGGTTACCCGTTATATGGTACAAACATCCCCTCATACATTGAGGATGAGGGAGGTGTCTATTACATGAAACACAGAGAATTTATCTATGTTGGCGAGCCTATTCCAGAATTGAATGAGCGAAAACATGCCGCATTTCTTGTGAATATTCAGAAAGCAATCCTTTTATCATTAGAAAAACAGAATCTATTGACCGTATCACAGCGTGAACGCTGTTTGCTTGAACTTGAAAAACAATAGTTTATTGGGAAAACGTTACGGGGATATACCTTTATGCCTTGTAAAAACGGGTAAAATCAAGGAAAGGAGATATTCTTATGTCAATAGATAAATATGAAACCCTAAATCAAGAAAGAAAAATAAAGCACACAAAGAGAAGGGTTGCAGCTTACTGTCGTGTATCTACGGACAACGAAGACCAGGCAAATTCATTTGAAAGCCAGTGTACGTTTTTCAGACAATATATAGTGAGTAATCCTGATTGGGAGCTTTATGAAGTGTTTGCAGATGAAGGTATCTCTGGTACAAACACAAAAAAACGTAAAGAATTTAACCGTATGATTGAGTGTGCAAAAAACGGTGATTTTGATTTGATTGTAACAAAAGAAATCTCCCGATTCGCCAGAAATACCCTTGACAGCATATTCTATACACGCGACCTCAAGAAGTATGGTGTGGGTGTTATCTTTATGAATGATAACATCAACACTTTAGATGGCGATGCAGAGCTTCGCCTTGCCATTATGTCCTCGATTGCACAGGAAGAAAGCCGTAAGACTTCCGAGCGTGTGAAATGGGGGCAGAAACGCCAGATGGAGCAGGGAGTTGTGTTTGGGCGGAGTATGCTTGGCTACGATGTGAAAGATGGCAAAATGTATATTAATGAGGATGGGGCAAAAATTGTCCGTCTTATCTTCCATAAGTTTGTAAATGAGGGTAAAGGAACTCATGTGATCGCTCATGAACTTCGGGAGGAGGGCATTAAGCCCATGCGGGCTGAGAATTGGCAGAACACAGTCATTCTTCGTGTTATCCGTAATGAAAAGTATTGCGGAGATTTGGTGCAGAAGAAAACTTATACGCCAGATTTTTTATCCCATGAAAAGAAAGTAAACCTCGGACAAGAGGAATTTGTGATTATCAAAGACCACCATGAGCCGATTATTTCCCGTGAGCTGTTTGATAAGGCAAACCGCATGTTAGATGAAAAATCACTTTCGCAGGAGGGGAAAGCAAAGCACAGCAACCGTTATCCGTTTTCTGGGAAAATTAAATGCGGATGCTGCGGTTCAAGTTATGTAGCGAGATATAAAACCCGAAAAAATGGAAGCCGATATAAGGCGTGGCGGTGTCTTGAAGCTGCAAGGCATGGAAGTCCTCATGTGGACAAAGCAGGGAATCAAGTTGGGTGTAGGGGACTTAGCATACGCAACGAAGATATAACCCACATTATGTATCTTGTCACGAAAAACTTAAAATATAATAAGAAGAAAATTACTGATAATTTGCTTGCTATTATCAAGTCTATTATCGCAGTGGATACCGCAGGTACAGATGGTGAGAAATTGAAATCACAGATAAAAACAATAGAGCAAAAACGCACAAACCTCATTGATCTTTATACATCTGGTGATATTACCAGAGATGAATTTTCAGCAGTAAGGGCAAGATGTGAGAATGAGATTACCGAACTCCAATCTGTTATAGACAGCATAGATAAACAAAGGGAAATAAACGAAAAACAGCAAGAGCTTGTTGTTGAAATTACAGAAGCGATGAATGAGCTTATAGATGGTATGGAATATGAAGATGTTTTTTATAAAGAAATCTTAGATAAAATGGTTGTGAATGACAAAGACCATATTGATGTATATTTGAATTTTCTCCCTTTCAAATGGAGCTACACGTCTGCAAAGAGCGTGAACCGTCCGCAGGGTAAACCGTTCAACGGGAAAGCATCCACTGGAAGCTTCCCCGCACACAGAGCGAAAAAAGCGTAAGCCCCTGAGATGGAACATTTCAGGGGCTTACGTACCGATATCTGTCAAAGTTCCAGTTACTTCCTTATATGGCATGGTGTACCGCTGGGAGAGATAACGCATGGACGCCGCAAGTTCGCCGTCCGGACCTCCGAATTGCGAAATAATGACCTGTGCGATCTTCGGGTTCGTCTGTGTGATTTTTACCGGATACTGTAATCTTTTTTCATAATTCCACATAGGTTAACATCCTCCTTCCTGCCATGGCCATGGCTCGTTGATCCATTTCCATCTGTCACTGTCAGAAGCGGCTGTGTCCAGAGTCAGTGGACCATAACATCTGGCATATTCCCGGAGCGCCTGCACACGTTGTTTTTTGAATTCATCAAAGTATTCTAACGCTTCTTTGTTGCAGGGGTGGGTGTCTAGAAACAGTTTTGCGTCATCTACGGCAAAGCTTACAACATTGATAAAATCCAATAATTCTCTGCGTGATAAATTTTTCTCTGTCATCTCAAGACACCTCCTGCTCCCATGAATGGTTTGTTGAGTTTCTCGAAGATGGTTCCGCAACGGAATCCTTTCTCGGCTTCATAAAGTGCGCACCAGTCCTGCCATGGTACATAAGCCATTCCAAGAGGCATACCGCTGAGTTCATCATAATCGGTTCTGTCGTCGCAACAATGGTTATGTTCGCGCATTGGTTCGTCCATGCACATGTGTCTCTGTTCTGACCGTTGTCTGGATGTCTGTATGCCGGAGCACCCCTGTCTTGGCGGCTGCATACTAGTATTACATCCCTGTCTGCCCCGCATCATGGAGTCTGGCGAATTATAACGATAATTCGGCATGATTATTTCCTTCTTTCTGCTTTATTTGCAATATTATAGTATGAAAAAAATCTAAAATGGTGTCTGTATGGCTAAGCTGCAGTTGACATTCTTATATGAGCCATGTTATACTCCAAACAGTGAAAACATAAAGGGCTTCATTACTGACGGATAATGTGGGATACCACAGGGGAATGAAGTACCGTAATCAGCCGACCGTCTGGGCAGCATCGTTTTAATTCGACCGCTGTCTTTTTTTATACTTTGCCGGACGAAGTATAAAAAAAGAACAAGGTTCTATGTTCCTATAGTTAAGAATAAAACGATGTCACATAAAACTACAGGAGGAACACTGATATGATATTTACACAATGGGAAGGATTTGCAGGAGGAAACTGGCAGGAGACGATAGATGTGCGCGATTTTATCCAGAAAAACTATACTCCGTACGATGGAAATGAAGAATTTCTCGCGCCTGCAACCGAGAGAACGAAAAAGTTACTGCATAAATTTGAAAATCTTCTGGCTTTAGAAAGAGAGTTTAATGGAGTTTTGGATATAGACACTCACACCGTAACGTCTCTTCTTAATTATAAGCCCGGCTACCTTGATAAAGAGGAAGAGATTATCGTAGGACTTCAGACAGACCGTCCGTTAAAGCGTGGGGTAAATCCATTCGGAGGACTTCGTATGACAAGAGATGCCTGCAGGGCGTATGGTTACGAACTGTCGGATAAGGTAGAAAGTGAGTTCCAGTACAGAACAACGCATAACGACGGTGTTTTTCGAGTTTACAATAAAGAGACAAAGGCGGCAAGGCACTGTGGACTTATTACGGGACTTCCGGATGCTTATGGAAGAGGACGTATTATTGGTGATTACAGAAGAGCGGCTCTTTACGGAGTGGATGTTCTGATTGAAGAGAAGCAGAAAGATAAAGACCGTCTCAGTATGGAAGATATGGATGTGGATCACATTCGTCTGTTAGAGGAATTGTATCAGCAGATTAATTTCCTCGGCAAACTAAAAGAGATGGCGTTGATGTACGGATACGACATTAGTAAACCTGCGGCGAATGCCAGAGAAGCTGTACAGTGGCTCTATTTTGCATATCTTGGTGCGATTAAGGAGCAGAACGGAGCTGCTATGAGTCTTGGAAGAACGTCCACATTTCTGGATATTTATTTTGAGAGAGACATAAAACGCGGAATTTTGACAGAATCAGAGGCGCAGGAGATTATGGATGATTTCGTCATGAAACTTCGTATGGCGAGACATCTTCGTACACCGGAGTACAATGAATTATTTGCAGGTGATCCGATGTGGATTACAGAGGCGCTTGGCGGAATCGGAGAAGACGGAAGAAGCATGGTGACAAAGAATACATTCCGTATGCTTCATACATTATATAATCTGAAAGCGTCCGCAGAGCCTAACCTTACGGTGCTCTGGTCGCAGAAACTGCCGGAGAATTTCAAGAGATACTGTGTCAAAGTGTCCTGTGATACAGATGCGATCCAGTATGAAAATGATGACTTGATGCGTCCGAAGTTCGGGGATGATTATGGAATCGCATGTTGTGTATCCGCTATGAAGATTGGAAAGCAGATGCAGTTCTTCGGGGCAAGAGCGAACCTTGCCAAGTTGCTTTTGATGGCGTTAAATGGAGGAAAAGACGAGAAGCAGGGTATGCAGGCAGGCCCTGAGCATACACCTTATGAAGGAGAGTATCTGGAGTATGATAAGGTTATGGAACTTCTTAATATTTATCGTCCATGGCTTGCAAGAATGTATGCAAATACGATGAATGTGATTCATTATATGCATGACAAATATGCTTATGAGAAGACGCAGATGGCGCTCCACGATACAGATGTGCACCGCTTTATGGCATTTGGTATCGCCGGTATGAGCGTGCTTACGGATTCTTTATCTGCGATCAAGTACGCAAAAGTAAGATGTATTCGTGATGAAGAGACAGGTCTGATCAAAGATTATGAAGTGATCGGCGAGTACCCGGCGTATGGCAATGACGATGACCGCGCGGATGATATTGCGCGCGAACAGGTAAAATTGTTTTATGAAGAATTAAAGAAACACAAATTATACAAAGACGCGGAGCCTACTCTTTCCATTTTGACCATCACATCGAATGTAGTGTATGGTAAGAAGACGGGGGCTACGCCGGATGGAAGAAAAGCGGGAGAGCCATTTGCACCGGGGGCAAATCCGATGCATGGAAGAGATAAGAACGGCGCGCTGGCCTCCTTAAATTCGGTGGCTAAATTGTCTTATGACTGTTGCAAAGACGGTATTTCCAATACATTTTCCATTGTGCCTCAGGCAGCAGGAAAGACAGAAGAAGAAAGACTGTCAAACTTAACTGCGGTATTGGATGGTTATTTTGGACAGATGGCGCATCATCTGAATGTTAATGTGTTAAACAGGGAACTTCTGACAGACGCTTATGACAATCCAGAGAAATATCCGAATCTTACGATTCGTGTGTCCGGTTATGCTGTAAACTTTATTAAGCTTTCCAAGGAACAGCAAAAAGAGGTTATTTCAAGAACGTTCCATGACCGCATGTAGATTGCGTATTTATTATATATAGAAGATGGCGGGGGTTTCCGGTATGCCGGAGGGCCCCTGTTATTTTATTTCATAGGAAATTGCGTCCTATGAAATAAAAACGCTCCGCGGGGATCGCACTGCGGCGGAAAGGAATCATGTCGCTGAAGCGACCCGCCGCAGGCGGAGAATCCTGCGGAGCAGGATTCTTTTTTATGGGTTGTTTTTGTTTTTGTATCTGAGTATAATAGAGACGATTGGAGTGTAGATAATATGAGAAAAAATAAAAAGAGGAAAATTATCCGATATTATGATTATAGTCTGGTTGCAATCCTGATATTTTTAATCTGTTTTGGACTTGTCATGTTGTACAGTACCAGTTCATACAGCGCTCTGGAAGATTACGGAGACAGTATGCACTATTTTAAAAGACAATTGTTCTTTTGTGTGGTGGGTTTATCAGCGATGTATATTGTGTCAAAAATAGATTATCACCGATATAAAAAGTGGGCGAAGCCGTGCTATATGTTTTCGATATTTCTGGTGTCGCTTGTACGTACTCCTCTTGGAAAGAACGTAAATGGAGCGTCCAGATGGATCAAACTTCCGTTTGAACAACAGCTTCAGCCGGCGGAGGTTGTAAAAATCGCAATCATTTTGTTTATTCCGTTTCTGCTCTGTCAGATGGGAAGAGAGGCTTACTCTCTGCATGGTATGGGGAGAGTGCTTGGGTGGGGAGGTTTTGCCGCAGCATGGGTTCTCATTCTTACAGATAACTTGAGTACGGCAGTTATTGTGTTTGGAATTACCTGTATTATGATTTTTGTGGTACATCCTAAGACAGCGCCTTTTGTAGTGATTGCGACGGGAGCCATGTCTCTTGTCATTACAGTGGTGCTGATCATAGGAAATACGATGGCAACCAGTAAGAACTTCCGTCTCAGGAGAATTATCTCATGGCTGAATCCGGAGCAATATGCGGACAGGGGTGCTTATCAGACAGTGCAGGGCTTATATGCCATTGGTTCTGGAGGATTTTTTGGAAAAGGTCTGGGAAACAGCGCTCAGAAGATGTTGATTCCAGAGGTGCAGAACGACATGATTCTGTCAGTCATTTGTGAGGAACTTGGTATTTTTGGAGCGATTGTCGTATTTGTGCTGTTTGCCATGCTGCTTTATCGTCTGCTTTTTATTGCACAGAATGCGCCGGATCTTTATGGTTCGCTTGTGGTAAGCGGAATCTTTGGACATATTGCATTGCAGGTTATTCTGAATGTAGGAGTTGTGACCAACACGATACCGAATACCGGAGTGACGCTTCCATTTATCAGCTATGGAGGTACGTCGATTTTGTTTTTAGCAGTGGAGATGGGAATTGCACTTGGAGTTTCCAGAAAAATTAAATTTGAAGAATAAAATACTTCCCTTTCAGATATAGATATGGTATCATATAGTAATAAACGTAGTATTGGATACTACATTGCGTGAGAGTAATCATCATGCCATGATACGAAGGCATGCAGGAGGGAAATATGAGTTATAAAATCGTAGTAGACAGTTGTGGAGAATTGACAGAAGAGATGAAGAAGTCCGGAATATATGAGACGGCGTCCTTGGGGATTGATGTGGAAGATTATCATATTGTGGATGATGAGACATTCGACCAAGGGAAATTTTTGAAGATTGTGGCAGAATCGACGGAATGTCCGAAGTCTTCCTGTCCGTCTCCGGAAAGATATATGGAAGCTTACTGCTGTGAGGCGGAACGGGTATATGCGGTGACGCTTTCGGCAGAACTGAGCGGTTCTTATAATAGTGCGGTGCTTGGCAAGAATTTGTATCACGAGGAACATGGAGAGAAAGATATTTATGTGTTTAATTCCAGGTCTGCGTCTGTGGGAGAGACATTGATCGCACTTAAGATTGCAGAATGTGAAGAAAAGGGAATGAATTTTCAGGATACGATTGAGGCGGTTGAGTCTTATATAGAAGGACAGAATACGTACTTTGTGCTGGAGACATTAGATACACTGAGAAAGAATGGAAGACTGACGGGACTGAAGGCGATTGTGGCAACGGCTCTTAATATCAAGCCTGTGATGGGCGCTACTCCTCAAGGAACAATTTGCCAGCTTGGACAGGCAAGAGGTATTAAGAAGGCGCTTGTTAAAATGGTAGAGAGCGTGATTAGTGATGTGAAAGATTCAGGCGGGAAGATTTTGGCAATTTCACATTGTAATTGTAGGGAACGAGCAGAACAGGTGAAGAACCTGCTGCTTGAAAAAGCTGCATTTAAGGACGTGCTCATACTTGATACTGCCGGGATCAGCAGTATGTATGCTTCGGATGGCGGTGTGATTGTTGTTGTATAATCGCCGGGACTGTGGTACAATAAGTCTAGTTATTGTACAGAAGGAGTCAAGGATAAGATGAGTCAGGCAAAAGTAGACAGATATAAAGAAGAAAAAGCAAACCGTAAAAAGACTATGAAGCGTGAGAAGGTTGGTAATGGCATCCGGAAATTTCTTGTGGGAGTTGTGGGACTGCTGCTGATTGGATGGATTGGATACTCTGCTTACGATACTTATGATGCGGGAAAAGAAAAAGAAGAAGTAGAGATAGACTATAGCGCCTTTGAAGATCTTCAGAAAGAGCTTGATAACGCAGCAAAAGAAACAAAAGCTGAATAATAAAATAAGAAAGTATACCCTAAAAAGAACAGATTTTTCTGTTCTTTTTTAGTTTGCGCAATCAAAAAGTCAGTATTCAGCCATATGCTGATAATATCATACAGTCTGTTGCAAGCAAGCTTTCATATCCTGTCTGCTATATCAGTGCATGGTTGAATAGTGACAATAAAATATAAAAAAGGGGTTGAAATAGTACCTAAAGTGGTTTACAATGGTTTCAAGTGGTAGAGAGTGGTGAAAAGTGGTTTGAAGTGGTGAATAAGTGGAGAATCACTTCGAAAGAGGGTGAGTTCTAATGTTGAAGGGAGAATACAGTCATAATATTGACGCCAAAGGAAGACTTATCATTCCGGCAAAGTTTCGTGACGATTTAGGGGAGCATTTCGTCATAACAAAAGGAATGGAGAATTGCCTTTATGTATACCCGGAAGCAGAATGGACCGCCTTTGAAGAGGAATTGAACGCTTTACCAACGACCACAGACAAAAAAGCCCGTGCTTTTGCATATTTTTTTCAGGGAAGTGCAACTGACGGCGATCTTGACAAACAAGGCAGAACCCTTATTCCTTCCGGCTTAAGGAAGCATGCTCGGTTAGATAAAGAGGTGGTGTTTATCGGGATGGGGAAGCGTGCCGAGATTTGGGACAAGGCAAGATGGGATGAAAAGAATGCTGAAGTGGAACTTAACATTGAAGATATTGCGTCTGATATGGAAGCGAACGGATTCAGTATCTAGAGGGAGAAGATATGGAATTCGTACACAAATCAGTATTACTTAACGAAACGATTGATGGATTAAACATTAAGCCGGACGGCATCTATGTGGATGGAACGCTCGGTGGAGGCGGACATGCTTACGAAGTGTGCAGGCGCCTCGGAGACAAAGGGAGTATTATAGGAATAGACCAGGACGCCGCGGCGATTGAGGCTGCCGGCATCCGCTTAAAAGACTTCGGGGAGAAGGTCACGATAGTCAGGAGTAACTATTGTGATATGAAGTCGCAGCTCCATAAACTAGGTATTGACAAGGTTGATGGGATCGTACTTGATTTGGGCGTATCTTCTTATCAGTTAGATACGGCAGAACGTGGATTCTCCTATCGCGAAGATGCGCCTCTGGATATGCGAATGGATACACGTCAGAAGATGACGGCCAGAGACATCGTCAATGACTACGAAGAAATGGAACTTTATCGTGTGATCAGAGACTACGGGGAGGATAAGTTTGCGAAGAATATTGCCAAACATATCGTAGCCGCACGCGGTAAGAAGCCCATTGAGAGAACGGGAGAACTAACGGAGATTATCCGGGCGTCTATCCCGATGAAGTATCAGAAGAAATCTGGACATCCTGCAAAAAGGACGTTTCAGGCTATTCGTATTGAACTGAACAGAGAGCTTGACGTGTTGAAAAGTTCTCTGGACGATATGATCGAACTTTTGAATCCGGAAGGAAGACTGTGTATTATCACCTTTCATTCTCTGGAAGATCGAATCGTCAAAAGTACATTTCGCAAAAATGAAAGTCCATGCACATGTCCGAGCGATTTTCCGGTGTGTGTGTGCGGAAATGTATCAAAGGGGAGTATTGTTACTAAAAAGCCGATTCTTCCAAGTGCGGAGGAGATGGAATATAACAGCCGCGCCAAAAGTGCAAAACTTCGTATATTTGAACGAAGATAGTGTGGCATAACAGCAGGGGCATATGACAGAAAGGGGGCATATCTATGGCAGCAAGGCAGACGGTAAGAAGGCATCAGGAGTATGTTTATGGTAATGTTGTGACGAAACCACAATATGAACCGAGACAGACAGAAGAACCAAGAAGACCGAGAAAAGTCAGCCGTCAGGTACGAAAAAACCGTAGACAGGCCATGCATATGAGCCCGGGATATGTAATCTTTTTAACAATAGCGGCAATCAGCGCACTGCTGATTTGTGTACACTATGTCAACTTGCAGGCGACAGTTGCGGAGCGATCCAGAAAGATTACTGCTATGCAGGAAGAACTTGCGAATATGAGAGAAGAGAATACGACAAGATATAATGCGGCAACAGATCATGTGAGTCTGGAGGAAATCCGAAAAACTGCTAAAGAGAAGCTTGGAATGGTATATGCTTCTGAGTCACAGGTGATTGAATATAACAAAGCATCAGCAGATTATGTCAAACAGTATGAGAAGATTCCGGAAGAAGGAGTACTGGCCGAATCTGATAAAAAATAAAGGTGAGAAGATGCCAAGAAAAAGAAGAAGTTTTTATAAACGAAAATTTAATAAGGTTATGCAGAAAAAGCTAGTAATGCTCTTTGTGGCAATTATACTAGCTTTTGTTTTCCTAGTGGGGAGAATTACTTATATTAATGCTGCAAGCGGGGATAAATATACCAAGGTTGTTTTGGACCAGCAGCAGTATGACAACAGGACGATTTCGTTTAAGCGAGGGGATATTGTAGACCGAAACGGTACAAAGCTTGCTGTCAGTGAACGAATCTATAATGTTGTTGTGGACATGAAAGTCATGCTTAGTAAGAAAGAGTATATTGAGCCGACGAAAGAAGTGCTTGAGGGTTGTTTTGAAATCAAGGAAGAAGAGATTGAAGAGGTAATAGAGAAAAATCCATCCGGAAGATATAATGTCTTAAAACGGGGCATAGATTATGCAACTGCACAGAAGTTTCGGAAGATTGACGAGGATGATAAGAAATATCCTTATGTAAAAGGAATCTGGCTGGAGGAAGATTATGTGAGAAAGTATCCTTACAATACACTTGCCAGTGATATAATTGGTTTTACTGTTGATGGAAATGTAGGAAGTAACGGGCTCGAAGCTTCTTATAACTCGCTTCTCAATGGAACAGACGGAAGAGAGTACGGTTATCAAGATGAGAGCGCTTCCTTTGAACGGACGGTAAAAGAACCGGAAAACGGGAAGAATATCGTGACAACCATTGACCTGCAAGTACAGTCTATTGTGGAAAAACATATTTTAAAGTTTAATAAAGCCCACAAAAACCAGGTCAAACAGGGAGAAGGAAGTCTGGACACTGCCGTTATTGTTATGAATCCGCAAAACGGTGAGATTCTGGCAGAAGCATCTTATCCGAACTACGATTTGAATCAACCAAGGGAACTTATGAAAGATTATTCGGAGGAAGATCTGGATAATTTGATTTTAGAAGACCTAAAAGAAGATAAAGAGTATAAGAAATATAAACTTGATACAATCAAGGATTTGGACGAATGTCTGGCTCCGGAAGAACGGGATAAAAAAAGGAGTGAGAAGCGTCTGGAACTTTTGAATACATTGTGGAAAAATTTCTGTGTATCTGATACTTATGAACCGGGTTCTACGTTTAAGCCATTTACCATAGCGGCTGGTTTTGAACTTGGGAATTTACAGGGAAATGAATCCTATAATTGCGGCGGTTTTCTTCATGTAGGAGATCACGATATTCACTGTGTCAACCGGTCGGGACATGGCGGACTATCCTTAAAGCAGAGTCTGGAAAGTTCCTGTAACGTTGCAATGATGCATATTGGGAAGAAAATAGGAAAGGAAGAGTTTTGCAGGTATCAGAGTCTCTTCGGTTTTGGTGAGTTGACCGGAATTGACCTTCCAGGAGAAGCGTCGGCAGAAGGGCTTTTGTATACGCCGGAGAATATGGACCCTGCCAGTCTTGCAACCAACTCATTTGGTCAGAATTTCAACGTGACGATGACGCAGCTTGCCGCCGGATTTTGTTCCCTTATCAACGGTGGAAATTATTACAAACCGCATGTTGTAAAACAGATTCAGGATGAAAATGGAAATGTAACAGCGAGTAAAGATCCTGTGCTTGTTCGTAGAACTGTTTCGGAAGAAACAAGTAAGATTGTCAAAGACTATATGCTCGGAGTTGTGGAAGAAGGTACCGGTTCGTCTGCGGCAGTAAAAGGATACGACGTGGGCGGTAAGACAGGTACGGCGGAGAAACACCCTCGTGGAAAGGGGAAATATTTGGTATCTTTTATCGGATATGCTCCGCAGGAAAATCCGCAGGTAGTTGTGTACGTGGTAGTCAATGAGCCAAACGATTCTAATCAGGCGAACAGTGGATTTGCCACACAGATTGCTTCTGATATTATGAAAGAAATATTCCCGTATCTGGGTGTGGAAAAAGCAGATTCCAAAAAAGAATAGAGCAATTCGGTGAATAACCCCGCGCAGGCTATAATAAATTATTAAAAAGCCTGTGTGGGGTTGTTTTATTAATGAAGAATAAGACTTTCAATAAGAGGAAAATATTTGTTGTGTTCGTATGTGCGGTCATTGTCATTTTGGGACTGGTGGGGCGGCTGGTATATCTGATGGTTTTTGATGCAGAATATTATCAGCAGAAAGCAAAGGCGCTGCATGAGAGGGAACGGGAGATTAAGGCGGCGAGAGGTGAGATTATAGATGTGAATGGAACGATTCTTGCCACTAATAAAACAGTATGTACTATTTCTGTGATTCACAGTCAGATTAAGGAGCCGGAACGAGTCGTGACAGAGCTGTCCGGTATTCTTAAAATGGAAGAAGCAGAAGTGCGAAAGAAAGTAGAAAAAGTATCTTCCATGGAACGGATTAAGACAAATGTGGATAAGAAGACGGGAGATCAGATTCGCAATTTGGAACTTGAAGGCGTAAAAGTGGATGAGGATTTTAAGCGTTATTATCCATACGGAGAGCTGGCGTCTAAAGTGCTTGGATTTACCGGAGGAGATAACCAGGGAATCATCGGCCTGGAAGTAAAATATGAAGATTATCTGAAAGGGAAAAACGGAACTATTCTAACAACTACAGACGCGCGGGGCGTGGAGCTTGATCAAGTGGCGGAAGACAGAATAGAACCAATCGCAGGAAATACGCTTCAGATCAGCTTGGATTATAATATACAAATGTACGCACAGCAGATGGCGGAGAAAGTAATGGAAGAAAAGCAGGCGGAAAAGGTGGCGATTCTTCTTATGAATCCTCAGAATGGAAAGATTCTTTCAATGGTGAATGTTCCGGAATTCAACTTAAACGATCCATTTACATTAAGTAATGGGGCAGATTCACTGTCTCCGGATGAGAAACAGGAGGCGCTGAATCAGATGTGGAGAAATGGATGTATCAATGATACCTACGAGCCAGGATCAACATTCAAAATTATTACAGCTTCCGCCTGTCTGGAAGAAGATGTTGTGAAACTTCAAGATTCTTTTAGCTGTCCGGGATACCGGATGGTGGAAGACCGGAAGATTCGTTGTCATAAAGTGGGCGGTCATGGTGCTGAAAACTTTGTGGAAGGAATCAGAAACTCCTGTAATCCGGTGTTTATTGATATTGGACTTCGACTCGGCGTGGATAATTTTTATAAATATTTTGATCAGTTTGGAATGATGGGAAAGACGGGAGTGGATCTTCCAGGGGAAGCAGGAACGATTATGCATAAGAAAGAAAATGTGGGACAGGTGGAGCTCGCCACTATGAGTTTCGGTCAGTCCTTTCAGGTGACGCCTATGCAGATGGCCGCCACAGTCAGTTCTCTTGTAAATGGAGGAAAGCGCGTAACGCCGCACTTTGGCGTGCGAGTGACCAACCGGGAGGGAAAAGTGGTAGAGGAGTTTGACTATGGGAAAGGGGAGCGTATCCTGTCGAAAGAAACATCAGAGACTATGCAGGAATTACTGGAGAGCGTAGTTTCTGAGGGTTCTGGAAAAAACGCATATGTGGAAGGTTACGAGATTGGCGGGAAGACTGCTACTTCCCAGACGCTTCCAAGAAGTGCGAACAAATACATTTCCTCCTTTATCGGTTTTGCTCCGGCGGACAATCCTCAGATTCTTGGAATGTGTGTAATCTATGATCCAAAAGGGATATACTATGGAGGAACGATAGCGGCCCCGGTGATTGGAGACATCTTTCAAAATATATTTCCCTATCTTGGCATTGAAAAAGAATAGGAAATGAAGTATACTATGTAAGGTTAAAAGTAAGAAGCTAATGAGAAAGAGTAAGAGGTGGATTATGAATTATACAGTATTTGTTCCGGTATTGATTTCCTTTGTGCTGAGTGTGATTATGGGGCCGGTGGTGATTCCGATTCTCAGAAAACTGAAGATGGGGCAGACCGAAAGAGTGGAGGGTGTGCAGTCACATCTTAAGAAAGCAGGAACTCCGACTATGGGAGGCGTGATCATCCTGTTAAGTGTGGTTGTGACTTCTGTGTTTTATATTAAAGACTATCCAAAGATTATCCCAATCCTGTTTGTGACATTGGGCTTTGGACTGATCGGATTTCTGGATGATTATTTGAAAGTTGTCATGAAACGTTCTGACGGACTGTATCCGAAACAGAAGATGGCGCTTCAGATCGTAGTGACAGCAATTTTTGCTTTCTATATTGTAAAATTTACAGACGTATCTTTGACAATGTTACTTCCATTCTCCGGCGGAAAGTATCTGGATATTGGATGGCTTGCGATCGGGCTGATGTTTTTCGCTGTGATCGGAACGGTGAACGGCGTAAATTTTACAGATGGTCTGGACGGTCTTGCTTCTAGTGTGACGGTTCTTGTGGCAACGTTCTTTACAGTTGTGGCGGTCGGAACAAAGAGCGGCATTGAGCCGGTAACTTGTGCGGTTGTGGGAGCGCTGCTTGGATTCTTGTTATTTAATGTATATCCGGCAAGTGTATTTATGGGAGATACAGGTTCTCTGGCGCTTGGAGGGTTTGTGGCATCCACAGCATATATGCTTCAGATGCCGATCTTTATTTTGATTGTAGGACTCATTTATCTGGTAGAAGTATTATCGGTCATGATACAGGTGACTTATTTTAAGAAGACCGGAGGAAAACGTATCTTTAAGATGGCGCCAATTCATCATCACTTTGAGCTTTGCGGATGGTCTGAGACAAGAGTGGTTGCAGTATTTTCAATTATTACAGCGATTTTGTGTTTGATTGCGCTGATGGCAATGTAGGAGGAAACTTATGGAAGTTACAGGAAAGAAATCACTGGTTTTTGGTTCCGGTATCAGTGGAATCGGGGCAGTGAAATTGCTGGAAAATCATGGGGCAGATGTTGTACTTTATGATGGGAATGATAAATTAGAAGAAAGCGTCCTAAGAGAGCAGCTCGGAGAGATGTCGAGGGCACATATCGTACTTGGGGAATTCCCGGATGAAATGCTGGAAGCATTGGAACTTGTGGTTTTAAGTCCGGGAGTGCCGGCGGATCTTCCAATAATAGAGAAAATGCGGGTAAAAGGTATGGAAGTAATCGGAGAGGTAGAGCTTGCATATGCGTTTGGTAAGGGAGATGTGCTTGCCATTACTGGAACGAACGGAAAGACGACTACGACATCGTTATTGGGCGAGATTATGAAAGCGCACCAGAAGGAAGTCTTTGTTGTTGGCAATATTGGAAATCCTTATACGGTTGCTGTGGGAAATATGACGGATGCCTCTGTGGCTGTTGCGGAGATGAGCAGCTTTCAGTTGGAGAGTATTGTGACGTTTCGTCCGAAAGTGAGTGCAATTCTTAATTTTACGCCGGATCATCTGAATCGTCATCATACGATGGAGGCTTATGTTGCCGCTAAGAAAAATATCGCTATGAATCAGGCGGAAACCGACTGGTGTGTGCTTAATTATGAGGATGACCGGACGAGAGAATTTGGAAAAGAAGTAAAATCTCAGGTTCTATATTTCAGCAGCCGGCGTAAACTAGAAAGAGGAATCTACTTAGAGGATGGTAAGATCATCTATAAGAATCCGGTTGAGACGGTTATCTGCAGCACAGATGAATTGCAGGTTTTGGGGGTTCACAACTATGAAAATGTAATGGTGGCCGTAGCGATGGCGGCGGTATACGCGGTGCCTATAGAGACAATCCGAAAAGCAGTGCTTGCATTTAAAGGTGTGGAACACCGGATTGAATATGTGGCGGAGAAAAACGGCGTTGCATATTATAACGATTCCAAAGGGACGAATCCGGATGCGGCGATTAAAGGCATACAGGCGATGAATCGTAAGACAGTGCTGATCGGCGGCGGATATGATAAGGATTCCGAATATACAGAGTGGATTGAGTCATTTGACGGTAAAGTGAAAAAGTTGATTCTAATCGGGGCGACCAAAGAGAAGATTGCAAGGAACGCAGAGAAATGCGGTTTCCATGACTATACATTTGCCGATACCTTTGAGGAAGCAGTACTCCTTGCGGCAAAGACAGCCCAAAGCGGGGAGGCAGTGCTTCTGTCGCCGGCATGTGCAAGCTGGGGGATGTTCCCGAATTATGAAGTACGTGGAGAGAAGTTTAAAGAGATTGTAAATTCCTTATAAGGAGTGCATGACAGATTGACACCTACAAAGTCGAAAAACAGGAAGTATGATTATACGCTTCTGACCGCGTTGTTTATGCTGATGATTATGGGACTTATTATCCTGTATAGTACCAGCGCATATAATGGAGAAGTAAAATTTCACGATTCCTTTTATTACCTGAAGAAACAGGCGTTTGCCACCTGTCTTGGAATTGTGGGTATGTTTGTGATTGCTAATATGGACTATCATATATGGAAGAATTTTGCTCTGCTTGGATATTTTACGGCGATTCTTTTGTCCATTGCGGTCATATTCGTAGGAGATGAGTACAATGGGTCCAAAAGATGGTTGTCTTTGGGCCCGTTATCTTTTCAGCCGTCCGAATTTTCCAAGGTTGCGATCATATTGTTTCTGGCATGGGTTGTAAGCAGAAATGTGAAAGAGATGGGGAAACTACGGACGCTTATTAAGATTATGGTAATGATTCTGCCAATTGTAGGTCTGGTGGGAGCCAGCAATTTAAGTACCGCTATTATCATTCTTGGGATTGGTGTTATTCTTGTGTTTGTGGCAAGTCCCAAGTATGCGCAGTTTCTAGTGATGGGGGCGGCAGGTGTAGGATTTATGACGATTTTTCTGGCGCTTGAAAGCTACCGTTTGGAACGTCTGGAGATCTGGCGGAACCCGGAGAACTTCGAGAAAGGTTATCAGACGCTGCAGGGACTTTATGCCATTGGTTCCGGAGGGCTCTTTGGCCGGGGGCTTGGCGAAAGCGTACAGAAATTAGGATTCGTTCCGGAGGCTCAAAACGATATGATTTTTTCCATTATCTGTGAGGAATTGGGGCTTTTCGGCGCTGGCTTTATCTTGATCTTATTTTTGATTTTGATCTGGCGTTTTTTTGTAATAGCAACCCATGCAAAAGATTTGTTTGGAGCGCTTATCGCCTCTGGAGCAATGGCGCACATGATGATACAGGTCATTTTAAATATTGCGGTTGTGACCAATACCATTCCGAATACCGGAATCACACTTCCCTTTATCAGCTATGGTGGAACATCTGTCGTATTTCTACTGGCAGAAATGGGGCTTGTACTAAGTGTGTCAAAAGTGGTATACTTTCGGTAACCTGATATTATATGAGGAGGAACATACATGAAGAAGAGCAGAAAGAAGAAAGCACATAAGATTTATGCGTTTTTTGTACTTATGCTGGGCGTTTTAATAATTATAATTGCCATACTTTTATTGTTCCATATTCAGAGAATAGAGATAAGAGGCAATGATTACTGTACAGACCAGGAGGTATTGGAACTTGTAAAAAACGATAAGTTTTCTGATAATTCGTTATATATCCTTGGAAAATATGCCATTGGGAAAGGGGATACGCTGCCTTGTCTGGATGAATTGAAGGTCAGTTTGAAAGCGCCATGGCATATAAGAATCACTGTGAAAGAGAAACAAATTGTAGGATGTATATACGATAAGAAAGATTATAGCTATTTTGACAAAGAAGGCCTGGTTGTTGAGAAACGCAAAAATCCCATAAGCGGAGTCCCGTATGTGGAGGGAATTAAAGTAAATAAAGTGGAAGAGTATGGGCGCCTGAAAGGAAAAGAGGCAGGAATTTTTGAAGAAGTTCTGGAGACAACGCAGGGACTTAAAAAATATGATCTCTCTGCAAAAAAGATTGTATATAAAAAAGAAAATATATATGTATACATAAAAAATATACGTGTAAACCTCGGAAATAACGTAACTTCGGTGAAAATAGCGCAGATTGCGCCGATTTTGGAAGAGCTTGGAGATAAGAGCGGAACGCTTCATCTGGAGAAATATTCGGAGGAACAGGATACGGTTGCATTCAAGGTAGAGAAAATTACAAAATAAAATTGAGAAAATTCAGTAATTCTATTGATATTTTATACAAAAGCTTATATTATATAGTATATATGGCAAACTGTACTTTTATATGCGATGCTTTATGTATGGGATGTATAATATATATATTGAGGAAACAAAGGAGGAGAAACCCTTGCTAGAAATTAAGACGAACGAATCAGAAGCGGCGGCAAAGATAATTGTTGTTGGAGTTGGTGGAGGCGGTAATAACGCTGTAAACCGAATGATTGATGAACAGATTGCCGGTGTGGAATTTATAGCTATTAATACAGATAAGCAAGCGCTTCAGTTGAGTAAAGCCCCCACACTTATGCAGATTGGTGACAAGATTACGAAAGGGCTTGGAGCTGGTGCAAGACCAGAAGTTGGTGAGAAAGCTGCAGAAGAAAGTGCAGAGGAAATATCAGCGGCATTAAAAGGCGCTGACATGGTATTTGTTACTTGTGGTATGGGCGGCGGAACAGGAACAGGAGCGACGCCTGTTGTTGCGCGTATTGCGAAAGAGCAGGGAGCATTGACGGTTGGAGTTGTTACCAAACCGTTCCGTTTTGAGTCAAAAACTCGTATGAGTAATGCTCTTGGAGGAATTGAAAAATTAAAAGAAAGCGTAGATACTTTGATTGTTATTCCGAACGACAAGCTTCTTGAGATTGTTGACAGACGTACAACAATGCCGGAGGCTCTTAAAAAAGCGGATGAGGTATTACAGCAGGGTATTCAGGGAATCACAGACCTGATCAATGTACCATCGTTGATCAATCTCGACTTTGCGGATGTTCAGACAGTTATGACGGATAAAGGTATTGCACATATTGGTATTGGACAGGGGCGCGGCGATGATAAGGCGCTTGAGGCAGTTAAGCAGGCAGTTGCCAGTCCGCTTCTTGAGACAACCATTGCAGGTGCGTCACATGTTATTATTAATGTATCAGGTGATATTACACTTATGGACGCGTCAGATGCGGCAGAGTATGTACAGGATCTTGCAGGCGAGGAAGCGAACATCATCTTTGGAGCGATGTATGATGATTCCAGAGCAGACGAGGCTACGATTACTGTTATTGCAACAGGACTTCATAATGTAGGCGGCAGTGCGTCTAAGTTAAAAACAAGACTGGAAAGCCAGAAGGCGGGTTCTGCAGCTCATGGTATGGGGTATGACAGACCGGTTCAGCAAAGATCACAGATGAAAGAACATATGTCTCCGCAGTTAGATATTGGAATGATTCGTTCGAAAGGAACAGCAGATTCTACCCCACAGAGAAGGCCGGTAGGAGGAACGGCTCCAACACTGGATACACCGAGAACACCTTCAAGTAAGGTAAAAGAGCAGGCGATCAAGATTCCTGATTTCTTCAGAAAATAAATAGTAGTTATAGCCCCTAAGTGATGTGCACTTAGGGGTTTTTATGTCTTATTATATCTTTTATTTCTTGACAAAATATGTCGAACAAAAATGAGAATGTCTTCCAGATTCTGACAAATTATAAAGGCATATCCATCTATAATTAATTTTGTTCCCATAAAAAATAAGCTTATTAAAAATAGAAAGAAGGTGGAATGTGCACTATGAATTATACATAGATGTATTTTTCCTTATTAATTTTATGATGGACTATATGATTTTAACTATCACCGGGAAGATACTAAGGAGGTCTGTATCCCATGCAAGGCTTTGCACAGGGGCATTACTCGGAGCGTTTCTCACATGTGTAGTTCTCATAATGCCTATTCCATATGGATTTATAAAGCTTGTATTATTCTATGGGTGTGTGGGAGTCCTGATGTTAAAGACAGGACTTGATATTCCATGGAGCCGGATGTTTATAAGAGCGTACGCCCTGCTTTATGTGAGCAGCTTTCTGTTGGGAGGTGTATTTACCTTTTTTCAACAATATCTGAGATATGGAAGTCTCTTTTTTGCATTTGCGATTGTCAGTTACTATTTGGTACTTGGAATCTGGAATCTGATTAGTTACCTTGCAAGGCAGAACCAGTACCACTGCGAAGTGATATTGAGAAATGGTGAAAACATGCAGAAAGTAAAAGCACTTATTGATACCGGGAATTCCCTTCGTGATCCTTTGACGGGAGAACCGGTCAGTATTCTCAGTAAAGAGACAGCCAAAAAACTGTACGGTGGGGATGGTGAAACCATATTTCGGTTTATACCTTATCATTCCATTGGGAAATCACAAGGGGTTCTGCCTCTTGTAAAACTGGATAGATTAGAGATTCTAAAGAAAGATAAGCAGGTCATAGAACATCCATATGTTGCGGTAAGCGAAGATGAGTTAAGTAAAGACGACTATGAGATGATCTTGAATCCTGACATATTATAGAGGAGGAGTAATTATATGATGAGTATAGCAATGCCACAAAAATTAAAGTTCATTCCGGATTTTCGAACCATATTTTTCCCGGGACAAAGAGATGTCCATTACATCGGCGGTTCGGATATTCTCCCAGCGCCCCTTGAGAATCAAGAGGAGGCGAAAGCCATCAGCGAACTTGGAACGGGGGAGGACGAGAAGGCGAAAAAGCTTTTGATTGAGCATAATCTGCGGCTTGTTGTCTATATTGCAAAAAAATTCGACAATACGGGTGTAGGAGTAGAAGATTTGATCTCCATTGGAACGATCGGTCTTATTAAGGCAATCAATACATTTAACCCAGAGAAAAATATCAAACTGGCAACATACGCCTCTCGCTGCATTGAAAATGAGATTTTAATGTATTTGCGGAGAAATAATAAGACGAAGATGGAAGTATCTATTGATGAGCCGTTGAACGTAGATTGGGACGGCAACGAGCTTTTACTGTCAGATATTCTTGGAACAGACGAAGATACGATTTATCGGGATATGGAAACGGAGGCGGAGCGGAAGATTCTGTTAAAAGCGATTGGAAAATTATCAGGCAGAGAACGGACAATCATAAAAATGCGTTTTGGACTTGGAACCGTAGATGGCGAGGAAAAAACGCAGAAAGAGGTGGCTGACATTCTCGGTATTTCGCAGTCTTACATATCCAGATTGGAAAAAAAGATTATGATTAGATTAAGACGGGAAATAGTAAAGTATTCGTAGCAATAATCTGATAAAAGTGATACAATAGAGAAAAGTGAAGAAATACTATGAGGAAGAAGGTGATTTTGTGAGACTTACATTTATTGGTGCGGCTCATGAGGTGACGGGAAGTTGTCACATGATTGAAGCGTGTGGGAAGAACATTCTGGTGGACTGTGGAATGGAGCAAGGTCTGGATCTCTATGAAAATCAGGAGATTCCGGTGGCTGCCGGAGAGATTGATTATGTGCTTTTGACACATGCGCATATCGATCATTCGGGAAAGATTCCACTGCTTTGTAAAGAGGGCTTTCGCGGAGAAATCATATCTACCTTTGCAACGGCGGATCTATGTAATATCATGCTTCGTGACAGTGCTCATATTCAGGAATTTGAGGCAGAATGGAGAAACCGAAAAGCAAAGAGAAGCGGTGGAGAGTTGTTTGAACCACTTTATACGATGGAACATGCAGAGGCGGCAATAAAGCTTTTACATCCTTGTGATTATGATCAGAAGATTACACTTTGCGAGGGGATAGAGGTGCGGTTTACAGATGTAGGACATTTGCTGGGATCTGCGTCTATTGAAGTGTGGATTACAGGGGAGGAAGAGATGAGGAAGATTGTCTTTTCCGGAGATGTGGGCAACTTAAACCAACCCATTATACGAGATCCTCAGAAAGTGAAAGAGGCAGATTATATTGTGGTAGAATCTACGTATGGAAACCGAACTCATGGAGACAGTGTGCCGGATTATGTGGGAGAGTTTACGAGAATTCTAAAGGAGACATTTGCAAAAGGCGGTAACGTGGTGATTCCGTCTTTCGCGGTAGGACGAACGCAGGAACTCTTGTATTTTATCCGCGAGATCAAAGAGAAGAACCTGGTGCCGGAGTATTCGGGATTTGAAGTGTATGTAGACAGTCCGCTTGCTATTGAAGCAACGAACGTATTTCATAAGAATGTACAGTCCTGCTTTGACGAAGAAGCTATGGAACTGGTGAAACAGGGAATTAATCCATTGCTGTTTCCGGGTCTTCGCACCACTGTGACAAGTGATGAGTCTAAAATGATTAATTTTGATGAGAAACCAAAAGTAATCATTTCAGCTTCTGGTATGTGTGAGGCAGGACGTATCAGACATCATCTGAAACATAATCTTTGGAGAAGTGAGTGTACTATATGCTTCGTCGGATACCAGGCAGTAGGGACACTGGGACGGAAACTCATCGAGGGCGCAGAGTGTGTGAAGCTCTTTGGAGAGACAGTAGAGGTGAACGCACATATTGAAATGCTTCGGGGAATCAGCGGACATGCGGATGTGAATGGGCTTTTGTCATGGATTCAAGGAATTGAGTCGCCCGTTCGTCATGTGTTTGTCGTACATGGCGAGGATACAGTGACGGAAGAATTCGCCAAACTCGTTACAGAACAATTCGGTTATCCGGCGTTTGCTCCATTTTCCGGAGGATGTGTAGATCTTTTGAGCGGAGAGATTCTGTCGGTAGGAATAAGGGAACCGAAGAAAGTTGCGGAAAAACCGGTAAAGGCAAAGAAGCATATGGCGTTCGAGCGTGTAGTTGCCGCAGCCAAAAGGCTTCTTAATGTGGTATATAAAAATGAAGAGCTTGCCAATAAGGAATTGGCAAAATTAGAAACACAGATTCAGAATCTGGCGGATAAGTGGGACAGATAGCAGGCAGACCATCTGTCAAGGAGTAAAAGTTTTTTTATTTTCCTGTGTCTTAGAATAACAAAAGTGCATATGGAGAAGAATTCTACTAGAAAGAAAGTATGAAGTACGTTCTGGTATAGGAGGATTTTATTATGGCACAGGGAAAAGTAGAAATCTGCGGAGTGAATACATCAAAGCTTCCTATCCTCAAAGAAGAGGAAAAGGAAGCTTTGTTTGCGAGAATAAAAGCAGGAGACGAAGCAGCAAAGGAAGAATATATTAAGGGCAATCTGAGACTTGTACTGAGCGTGATCAAACGGTTTGGAGCAAGTAATGAAAATCCGGATGATTTGTTTCAGATCGGGTGTATCGGGCTTATTAAAGCCATTAATAATTTCAATACAGAACTGGATGTGAAATTCAGCACGTACGCCGTTCCTATGATTATCGGAGAAATCCGCCGCTATATGAGGGATAATAATTCGATCCGCGTCAGTCGTTCGCTTAGAGATACGGCATATAAGGCGATTTATGCAAAAGAGAATTATATCAAACGGAACTTGAAAGAACCTACGGTACAGGAAATTGCTGAGGAAATCGGTATTTCCAAGGAAGATATTGTGTTTGCGCTTGATGCCATCCAGGCGCCTATGAGTCTGCAGGAGCCGGTATACAATGAAGGCGGAGATGCCCTTTATGTGATGGACCAGTTGAGTGATACGAAGAACAAAGAAGAAAAATGGGTGGAGAATCTGTCTCTGGAAGCCGCTATGGAACATTTGAACCCACGAGAGCGGCTGATTATCAGACTCCGGTTTTTTGAAGGAAAGACACAGATGGAAGTGGCGCAGGAGATAGAAATTTCTCAGGCGCAGGTGAGCCGGCTGGAAAAAAATGCCCTTCGTACAATGAAGCAGTATTTGAGTTAAAATACTGCTTCTGAAAAATAAATATAAATGTAAACCAAAAACTGTGATTTCTATACTTGAAATTTGTGCCGGTTCATAATATGATTGTTTCATGGAGGGAAATAAATGATGAAAGCTTGTATATTTGATTTGGACGGCACATTGGCTGATACTTTGGAATCTTTGATCTATTCTGTGCAGGAAACATTGACAGAGATGGGACTTTCTAAGATTACGAAAGAACAGTGCCGCCAATTTGTGGGGAATGGAGCAAGGTGTCTGATGGATCAGGCAATCCGGGCGGCCGGAGATCCTGACGGGGAGAGGCTTGACGAAGCAATGAGGGCATATGGACGCATATTTGCTAAGAATTGTACATATCATGTAACACTCTATGAAGGAATTGCAGATATGGTAAATGCGCTTCGGGATCGGGGAATTAAACTTGGCGTACTTTCCAACAAACCTCATGCACAGACCTATCAGATCGTGATGGAGATGTTTGGAGAAGGAACGTTTGACTGCATATCCGGACAGCAGGAGCATGTGAAGAGAAAACCAGATCCGGAAGGAATTTACCGCATTTTGAAAGAACTGAACGTATCACCGCAGGAGTGCCTTTATGTGGGGGATTCGGAAGTGGATATTGAGACCGGGAAAAACGGCGGTATCAAAACGGTAGGAGTCACTTGGGGATTTCGGACAAAGGAGGAATTAGAAACTGTGGGGGCAAAACATTTGGTTCATCATCCGATGAAGCTTTTGCAGTTTGTATAGAAATATATGATGAAGGAGGGCAGTGAAATGTATGAATATGATGAAGAGTGTTTGAAGACGTTCCTGAAAAAACAGGAGCAGCTTTTTGATGAGCCAGTGGCAGAGACGATGGCGGAAGCAGAGGCGTTTTTAGAGGATTGCATGGCGGCAGTTTTAGAAAATATTGACGAGGTGCGGGATTTCCTGGAAGGAGAAGGGCTTGATGTGGACGGGATGTCGGCAGAAGAACTGGAAGAAGCGTCGGAAGTATTTTTGCTTCCAAGCGGGAGATATTTAGTTGTTGAAGGATAAAAGAGAAAAGCCATAGCTATTTTTTTGCTATGGCTTTTTCTAACGCTTCATTGATGGCATTAACGATGACTTGTGAAGAATAAGGATTGTCTTTGGAATATTCGATATTTTCCAGAGATTGTTTATCATAGACCTGTTCGGCAATGTTTTCAATCGTTGGCTGGATGAGGGGATACATGGTTGCAACCGTTTCATCCAGATTGGAGAAGCGAATAGAATTTATATGGGTTTCATCCACCGCCACTTCCACCTCAAGCGTCGTATTATTCAAAGATACGGTTGAGGTATAGCTTCCGGGGATGTATTTTTGACCAGTAACAGATGTTCCTTTATTTTTTGGCAGGAACATAAACAGCAGTAATAAGATTAATACTATTGCTAACACAGCGAATACTATGGTGTAAATAATCTCCTTCATATGCAGTACAACAATTTTTGTTTTGGAACTCATAGCGACCTCCTGTATTTTATATGATATTTTCGCTTTCTATAATGTATGAAGAATAAATGAAAATTATTCACCTGAATAGTTACAAAAGTTTCTAGTGACAAATGATACGTTGTCTTGTAGAATATATGAAGAGAAAATAAAAAGGTGGTCAATATGTTTATTATAGCAGGACTTGGAAATCCTACATCTCAGTATGAGGGGACGAGACATAACGCGGGGTTTGATGTCATAGACGCTCTTGCGGACAAATATAATATATCAGTAGACGGTAAAAAGAACAGGGCCTACATCGGAAAAGGCATCATCGAGGGACAGAAGGTGATTCTTGCTAAGCCTCAGACGTATATGAACTTAAGTGGAGAGAGTATTCGTGGTCTGATAGATTATTTTAAGATTGATGAGGAGCAGGAACTGATTGTGATCTATGATGACATCAGTCTTCCACCGGGGCAGATTCGTATCCGGAAGAAGGGGAGCGCCGGCGGACATAACGGCATGAAGAATATTATCAGTCATCTCGGAACAGATGTGTTTCCGAGGGTGAAAGTGGGCGTTGGAGAGAAACCGAAGAACTATGATCTGGCAGACTATGTGCTGAGCCGCTTTTCAAAAGAGGAGGAGCAGGAGATGGCAGAAGGCTATGGGAAATCGGTACAGGCAGTAGAGAAGATATTAGACGGAGAGATGGAGGCTGCCATGAATGAGTATAATAGAAAAGTAAAACCTAAGGAGATATAAATATGCAGGCTTTATATGCCCCGCTTACGGAATTGGCAGAGTTTGAACAAATCTATAAGATAAGACGGAAAAGTCCCGGGATGATACGTATCTCGGGATGTGTTAATTCTCAAAAATCCCATATGATGTATGCGCTTGGCGATGGCTGTCCTTATAAAGTCATCGCCTGTTCCAGTGAGTCAAAGGCGAAGCAGATCTATGAGGAATACCGGATGCTTGACGCAGATACTTACTATTATCCGGCGAAGGATCTGCTGTTTTATCAGGCGGATCTTAGAAGCCGGGAACTTGTAAAGCAGAGGATGGAAGTGCTTGAGGCGGTGACGGAGAAAGAGTCTGCCGTTGTGGTGACAAGTTTTGATGCATTTATGGATCTGCTTCTTCCGAAAGAGAAGATTAAAGAGCAAGTCATTCATATCGGCGGTGAAGATACGGTGGATATGGGAGAACTCCAGAAGAGATTTTCTGCTGTGGGTTATGAGAGAGTGGAACAGATTGAAGGCTCAGGACAGTTTGCGGTGCGCGGCGGAATTCTGGATGTATATCCCCTGACCAGCGATGCGCCGGTGCGTATTGAGCTGTGGGGAGATGAAGTAGATTCTATCCGGCTGTTTGATGTGGAAACCCAGCGTTCTATTCAGAATCTTCCGGAAATCTCTGTCTATCCGGCTTCGGAAGTACCGGGCAAGGGAGAAAAGGGCGTCTCTTTTTTGGATTATTTTGTGCCGGAACAGACACTTTTGTTTTTGGATGAGCCAGTACGCTTGTTGGAAAAAGGACAGGGCGTAGAAGAAGAATTTATGGAGGCGCAGAAGCGGAGAGTAGAAGTCGGTTACGAAGTATCGGAAGAAGAGGGAATGCTTTTTTCTGCCGAACAGATTGTAAATCGTATGAACGAGTATTCCAGCGTTGGGTTTTTCGCTCTTGAGATGCGGGCGAAGGGGTTTGTCGTCCGAGAGTCAGTAAGTCTTCAGACAAAAAGTGTGAATCCATATAATGGCAGTTTTGAGATACTGACACAGGATTTGAAACGACTGAAACGAAACGGTTACAGGGTAATCTTATTGTCCGGTTCCAGAACAAGGGCGAAGCGGCTGGCAGAAGATTTGAGAGACTATAATCTGAGCAGTTATTATAGCGGCGATTTGGAGCGGGAAGTAAAGCATGGCGAGATTATGACTGCCTACGGGCATATCACTTCCGGCTATGAATATCCGATGCTTAAATTTACGGTTATCTCGGAGACTGACATTTTCGGACGGACGAAGAAAAAGAAGAAACGTAAAGTTTACGAGGGGAGAAAGATTCAAAGTTTCTCTGAATTAAAGCCAGGGGATTATGTAGTTCATGAAAATCATGGTCTGGGAATCTATCAAGGCATTGAAAAGATAGAAGTGGATAAGATTGCCAAAGATTATATGAAGATTTCGTATGCGAAAGGCGGAAATCTCTATATTCCGGCAACGCAGTTGGATTTAATCCAGAAATACGCAAGTTCTGATGCAAAACAGCCAAAGTTGAATCGTCTGGGAACCCAGGAGTGGACAAAGACAAAGACGAGAGTCCGCGGAGCCGTCAAGGAGATTGCCAAAGATCTGGTGGAACTGTATGCCGCCAGACAGAATCAGGAAGGCTACGAATACGGCGAAGATACTGTTTGGCAGAAAGAGTTTGAAGAAATGTTTCCGTTTGAGGAGACAGAAGATCAGCTTCTTGCCATTGAGGCGGTCAAGCGGGATATGCAGAGTAAGAAAATCATGGACCGTCTCATCTGCGGAGACGTGGGATATGGGAAAACAGAAATTGCAATCCGCGCCGCATTCAAGGCGGTGCAGGAAGATAAGCAGGTAGTGTATCTGGTTCCGACGACGATTTTGGCGCAGCAGCACTACAATACATTTTTACAGAGAATGAAAGATTTCCCGGTAAGAGTGGATCTGATGTGCCGGTTCCGTACGTCCGCCCAGCAGAAAAAGACTGTGGAGGATGTTAAGAGAGGGCTGGTCGATATTGTCGTAGGTACTCACCGGGTGTTGAGTAACGATCTGAAGTTTAAGAATCTGGGACTTCTTATTATTGATGAGGAGCAGAGGTTCGGGGTACAGCATAAAGAAAAGATTAAGAAGTTAAAGGAAAATGTGGATGTACTGACGCTGACGGCAACGCCGATTCCGCGTACCCTCCATATGAGCCTTATCGGAATCCGGGATATGAGTGTTCTTGAAGAGGCTCCGGAGGAACGTCTGCCCATTCAGACTTATGTAATGGAGTACAACGAAGAGATGGTGCGGGAGGCAATCGAGAGGGAATGTGCCCGTCAGGGACAGGTGTACTATGTCTATAACCGGGTAGAGGACATTGCGGAAGTGACTGCCCGGGTTCAGAAGCTTGTGCCGGAAGTCAATGTGGCGTTTGCTCATGGACAAATGAAAGAATCAGAGCTTGAGAAGATTATGTATGATTTCATCAACGGCGAGATTGACGTGCTGGTTTCGACAACGATTATAGAGACGGGGCTGGACATTTCCAATGTAAATACAATGATTATCCATGACGCTGACCGTCTGGGGCTTTCCCAGTTATACCAGCTTAGAGGACGCGTAGGGCGTTCTAACCGTATGGCATATGCCTTTCTTTTGTACCGCAGGGATAAGATGTTAAAAGAGATTGCAGAGAAACGTCTGGCGGCAATACGGGAGTTCACAGACCTTGGTTCCGGCTTTAAGATCGCCATGAGGGATCTTGAGATTCGAGGGGCCGGAAATCTTCTGGGGGCCGAGCAGCATGGACATATGGAAGCGGTTGGATATGATTTGTACTGTAAGATGTT
Organism: uncultured Dorea sp.; assembly: GCA_910578495.1. Lineage (GTDB taxonomy): Bacteria > Bacillota > Clostridia > Lachnospirales > Lachnospiraceae > Dorea_D. Next base: position 30,781 of record CAJTRE010000028.1, read on the forward strand.
AAATGAAGCGGTGAAGCATTTGAAAGGGGAGATGTCGGAAGATACTTACACGACAACCATTGACCTGAATCTGGATGCTTATATACCGGATACGTATATTCCGAACGAATATCAGAAGCTGGACATTTATAAGCGGATTGCGGCGATTGAGACAGAGGAAGAGAAGGAAGATATGGTAGAAGAACTGATCGATCGTTTTGGAGATATTCCAAAGAAGGTGGAGACGCTTCTTGAGGTGGCAAGTGCCAAAGCGTTCGCCCATCAGTTATATGTGACATCCATCGAGCAGAAAGGGGAAACCTATACATTTACTATGTATGAGAAAGCCAAGGTGAAACCAGAAAGAATTTCGCCGCTTCTTCTTGAATTCCGGGAGGAGCTTTCTTTCCGGGCAGATGTATCGGCATTCGTGTATCAGAAGAAAATACGGAACAAAAAAGAGAAACAGCCGAATGCGCTGGAAGTTGTGAAAAATGTGTTAATTGGAATAAAGGGATTGATTGATTCTTAAAAACAGGATATACTGTAGAGGTTGTTAGGCACGAAGGAGGATGAGATGGAATGAAAAAGCGTGTACTGATGTGTGTGATTGGTTTATTTGCCGCACTTTCTTTGACAGGATGCAATGAGCTGAAAGACAGCGATGTTGTAGTGACGGTCGGAGAGACAGAAATTACGGCAGATCTGGCAAATTTTTATGCGAGATATATGCAGGCGCAATATGAAACGTTTTATGGCGCTTATCTTGGAGAAGATATGTGGGATTCCGAGGCGGAAAAAGGAAAGACTTATGAGGAGTTTGTAAAGGACTCTGCCTTGAAGGATTTGGAAGACATGGTTCTTTTAGAAAAGCACATGAAGGATTACGAGATAGAACTTACAGAGAAAGAGCAGGAAGTGATCAAAGAATCTGCAAAAACATTTGGCGAAGACAATTCTTTGGAACAGAAGAATAAAGTGTCTGGTTCTGAAAAAGTGGTGGAAAGAGTGATGACACTTATGGCTATTCGGGATAAAATGCATGACGCCATCGCAGAGAAGGCGGATAAGAAAGTGTCTGAAGAAGAGATGAATCAGAAAAAGATGCAGTATGTATTATTCTCGTATACAAAAAAAGACAAGGAAGAGAATGAGACTGACCTTTCTGAGGAAGAGAAGAAAGATGTCAAGAAGAGCGCAGAGGACTTTGCAAAGAGCGCAAAGACAGAAAGTGATTTCGGGAAACTTGCAAAGCAGAATTCTGTAGAAGTGCAGACGGCGACTTTTGATGCAGAAACGACAATTCCGGATGAGTCTTTAGTTGCGGCGGCAGATAAGCTGAAGAAAAACGGTGTGACGGGTGTTGTCGAGACAGAAGACGGCTGCTATGTAGCCAAGGTTGTAAGCCTCAAAGATAAAAAGGCGTCCGAAGCTAAGAAAAAAGAAATCATTAGCGAAAGAAAAGAAAAGCTTTATGAAGACACTTGCAAAGGCTGGCGAAAAGAAGCTGGAGTAAAGGTAAATAAAAGTGTGTGGAAGAAAGTAGATTTCAATGACTTGGGCGTTACCATGAAGCAGGAGCAAGAAGTTCCATATGCAGATGATATAAAAACAGACGATCAGGCTGAGGCGGAAGAGAACGCTCAGTAAGACAAAGGACTCTCAGTGGATGGGAGTCCTTTCTTTTAAAAGAAAATAGTATGATTACTGCATGAAAGACATCAAAATGTCGTTGACAAGTTTACCGTCGGCTTTTCCCTTTACTTTCGGCATAAGCACTTTCATGATCTTGCCCTTATCCTTGGCAGTCGGAGTTTCTATGCCTGCTTCGGCTAAGGTGTCAGTGATTACTTCCTTGATTGCGGCCTCGTCCATCATTTTTGGAGCGTACTGCTCCAGTACGGCGAGACGTTTTTGGCATTCTTCAAGGATTTCCGTTCTGTCAGCAGGCGTCATTTCTAACGTTTCCTTTGTCTGCTTGATTTCTTTTAAGATTACCTGGATTTCTTCCTCTTCTGTTAAGTCGGAGCGTTTGTCGATTGCTTTATTTTTAAGAGCAGCCAACAGCATGGATAGTGTTTCTTTTGTGTCCTTTTCTCCGGCTTTCATGGCTTTTACCATGTCAGCTCTTACATCTTCAATTTTGCTCATGATTCATTCCTCCTAGTTTTTCATCTGTTTGAATTTTAACAGATAAGAGATAGATTTTCAAGGAGGTTAAATGTAACAGTCGAAACTCGAGTTGTTATGGCTGAATAGTTACTTTTTTTACAAAAAATAAAAGATATGGAAAATTTACTCATAATTTCTACAAAAAGTGTGATACTACAAAGTGTAAAAACAACAATCCATCCCAGATAAGGATTTCGGTGGAGCAGTCGTCGAACCCATCAAAAATCCGTATAAATACTGGGTTTTAATACTTTTTAGAGTAGAGAGAAGGAGTAAAATATATGAAAGCAACAGGAATTGTAAGACGGATTGATGATTTGGGGAGGGTAGTGATCCCGAAGGAAATACGAAGAACACTGAGGATTAGAGAGGGCGATCCTCTGGAAATATTTACAGACAGAGAGGGTGAAATTATTTTAAAAAAATATTCACCTATTGGCGAGCTGTCCGCTTTCGCCAGACAGTATACGGAGAGTCTCTCTCAGACTATCGGGTGTCTTGCGGCAGTGTGCGATATGGATCAGATTATTGCGGCGGCAGGTTCCGGGAAAAAGGAGCTCGCCGATCAGTACATCAGTAAATCTCTGGAAAAGCTGTTAGGTGAAAGAAGTTCTGTGCTGGCCGCGGCGGAGGATAAGAAATATGTGAAAATCATAAATAATCAGGAGGAGGAATATGCCTGTCAGGCTATCGTGCCGATTCTTTGTGAGGGGGATGTGATCGGAGGAGTCATACTTCTTTCCAGAGATGTGAAAAAGAAACTTTCTGAGACAGAGCAAAAGCTTGCTTTTTGCGCGGCGGATTTTCTGGGGAGACAAATGGAACAATAGTGGCATAAAATCTGTTTTCTGCTCATAACTTGTGATAGACAAGGAGGGAGTTTGAGATGGAAAGACAGGTAAGAAGAGAATCAAAGGTCATGTGGGTATTAAAATCCCTGTTGCTTTCTTATATTGTGACGGGAATTTTGCTGGTGCTTCTGACTGTGCTGCTCTATAAGTTTGAATTGGATGAAAAACTTGTGTCGGCGGCGATTGTAGGAGTATATCTTTTGGCGACGATGGCGGGAGGTCTTGTGATTGGAAAGCTTGTGAGAGTCCGGCGGTTTATCTGGGGGCTTGGGCTTGGAATCGCTTATTTTGCGCTGCTTATGTTGATTACTCTGGGAGTATATCACACACTGAACGGAACCGGAGTTAATATGGTTACTGCGTTTATCCTCTGCGTCGGCGGAGGTATGGCGGGCGGAATGTTGTCTTAGTAATTGTGTAACAGTTCAGCCATAGTCGGTAAAATAAACG
>CAJTRE010000029.1 GCA_910578495.1 uncultured Dorea sp.
TTTTCGTCTTGTTAAGCCTTGGCGTTGCTGCCTGTGCTGTCACAGGCATAGCAAGCGTCAACGCCATAATGACGATACTAAGCGTTGTGATTGATTTTTTGATGATGTTCTTCATAATAGTTCCCCTTTTTTATGGTATATTCAAAATTATTTCTTTTGTGAATCTCAGTCATTTTTCGACATAATTCTTCCTAATCAGAATTATACGCCCTGTTAGCAGTTTTGTCCATTTCTAATTCAGTTCCATTTTTTTGCATTTGCACCCGATTATTTATTGGCAAACTAGAAAATCGCAAAAAAATAAAGACAGCATATGCCATCTTTATTTTCGTCAATACACTAAGCAAAACATATTTCTGTATACGACGATTTCATATGCAGAGTTCGACTTAATGCGTTTAAGTGGACCTGGCGGGAGTTGAACCCGCGTCCGAAAGCCCATCCACCAGAGCATCTCCCATCACAGTCATTATTTTAACATTCCCTCCATCCGGCACCTAATGACAGGTTACGGACTTTAGTAGCTTCATAAGTTCTTCCATCTCCTCAAAGCTTTGGAAACGAAGTGCTCCGCCTGTTTGAAGCCGGTAACCCGAACAGCGGATAATCCGGGGCCGACTGCCGCCTAATTAGGCAGCGTACGCTAATTCTCTATTGTCTGCGTTTATATTTAATTGGAACTTTTAACGTAGTGTCCCACTACGAATGGCTTCTCTAACTTCCAAGCCCCCGTCGAAACCAGTACAAGCCCTGATTTTATGTCTATGTTACATATGCTTTCTTCTGGTTTGCAGACGTTGAAATAGATATATCCTAATTATAGTAATGCACTTTTCTTTTGTCAACCCCACGATTTAGTAAATTTTCTCCATTTGTAAGTAACTGCTAGAATTCGTAATATGGCTGTCCGTTTAAAGCTGCCGTCACAAGATGATCTTCTCCATCATAGACCAATTTCAGTGAAAAAAACTCCATACTCTCCGCCAAAAAGCGCAGAAATATCTTATCTCCTTCCCAAAGCTCTAGCTGCGGTATTTCCTCTATCGGTACCCATGCAAGTTTTCCTTCATCACAGGAGATCGGTTCTCCTTCGAATCCATCGGCAGTATAAAGAGACATATATTCTGTCACGCCATTTCCCGATACAAATGTCACTATTCCACGATATTTATAAGAAGTAAGCGTATATCCAGTTTCCTCTTTCACTTCCCGAAGCAGGCATTCCTCCGGGCTTTCATCTTTCTCAAAATGTCCGCCCACACCAATCCACTTTCCCTTATTCACATCATTTTCTTTTGCTATGCGGTGAAGCATCAAATATTTTCCATCCTTTTCAATATAGCAAAGCGTACTTAATCCTGTCATACGTCTATCCTCCTTATCCTTCTGTTGTATTGTAACAAGTTTTCGCAGACAGTTCAATGCTAACCATTCAATAGACAAACAAATATAATTCCGCTATAATAGACAAACAGTAGCGCTTACAAGTATAAAATTTCGGAGGAAAAGACTCTATGAACCGCACCATTACTTATGAAATCAAAGAATCCGAATCCGGACTTCGTATTGAACAGTATTTAAAACGCAGAGGTTACTCTTCACAGAATCTGACGGAAATCAAGCGTATGCCAAAAAGCATCCTTGTAAACGGTGAACATTATTATATGCGCGACACTTTAAACTCCAAAGACATACTGACCGTCTGCATTCAGGAAACCGCTTGTTCTGAAAAAATACCGGCAGTAAAGCTTCCCCTAGATATTGTATACGAAGATGAAGATATCGTTGTTATCAACAAACCTGCGGGGATGCCAATCCATCCGTCCTTAAACAATTACACAAATTCTATGGCAAATGCCCTTGCCTGGTATTATAAAGAACAGGGGAAACCTTTTATCTTTCGCTGCGCAAACCGCTTAGACCGGGACACTTCCGGTCTTACTGTGGCTGCCAAACATTTGGTCAGCGGCAATATTCTGTCCTGTTTAGTAAGGGACCGCAAGATTCACCGGGAATATCTTGCCATTGTAAGAGGAACGGTTACGCCTGCATCCGGAACAATCACCGCACCTCTTGGAAGGCAGGAAGGCACCATTATCCGGCGCACCGTAGATTTGGAACATGGAGAACATGCCGTTACACATTATCGACTTGTAGAAACCAGAAATGGGCACAGCCTTGTCTCCCTCCGTCTGGAAACAGGCCGTACCCATCAAATTCGTATTCATATGAAATATCTTGGTTTCCCATTAATCGGAGATTATCTGTATAATCCCGACATGGAATATATCACCCGCCAGGCCCTTCATTCACATAAGCTTACATTTTCACACCCAATTACGGGAAAACTTATGGAATTTACAGTGCCTCTGCCAGAAGATATGCGCCGCGTTATTACACCTTGCTCTCCTTCACGAGTTTAAATACCGTACCGGATAACAAGAAGATAGCGATCAAGTTCGGGATTACCATCATACCGTTAAATGTATCGGCAATACCCCAAAGTAATCCAAGATCGATCGTTGCTCCAATAATTGCCACTAAAGAGTACACTACCATAAATGGTTTATTCACTTTAGATCCAGCCAGGAATTCAATACATCTTGTTCCATAAAGTCCCCAGCCAAGAATTGTAGAGAATGCAAAACAGCACATCGCGATTGCAGTAATAATAGATACCCATCCGCCATATACATTGGTGAATCCTGCAATCGTAAGTTCAGCTCCTGCCGCCACACCGTATGTAATATTGCTTCCTGCACCAATCAATACGATAAGCGCTGTCAGTGTACAGATAACAATTGTATCTACAAATACTTCAAATACTCCAAAATATCCCTGTTTTACCGGATTGTCAACATCTGCCGCCGCATGAGCAATAGATCCTGTACCAAGACCTGCCTCATTTGAAAAGATACCTCTGGAAAATCCACGTTTCATAGCTACAAACATACTTCCAATCACACCACCGGTAATTCCCTGCGGTGAAAATGCTCCTAAGAAAATATCATGGAAAACTTTAGGAACCATACCAATGTTCATAAAGACTACTCCAAGACCAAGCACAATGTAAACCACAGCCATAAATGGAACGAGTTTCTCTGCAACACCGCCGATTCGCTTCACACCACCGATAAGTACAATAGCTACTAAGATTGCAATTACAATGCCAATTGCAAGATTGATTCCTAAAGAACCTCTCGAAATCACTCCCATATTGATGAGTGCGGAATTAATAGAAGAAACAATCGTATTTACCTGTGTCGCATTACCTGTACCAAACACAGTCAGAATACCAAGAAGTGCGTAAAATACTGCCAAGAAGTACCACTTCTTAGAAAGACCGTTCTTAATGTAGTACATTGGTCCTCCTACCCAGTCTCCATGTGCATTTTTCTCACGATAATGTACTGCCAGTGTAACCTCAGCAAATTTTGTACACATACCGAGAAGCGCTGAAATCCACATCCAGAATACGGCTCCCGGGCCACCAATCGCAATCGCTCCGGCTACTCCGGCAATATTCCCCGTTCCTACCGTTCCCGCCAAAGCCGTACATACTGCCTGAAATGGTGTTACTGCACCGTCTGCCGCTTTTTCTTTGGTGAATATACGTCCTAGAATTGACTTCATCGCGTAGCCAAACTTTCGGATCTGTAGAAACCTTGTTCCAAAGCTCAGCCAAAGTCCAACACCGATAATACATACCATAGCCGGAACACCCCAAACAAAACCATTCACCGCATCGTTTACCTTTGTAATAATATCCATAGATTTTCCCTCCTTCTCACATACCGTTTTATGAATATTGTATAAATAATTCAAACTATTAACACTATACCACAGCAACATACACAAAACAAGAAAAGTTATTTCTTTCACATCTTGGATATTTTTTTCACAAGACACTTTTTCTACTTTAATTTACGGAAATCCATATTTTCTGACAATTTTATTTATTTTTCTTACAATATTTTCGCAAAAAACATTCCTCACATTTCGGATTTCGTGCCGTACAGATACTTCTTCCAAAAGTAATAATTTGAATATTGTAAAGAATCCAATGGTCCTGCGGCAGTTCTTTCATCAGATCACCTTCTATTTTCTCCGGATCAGAATTCTTCGTAAGCCCCAGTCTGTTTGAAATCCGCTTTACATGAGTATCTACCACCACACTTGCGTCATGGTAAATATTTCCCCGGATAACATTCGCCGTTTTCCGCCCCACACCTGCAAGAGAGGTCAAATCCGTCAGACTGCGTGGTACTTCCCCGCCGAACTTATCCCGTACATCTCTCATACAGGAAATTATATTCTTCGCCTTATTATGATAAAATCCTGTGGGCTTAATATCCTGCTCCAATTCCTCTAAATCAGCCTCTGCAAATTCATTGACCGATGTATATTTCTGAAACAAATCCTTTGTTACAATATTTACTCTGGCATCTGTACACTGTGCACTCAACATTGTGGCAATCAAAAGCTGCCATGGCGTTTCATAATTCAAATAACAAATGAATTCTGTGCCATACTGTTCATCCAGAATCTCTAAAATTTCTTTTGTGCGTTTCTTCATCATTAGTCTCTCCTTTACAACAACAAAAAGGCTGCCGCCAAAATCTCATGCGACAACCTCTTTTTACATTTTTCAATACCCGGCACAGCTACATATACTAGTTTCCAGATTTCAAACGGAATCTCTTTGTCTGATCCTGCAGGAAACGTACCTGCTCAAAAAGCTCGTTGCTGACTGCCGCTGACTCCTCACTGCTTGCTGAGTTAGTCTGTACCACAGAAGCAATCTGACTGATTCCTTCCGTTACCTGAGAAATTGAATCCGCCTCACGCTCTACGGCTTTCGCAATATCACCAATAGCGCCGCCGGACTGCATTACAAGCTCCATGGTCTTGCTAAGTGTCTCAGACACCTCTCCCACAATTTTGCTTCCTCGTTCCACCGCCTGAATAGAATTCTCAATCAAATCCTTAGTTGCCTTTGCCGCCTGATCAGATTGGGTGGCAAGACTCCGTACCTCACTGGATACCACCGCAAAGCCTTTCCCTGCTGTTCCGGCTCTGGCTGCCTCTACCGCTGCATTCAGCGCTAATATATTTGTTTGGAACGCAATATTTTCAATGGTGGCGATAATCTTTCCAATCTCCTGGGATGATGTAGAAATATCCTGCATAGCCGCTACCATCTCTTCCATCTGCTGACTGCTTAAGGTTACCTGCTCTCCTGTAAGATTCGCATTCTCTCTGGCACTTAAAGCTGCCTTCACGTTCTGCTCCGCACTCTTGGAAAGATCTTCTAATGTTGCATACAACTCTTCGACCGCACTGGCCTGTTCAGTAGCTCCCTGCGCCAACGCCTGTGCGCCGCTTGAAAGCTGAGCAGCTCCTCCGGACACCTTCTGTTGAGCACCATTAATATTAAAAATTGCCGAAGACATGGTGTTCGTAAAGCTTGCAAGCGCCTCCTCAATCGTACGGAAATCTCCAATATAAGGTTCAGAAACCCGGACATCAAAATTACCTGACGACAACTGTCCCATCATACGGTTAATGTCTTTTACATAACTACCAATCCGTCCCATAGAGCCCTCCAACGTCTCCGCCAGTTCGCCCAACTCATCCTTGGAATGATAATTAAGTTTAAAATCCAAATATCCATCTTGAAGAGGCTTACTTTTCTCGGTAATCATAAGCATAGGTTTTACAATTTTTTTCAATACATAAAGCACCAGACTGATAAGTGTGATCAAAGACAAAGAAAGTCCCACAGTAGTCGAAATATGCATCCTCATAAGCGTATGCTCCATCTCTGCCTTACTTTCCTCGTTCAGAACCGTTCCTCGTTCAATAACCTCGTCCAAAAGTCCTACCAACGTACTAAGATTATTCTGGATAGTTTCCTGATAATAACTTTGTGCCTGCTTTGGATTGTTCTTCAACTGCTCCAAAACCTCAGTAGCTGACTCATGCAGCTCTTTATGTAATGGCTCAAGCTGTGAACGCAGTTCTAAAATCTTTTTATCCGTAGTACCAGCCTTCCCATAAAGCCACTGACCCAAAACACAAGTGGTCGGGTCAATGCTCCCTGTAAATTCCGTTCCGGCATACAGCGCATTACTCAAATTGCCAGACCATTTGTAATGAGCCGTCTCCGCTTTCTGGGCTCTATCCAATAGATCTTTTGTCTGATTCCCCTCTGTTTGTGTACGTTCCACAGACAGAATATTGATGGTAATCATCAAACTGAACAGAAATACAGTGATAAGCGCTATCGCCACACGGATTCCTACCATTTTTTTGATACTTCTACGCATCTCTACCTACCTTCTTTCCTTCCTTAATTTTATATAATAACACATCCAGCCGACAGTAGAAACGCACCTTTTTTTCCTTTGTTAGCTGATTATACGTTTTTAGTTTAACATAAAATCAGTATTTTTTTCAACATTTTCTTGTATAAAACTAAGCTCATTTCATGCACATAATTCTCTACATTAGAATTATCCTTCAAAACGCCATTATGTTCCGTAACCGCAGTCTCATCAATCAGATATTCTGCTTTCGTCACACAAGTAAGCAAGTAATTCGCTACTCCACTAAACTCATACAACCACAAGTCCTAATACAATGCTCATGTACGATAAAGAAGCAAGCAGCCGAAAATAAAAGATAAAATTTCTGTTTAACTATATCGCGAAATTATAAAATAATTAGTAAAATAATTTTTGACCACAAGTCATTAACCAGCATACGAAGGAGGTAAATGTAAAATTGGCACGACCTGCAAAAAAAGCCCCGGAACAATGGAAAAAGGATATTCTAAATGCAGCACAAAAGTTGTTTATTTCAAAAGGATATGAGGAAACTTCCATTTCCGATATTATGAACATGGCAGGCGGGGCAAAAGGAATGTTTTATCGTTGCTTTCAAAGTAAAGAAGAAGTTATGCACGCATTGGGGAACCAGCTCTTTTTTGAAAACAATCCTTTTGAAGCAATCAAAGGACGGAATGACCTGAATGGTTTGCAAAAAATACAATCTTTGCTTGTACTTAACCAATCAGACATAAAACGCAATGACATAAATATGCAAGCAATTCCTATTCTAAAATACCCCCATATTTTAGCAGCGGCGGTTGAGGAAAACAGGCGTATACTAACTCCTTTGTGGTTAGAACTATTAGAGGAGGGAAAAAAAGACGGTTCTATTAAAACAGAATATGTAAAAGAATTATCTGAACTTTTACCGCTTATTAACTTTTGGCTTATACCGTCAGTATTTCCTGCAACAGAACAAGAATTACATCATAAATATCGTTTCGTAATGGAAGTATTGGAACACATGGGTTTACCTCTTTTGAATGACGATATACTGTCCTTTGCCGGAAAGTTTATTACTAATATTTCAGAAAATGGAGGAAACGAGTTATGACACAAAAGCTGTTTACAAAAAATTTTATGCTGCTTATTTTGGGGCAGCTAACGTCCTTGTTTGGAAACTTTATTTTGAAACTTGCATTGTCTATGTATGTACTGGAAATAACAGGTTCAGCCGCCATATTTGCTGGTATTCTATCCATTGCAACAATACCAACAATTATTCTTTCGCCGTTAGGAGGTATTCTTGCAGACCGGGCAAACAGACGAAATATTATGGTTGCATTAGATACTTTAACAGGCATTTCAGTTTTAAGCACGACACTCCTTTTATCTGCAAAAAATGACATGGTTATGATAAGCATACTCCTTATTATACTTTCTATTTTGGGTGCTTTTGAAACACCTACGGTACAAGCGTGTATACCCGCAATGTTAGAGGGCGAAAATATAATGAAAGGTAATGCTGTTTTTGACTGCATTTTTAAGATTTTTTGTAATGGGAATTACCATAGTTGGATTGCCCTATATAGTGCGTACTATACTTGGATTAAATGCACAATATTATGGTGCTGCTGAAAGTGCATTAGCGATTGCAATGATTTTAGGGAGTATAGCTGCCGGGCTTCTTACAGAGAAATTAAAAATACATAAATTATCACTCATACTTGCTTCACTTGGAATTTTTATTATTCCTGTCGGAATTGCCTTTCTTTTACCAGTCAGTCCTGTTATAAAATACGTTATCAGCATTGTTTCATTTTGCGGCATGCAGATTTTTATTAGTATTTTTTCAATTTTTATGGTTTCGCTCATACAACATAGGACACCTGATCATTTAATCGGAAAAGTTATGGCGTATACGTCTACAATTACATTATGTATTCAACCAATAGGACAAATTGTATATGGATTTTTATTCGATAAATTTAGTCATGCCATTTATTTTGTTATGTTTCCGACAGGAATAATTGTGTGTGCTGTTGGATTGTCCGCAATAGGTTTTTTTAGAAAAATGGTTACAGCATACTCTCCATATACCATAACCATCTGTTTTATTTGCTATAATTTTTGCGTATATATTTTTGGTGCTTGCCGCGTCCGATTTTTTCTACAATCCCAGCGTCAGTAAGCTGTTTCATAATTACATAAGCGCGGGTTTCTTTTATGCTTAAAATATGTTGAACATCTCCTAATGTTATTTCATCGTATTTAGAAATATAATCCAGTATAGATACCATTTGTTCTGTAAGTTTAAATGCAGATTTCTTTGCACCGGAAATTGTATTACTGTTCGCAGATGTCTCAATTTCTCCAGCAATATTCATATTTGGTAATGTTATTTTGAAAGAGTTAGGTGTGATGGATATTTCAGGCTGCTCTTTGCAGCTCTTGTATAAAGAAAAAATACGCCTGATACCAGTGCCATATGCTTCAATAAAACGTAACCGGTGAAAAAGTTCCGAAAGTTTACTATTCCGCGACAGGGAAATTCCATTCCGAATATCTTCAGGTGAAATTCCTGATAGCAAACCTCCGATGGAAATGAACTCCATTTCCTTGTCGTTGATATTTATGATAATACTTCCACTAAAGTTGTAATCACGATGAATGAGCGCGTTTAATAATGCTTCCCTTACTGCCTCTTCCTTATAATCCCAATGATCTTCTCTTTCAAGACCACTTATGGTTGCTCTGTTTCGGTTGCAAAGCTGTAAGTAATTGTATGTCTCTTCTAACTGTTCTAATAAGGATCCTGTGAATTCTTTTTTGTCTTTGAATTCTGTATTGTCATCATCAGAAAATACAGCTACTTTTACAGTATGAGTACACTGATCAGAGAGAAGAAGACCAAGATTTGTGAAAATTTTAAGTTCAGGGCTTTTTATTCCGAGCTGATAATACTTTTCTTCATTAAAAGGAATTCCGTTTTTTTCAAATACTTGTGATGCAAATTCAAAGGTGAGTTCCTGATTCAATGAACGAAGCCTTTCAAAAGTATCACCATCAGCATATTTGATCATTTGGCGAATCTGCTCTTGAGAAGCAGGTGCAGAAGAGGCTCCCTGACGGACATATACACCAGAAGGTTTTAACCCTTTAGATCTTAAATAATATGGTTTATACGAACCTTCGCCTATTTCTATTTTTATGATTTTATCATTTTCCAACGTATATTTTACAAACATAGTAACATCCGGAAGTATCGCATCTCGGATGCCATTTGTTATTCTTGTGTAAGTATCATCGACATTTTCTAAACCAACAGGATTTCCGTTATCATCAACACCTACTAAAATAACACCTCCATCGGTATTAGCAAAAGCAACTTTTTCATTATAACATGCCTTTCCCTGTTTATCTCCATCCCCGTATAGGCAAGCTGTTGCTGCCAAAATTATTTTTTTCGCACTACATGAGCCATAAGATATAGTTGACGAAGTACATTCTTTTCTTTACATGATTTTACAATCTGCAATTTGTTTATAAAGAGCAATTTCTTCATGCAATTCCATCTTTTTATTTCGAACTGATTCATCTAAATCAATTTCTGTTATCAATTCTTCTGCATAAAGGCCATACCAGTCAAGATCCGCCAAGCGATAATAACACACAGCAAGATCTATATCTTCTGAATAAATCAATATCAAAAATTCTCGTATTACATTTGGCCAAACGCTGATTATTATCACTAAACATTATGTTCAATATTTTCATTCAAAGATTCGCGTAATATCCTGATACCTGTTGACAACACGATAAATCTCTACAAACTCATTTCCAAATTTATATATGATCACATAATCTTCCCATATCGCATATTTATAATCTGTCCGAAAGCTGACTCTTTTGAACAGATCCGAACCCATTCCTGGAAACATCTGAAGATTCTCAAACTTACCGTAAATTTCCTTTATGGTCTTTGCCGCATATTCTTCATTATCCTCGGCAATATAATCTCGGATGTCCTTCAGATCCTTTGCAACAATCGGATTAATCCTCAGTTTTAACATCCTATTCCCCCATAAGTGCTTTCAATTCATCAAGATCAAGCCAGCCTTCACCGTCTTTCACTGCCTCTTCGGCTTCCTGCAGCTTCATCAGAAGCTTTTTCTCTGCACGATCTCTCTCATAATCTTCAATATCCATGACTACAAAACGGCCTCTTCCATTCTTGGTCAAATATACCGGTTCTCCTTTGTGACAATTCTTCAGGACTTCATTATAATTTCTCAAATCAGATACTGGTAAAATATTTGCCATATTCTTTTAGCTCCTTCCTTGATTTTATATTATTTATGCTACTTTTATTATATACAAAAAGTCGTAAAATTCAACGTAATTTTTTACAGCTTTTATTGAACATTTTTTAATGGTTCTATAATTTACTACATTCACACCGGAAAGCTCTCCCCCACACAAAGCGCCCCATACCCTACTTGCGGATTCGGATACACGTCAAATCCCGGAAGCGGCCTCGCCCCTCTCCTCAAATAAGCTTTCACCTTCTCCCCATAGAGATACGGATCATTTCCTCTCACGATTCCCCACTCCATCAACAGCGCCGCGCTCCCTGTGGCAAACGGAGTCGCAAAGGACGTACCGGAAACCTGCGTATACCCTCCTCCTGCTGCCACAGTAGTCACATCCACCCCGGGAGCTGCAATATCCGGTTTAATCACGATCCCGCCTCCCCGCCGCAAAGGTCCTCTGCCGGAAAAATCTGCATAAGAGAACGTAAGACCATTATATGCACCTACCGTAATTACCCGGCCCGCTGTAGACGGAATGGTCAGCGTGGTCGTATCCGTAGGATATAAAAAACCAGTTCCCCGGTTCAGCACACCCTCACTTGGAAGCCACAGCTCATACAGGCCTGATACAATCTTTCTCGGTGTCAATACGATTTTCCATACTCCCTGATTGATATAACTGTCAACAGGAAGCATATCCAAATAAATTTCCTGCGCCGTACTATACGGACTTGGTTCTCCGTAATATAACAGAATCTCCGTCTGCCCTAAAGAAAAACGCTGCGGTCCTAAAATTTCCTGAATCGGTCCTACCCGAACCCCTGACGGCGAAATCAGAGAAATTTCCACTATATCTGTATACTCTTTCCAAATCTGTATATTTAAAGACGGCTGATTATTTTGAACCGCCAATTCTATAACAGCCTCCATCTCATCTGAAAGCTGTCCTGATGTATGTCCTGCACTGACTCCTTCATTGCCGCTCCCGATACAGATACTGCTCTTCCAGACATTAGAAACGTCATCAATAAAACGCTCCAGCAGGGAAGTTCCGTCATGTGTTCATTATAACTAAGGGGAAATTGCTGTAAAAAAATTTGCAGCCTTTACACTGCCTTTTTCTCTACTGAATAAGGCTACTGATACTTAAATACAATATCAATGCTCTTATCCCCATTTATAATAATCTTCTCAATTAGTTCTGTCACAATTTCTCTTGTCACTTCAGATAATATTCCATATTTGATAAATTTCTCTATCCAATTCTCATAAGATTCTTCCTCCTCTCCAAGGCAGTCTTTCTCACGCTCTACTAACTCAATTTTCTCTCTGATATCTTTGTCCTGTTTTTCATATTCCGACTTATAAGAAAGATATTCTTCTTTATCCAGAAGATCATCTACATAATTTTCATAAGTTTTCTTTTTATATTTCTGAACAATTGCAAGTTCATTTTGCAACCGTTCAATCTGTCGGTCTGCTTCTGCACATCGTCTCTTCACTTTCTTCCTCCAATCTGCTGCCTTTAATATTTCATCCTTATCACTTTCTTTCAGTGTTTGTTCTGCTTGTCTTTGTATTTCATTTTTTACGATGAAATCCAGTACTTCTTTCTTAATAAAATGAGAATAACAAATTGTGTTCCCTTTTTTGTGATAGGTACCACACTCATAGCCATTCCTGCTGGTAACTCGCTGAAGATTATATCCACAATCTCCACAGACAACAATTCCTGCATATGGATTCACTTTCTTCACTTCACTGTGAAAGCTCGGTGTCCGTATTCTTTTCTTCATAAGTTCTTGCACTTGTTCAAAAATATCTTTTCTGATAATTGCCTCGTGCATTCCCTCTACGATATACTGTTGTTCCTCTGGAATATAATGATATTTTTCCACTTTATAGGAAATCTTTTCTGATTTATGCTGCACCATAGCACCTGTATAAACCCTGTTTCTCAAAATCACATTGATCGTAGGATATGCCCAGCCCTTCACACCTGCTTTTTCTAATGCATTGAAATATTTCAACCCCTGCACCTTTCTTTTATACTCTGACGGTGTCAAAATTCCTTCCTGATTCAATTTCCTTGCAATACTATTTCTGGAATATCCCTCCAGGCTCATATAAAAGATTCTCCGTACCACCTTGGCAGCTTCTTCATCTATAAGAAAATGATGCTTATCTGCCGGATCTTTTATATATCCATATGGCGCAAACCCAGACATAAACTGTCCCCGTTTCTTCTGTGCAGACAATGCACCTCTGATTTTCTTAGATAGATCGCGACTGTACATATCATTAAACAAAGTCTTAAACTGAGCCAGTTCTTCATTACTGCGATGAACGGAATCCACATCATCCAAAATCGCGATATAACGAACTCCAAGAGATGGAAAAACACGTTCTATATAATTACATGTTTCAATATGTTCACGCCCAAACCGGGAAATATCTTTCGTAATTACTCCCTGGATTTTTCCTTTATAGATATCCTCCATCATCCGCTGAAATTCCGGTCTGTTTATAAAATAAAGACCAGAATAACCATCATCAATATAAATATCTGCAATTTCCAGATCATCTGATTTACTTACATACTCACGAATCAATTTCATCTGATTTTCAATACTCTCACTGACTTTATTTTCTCCATCGTCCTTTGACAGACGACAATATGCAGCCATCTGATACATCATATCACCCCCTCTTTCTCTAGTATCTTATCTGTTGAACCCGCCTTTAAAGCAAACTTAAAATATATATCTATTTTCTGTTCTGGATATACATAAATTTTATCAACCAATTCCACAAGCACTTCTTTGGTAAGCTGTTTTACTGTCAATTGTCTTCGGTTAAAATGCTCCAACCATATCTTTGTCTCATATACAACCGCCTGTTGTCTTTGCCTTTCATGACTCAATTCTGACAACTCTTTTTGATATTTTCTATTCTCCTGTTCATACATCTGTTTTAACTCCAGATATTCTTCTTTGGAAAGCACCTCATCCATAAACTGTTCATATGCCTGTTTCCGGTATTCCATCTTTCTTTCTATTTTCGCCTGTAATCTGGCAATTTTGACATCCAGTTCTGGCTCCTTTTCTCTGATTTGAGATTCCAGATTCTTCATATCCGTCTTCATTTGTTTGAGCTGTTGATTGATTGCAAATACAACCAGTTCATCCAGCTTTTCGAATGTGATATGATTCAGTTCACAGTAATTTTTCCCCAGCTTCTGATGAAAACCACACATATACCCATCAAAACCTTTATGAGATGCCAGATAACGTTTACGCATTGCTATTTTACATTTTCCGCAAAAGAGCAGTCCTACATATTTGTGTGGTTCACTGTTTTTATCAAAATAAGGAGTTCGGCGGCCTTTTCTTATTTGCTGAACCTGAACAAATTCTTCTTTAGAAATGATTGCCTCATGTACGTCCGGCACCAACTCCATTTCTTCCAAAGAAATGGCCTTTTTGTATTTCAGCTTATAGGATGGCCTTTCATGTTTCCGAATTACAACCACCCCTGTATAAACCGGATTCTTTAAAATTCCACTCACAGTAGACGCTATCCATAACCCTTTTCCCGCATTCCAAACATAACCAGTTTTTAAAACTTCCTTTTTGTATTTTGCCGGACAGGGAATTCCATCTTCGTTCAAAATTCGACAAATACCCGTATAGCCAAATCCATTCTGATACATTCTGTAAATCCTTTTAACAACCTCAGCCGCATAAGAATCTACCTCCAGATGATTATAGATTTTTTTACTTTTCACATAGCCAAACGGAGGCTGCTTCGGTGTATATTCACCCATGCTTCTTTTTGTCTGAATGGCCGTCTTAATCTTTCTGGACGTATCTCTCAGATACATATCATTCAGCAAAATTTTAAGCTCTAACATCTCATCATAAGTTCGGACAACTGAATCATAATTGTCCAAAATCAAAACAACCCGAACCAGTTTCTCCGGGAAATATTTACCCAGATAATAGTTGGTATCAATATGCTCTCTTCCAAGTCGTGATACATCCTTAAAAATCACCATATTGATAGTTCCAAGCTCAATATCTGCCAACATCCTCCGAAATTCAGTTCTTTCAAAATTACCTCCGGAAACTCCATCATCTACATAAACTTTTTTCTCTGCAATACCATTTCGCTCGGCAATATAATCCCTTGCCATCTGAATCTGAGAGTGAATACTGTTGCTGTATTCACCCTCTTTGTTTTGCTCTTCAATGGAAACTCGGCAATAAATTCCTGCCTGATACATTCTATCCCTCTTTTCGTTCTGCCAGATTATAAATACACTGAGGCAATGTCTTTTCCCCGTTAAAATATACTCGAATCTGATATCCTGCATGTACGTAGCTTATATCTTCTTTCTGGATTTCCTTTTTTGCATCCGGAACTTCTGCAAAACTAAATAACGTATTCATGCTATATGCCTCCAAACATCTACAGTTCTCTTTACATCCTATGCCGGCAGGATTGTACAAAAGTTCTGTATAAATTGAATTCTGCTTTCGGATTTCAAGTTTCTGTATGCAGGCTCATGAACTTTGCTACACCGCTTCCTCCATCCTCATCATTACTAATACCGACTTATGATCCAGCTTTGCTGGACACACCACGCAAAAAAATAAGCCCGCTGAAAGCGAGCTTATTTGAAATACTAGTCTATAGGGTACTATTGAATTATGTTTTCAGGATAGAATAATTATTATTCCGAAATATCCACCAATGCAATACTGGAATCTCCCTTCAGTGCCTGTTCTAACACTGCGGCCTCCAGCTTTTGGAAAGAACCGTAGGAGGACGTGGCGCCGCTTAATGCGTCGATCTCTTCTTTCCCCTGCCCCTCCAGAAACTGACCGGCATAATACCGGGTATATTCATTCGGGTAAGTACCGGTCACATGCAGCATGTTCTGCATATAGGCATTATCCCAGCTTTTGATAAACCCGCTGGCATTTTCTGCATTATATTCTACGGAAACAATCCGCCCTCCTTTTACCATAATCGTAACATATTCTTTCCATCCGAAATGATACTCTGAAGCCTGAGCTGTATAGTAACCGTCCTGAAGTCCCTCCTCTTTGCCACAGCCGGCTAATAACAGAACTGCCAACAGCAGTGTCGTCAATAGCAGTGTGCGCGTCCTGCAAAATATCTGTTTCATTTCTCAATCCTCCTTCAAAATAAAATTACTCACCTGCGCATGGAGCTTTTCAGCCTCCTGGGCCAAAAGTCCGCTGGACTGTTTCGTCCCCTCTGCGTTCTGCAGATTCCGGTCAGCAATATCGGAGATATTTTCAATTCTCTCTTCTATAACAGTCAGTGCATTCTCCTGTCCCTCTACCGCATGAACTAACCTATCTGAAATCTCACTGATTTCATCAGAAACAGCGGATATATCCTTAAGAGAACCAGCAGTATCTGCATTCAATTCCACACCGGTACGGATGATGGCTCTTGTATTCTCTATCATCCCTGTAGCGCTTTGAGCTGCCTCGGCGCTCTTAATAGCCAGATTCTGAACCTCGTCAGCAACCACAGCAAATCCACTGCCGGCATTTCCTGCTCGCGCCGCTTCCACAGATGCATTGAGTGCCAAAATATTGGTCTGGAAGGAAATGTCCTCAATCGCCTTGGCAATCTTAGTAATCTCATCGGCATTAGAACTAATATCATTCATAGCGCTGGACAAGGCAGACATCTGCGTATTTGCCCTGTCAATACACTGTGCAATCTCTTCTGTCTTACAGCGGGTTTCGTCACTGTTTTCCGTAACGTCCGCCAACTGCTTCTTTACATGCGCCACCTCGCTGACAAGAGCTTCCGTAGACTGGTTCTGCTCCATGGAAGCATGGTGCAGTTCTCCGGATTGTCCGCTAAGTTCTTCTGCCATGCCGGCAAGCCGGACAGATGCCGCACGAAAACCGGATATTGTCTCATTCATGGACCGAATAATAGAATTCAGGCTGTCACGTATCTGAGTAAAATCACCTTTATAATCCATCTGAGGCTTGGCGTTCAGATTGCCATCTGCAACCCTGGTTAATACCTGGTGGATATCTGATATGTATTGGTTGATACTTTCCACCGTAGTATTGAGCGTCATAGACATAAGCTCCAATTCGTCCCTGGAGTGCACAGAAACCACTTCTGTGCATAAATCCCCGTCAGAAAGCAAAACCATACGGTCCGTAACACTTTTTACCGGACGGGAGATGGAACGTGCCAGACGCAGGACAAGCAGAATAGACACAATCAGTATTGCCAGAGTTGATAACACCGCCACCAGCATCGCACCATTAATCAGACTATTATAATCTGACTTCGGAACCTGGATAACCAGAGACCATTGAGTACCGCGGATTGGAGAAAAAGCCACCAGCATCTCTTTCCCGCCAATCGGGAATTCAAGGGAACCTGTTTCTCCTGTCGTTACCCTGTTAATCGCATCCTGGTTTCCTTCACTGATTTCAGAAAGTGTGCTCTCCTTCAAAACGAGTGAATCATCCGGGTGGCCGGTAACAATCCCTTCCTGGTTTACCATATAAGCCATACCGTTTTTTCCAATATTAATACTGCTGATGATATCGTCTAAGGTGTCATATTTATATACCCCGACTACATACATAACGGTTTCACCTTCTTCTAACACAGGCATTCCCATCACAATGCCAAGGTTTCCTTGAAAGATTGTAGAAAAGTGAGTTGTCAGACTATTTGTTTCCTTAAGAAGTGAGAAAAAACTTTCATCCAAGCTCTCAGGCGCATCTTTTATTCCCTGTAGAAGGCTTCCTTCCAGATCATAAAGGGCAATTGCATGGAATTCATAAATCTCAGCGGCTTTTGTAAGAACTTCTTTGCGGTCTTTAAGTACCTGCCCTGCTTCTGTCCCATTGTCACCCGCATTATTTATCTGAAAATCACCTGCAATTGTCATCATCCGGTCTGCCAATAAATGGATATTTGCCTCCACCGTTTTCGCAGACTGCCGAACCATCGGCTGCAGACTATCCAGCAGAATATTATTTGCAAGTGACTGCATGGATAGCGCCATAATCACACTACTTATCACTACCAGTACCAGAATATTAAGAATTGTATTCTTTAATATTCTTCCGTTGAGGCTCCTTTTCATTCTCCGTATCGGAGCCGGTTTGTTATGTTCTTTTTTCATTTTCTCCATCCTTTCCCTCTAGAGCGTGTTTAAAAGTTCATTCCCGCAAGCTGGGACAACATCTTGTAGAAAACAATCTACAAACACCCTCTGATCTTGAACATAAAAAGACCACACAGACCATTAGCGAAAGTCAGTACTCTTCTAAAGTTCCAATGTGTAGTATCTATTGTTTAGTATAACATAAGTTTTTATAACATTTCAATATGAACATATGACAATACACGACAATACATAACAAGGGTATGTGAACGATTATGAGAAATATCCTCAAAACACAGGAAATATCAGCATTTCCTCATGTTTTCCCCTAATTATAAGATTCATGAGAGCCATAAGTATTGCCAAAACTAATATTAATTGCCACCGGCCTCCTATATTCAAGAGCTTTCCGCACCACATAGTCAATCCCCATCATTAGTTCTGTCGTTCTTGGGAACCCCTCTCTATCTGGATTGCCAAGTTTAACAACCAGAAGCTCGCTCTCCGGGGCAACTCCTGCATATGCTCCATAGTTCATGGGATTTCCAAGTGGCAATTGTCCGCGTCCATTTCCGGCGGCAATTCCTGCTACTGCCGTACCATGCCCGGAAGTGTCCCGACTTGCTACCAAGCGCATACGCTCTTCCGGCATCTGCGCCCCCAAAGCTTCATTAATCCGCTCCTGCGTATATTCCACACCTATGCCATATCCTTCCGGTGCTGTCTCACCTTCAGCTTCCCGAGGAAGTAATGATTGATCCCACAGATTTCGTATACGGGTTGTTCCATCTAAGTTTCTAAAATCCGCCCGCTCATAATCAATCCCAGAATCAATCACCGCAATCAATACACCCTGTCCATACAAAGAAAAACGAGTATCCTGTACTTCGTTAATACAAGACACCCGTTTCCCATTTACAGCTTCAAAAAATAACCGCTTCGGCTTCTCCACATATTCAATTTGTGAGAAATTTACCAACGTTTCTATTTGTGACTCTTTAATTACAATAATCGCATATTCATTCAAAAGCTCCGTCACCCGAACGGCAATCTCTCTCACCGCCTCCAAATCTCCCGAATACTTTACAATCAATGTCCACTCACGCTCTCTAGAATTATACCCCACGTCAAGCTCCAGAGATTTTTCCCTCTCCCTTGGGCTTGCATCTAGGGCAAGATTCAAAACATTTTCATTTTTCTGACTCAACATCTACATCAATCCTCTGTCTGGTCTTCTTAAAATATATGCTTTCAGCCAGAAAAATATATCAAAAACACTCCCTTAATTAAATCCGATAACCCTTCTGGCCGCACTGTATACCATGGATGATATTTTTCTTCCCGATCTGCCCGGTATGTTAATGGTCTGTCCTAAAATTCCATAACGGATTTTAAGAAATGTTCTCATATCTTTTTTCTTCAGATAACGCCAGAGTTCCTTTTTCTTCATCAAATTCTCCGACTTCTTGGATCTGATTAAAATAATAGAAGAAACTGTCATCATAATCGCCAGATAATTAATCATATATCTCCTAAGCTTCTTGCTCGGAATGTCTTTCAGATGATACATATCGATCATCGTCTTTGTAACGAAAATCTGCTGATCCGCTCTTGCTATCATGTTTTTCTCATTAACTGACTGATCGTCTCTCCCGATAAAATAACGGTAAAAATCCACATCCAGATAATAAATCTTTCTCACATATGGAAGCGGATAATATACATAAATATTATCTACATAGAACGTATGCTTGGGAAGTTCCAGCTGACTGAGTTTCAGCATCTCTGTCCGATAGATAACCGAATGCATTAAAATATACTGATCAATTCGGAAATGCCCCAAATCATCCCACCGGAAAATCTCATCCTTGGGCAAAGCATTTCTGTAATGGATACATTTCTTACGTGCTGCCCCCACTTTCTCATATACATAATTAGAAATGAGCATATCGATCTCCTCATCCTCATCTTCCAGATTACGAAGAAGCTGCAAAATCTTATGCAAAGCTTCCACATCTACCCAGTCATCACTGTCCACGACTTTAAAATACTTTCCTGTGGCATTTCGAAGCCCCGAATTTACAGCATCTCCATGCCCTCCATTCTCCTTATCTACAACCTTGATAATATCTGGATATTTCTCCATATATTCATGGGCAATGGCTGACGTATTATCTTTTGATCCGTCATTTACAAGAATAATCTCTACATCGTCTCCTCCTTGCAAAATACTTTCTATCGCATGAGCCATGTATTCCTGTGAATTGTAACACGGAATTGCAAATGAAATATATTTCATCTTTAGTTCTCCTCTCTTCTCTTTTAAAACTCTTTTAGTATATAGCATTTTCACAGAATTTCCAACTAAATTTTCATAAGAAAACTCCGTTTATCACATTGTAAAATCCATCCATTTCGGCTATAGTATTAAGTAGTAGTGAATTGGAGGAATGATACATGAAGAACATAATTGTCGGACAATCCGGGGGACCTACCGCTGTTATCAACGGAAGTCTGTATGGTGTTGTCTCAGAAGGATTAAGACAAAACGAAACAATCAGACATGTCTATGGAATGGTAAATGGAATCGAAGGTTTCTTAAATGACCGTTATATAGATATGGGAGCATTGGACGAGGCAAACGAGCTGGAATTTATAAAAACCACTCCCGGCGCTTATCTTGGTTCCTGCCGTTATAAACTCCCGGAAGATCTCAATGATCCGGTTTACCCCAAATTATTTCAAAAGCTGAACGAGAAAGAAATCGAATATTTCTTCTACATCGGTGGGAATGACTCTATGGACACAGTAAGCAAACTTTCCCGCTACGCGGCAGCAATTGAAAGTAACATCCGCTTTATTGGTATTCCAAAAACGATTGATAACGATCTGGTAGAGACAGACCACACGCCGGGATACGGAAGCGCCGCTAAATATGTTGCTACGACTGTGCGGGAGATAGTTACCGATGCATCTGTTTACGATAACAAAAAATCAGTAACGATTGTTGAGATTATGGGACGTCACGCCGGATGGCTGACCGCCGCAAGTGTACTTGCAAGAAAATTCGAGGGAGATAACCCGGTACTTATCTATTTACCGGAAGTTGCTTTTGACCAGGACGCATTTCTTGAGAAAGTAAAAAATGGATTGGAGACAACCTCTAATTTGGTCGTATGTATTTCGGAGGGTATCAACAACGGAAAAGGAACTTTTATCTGCGAATTTGCAAGTGATGTCGGCGTAGATAATTTTGGTCACAAGATGTTGACGGGCTCTGGAAAATATCTGGAAAACCTTATCAAAGAAAAACTTGGCGTAAAAGTGCGTTCCATCGAATTAAATGTGTGCCAGCGTTGTTCCAGCACTATGCTCTCCGGTACAGACCATGAAGAATCAGTCAATGCCGGTGTATACGGCGTACAAGCCGCAATCGCAGGCGAAACCGGAAAAATGATTTCTTTCAAAAGACATAGCCATCACCCCTATGAGGTATCGTATGAGACGGCTGATGTAAACATAATTTGTAATGAAGAAAAGCCTGTTCCAACTGAGTGGATTATAAATGACGGTTCTGATATAAGTGATGACTTCATCGCATACGCTGCTCCATTGATACAAGGAGATGTGGATTTACCGGTGAAAGACGGACTTCCGGTATTTGCTTATAGGAAATAACACTTGTTCATATTTTGTTCACTTATCCTTTATAAAACTTTCACTTCTTTAACATTGTTTCTTCACAGGTATTTTATATACTAAAATCATCAAAGGAACAGACGACGCGATAGTAGTAAAATACTATTTTTGAATAAACTTTTTCATAATACATGCCGGGAATCGCTTGAAGCGGTTACCCGGCATCCTCCCTTTTATGGAAACTTTTGCATTCTACAAACAATACTTTTTAAGAAATACAAATCTTTTCTCTTCCGACTCTTTTTTCGAAAACTGATACCCAAGTCTTGAAAACTTTTTCATTTCTTCTGGATCGATTATATTCCTTTCTGCCATAAAGCGCACCATCTCTCCCCTTGCCATCTTAGCATACGTCCCTTTCTCAATTACTTTTCCATCTTTGTATTCTCCAAACACACAAGTGATATATCGGATATATGGATCGATTTCTTTTTCTATACATTTACTGTACTCTTTGGAGGCCAGGTTAATAATCACATCTGTACCTTCTGCAACTTCATCATAGATCTTCCTTCCCCAGTATTCATACAAATTCTTCACACCCGAAAGTTTCACTTTTGCCTGCATTTCCAAACGATACGGCGTCACCCCGTCAAGCGGATGGACAACTCCATACATACCCGAAAGAATACATACATGATTCTGTACATATTCCCACTGATTATCTTCGAGCACTGCTGGGGCCATGTATTGATACTGAATTCCTTCATAAGCCAAAAGCGCCGGAGTCAGACTTTCTCTAAATTCCATCTTCTGAAGCCTTTCATAATTAAGCGTTGCAATCTGATCATTGCATTTCCACAATTCCTTTAATTCCTCGTAACTCAAACCTTTTAGGTAATCTCTCAAATATTCTGCCTCCTGCAAATATGGCGGCAGGGAACGCACTGTTAATGTGTCCGTATTCGTATTCATCTTTTTAGCCGGTGATATAATAATTTTCATTCGTACCTCTCTCGTTTATTAAATATTTTAAAGTATACAAGGACATTATATTAAGTGAACAAAAAGATAGCAATCCTATATATTTGACATTATTCTGTAAATAATACTTTATATATGATATACTTTATAAAAATGACAGGAGCAAAAAGGAGTTTATATTATGAATCGCAAATCCAGAGAAGCACGTCTCAGAAGAAGACGTTACACACTTATCCGTAATACAATGATTATAGTATTGGTAATTCTTTTATCCAGTCTTGCAGGACTTCTTATATATCAAAAAAATGAGGCAAACTCTGCTCAACAGACAAAAAAGGAAGCATCCGTCAAAAAAACAACATCAAAGAAAGTGAACACTATAAAAAAAGTACCTAAACAAACTACAGAATCTTATATCAACAAAGATGTACAACGTGGAAAAAATACTGCCACAGAGGAAAACCACAAAACAAATGGGCTTGCAATTTGCATGTATCACTATATTTATGATAAAAACAATCCACCCAAAGAAAAACTGAACAATAATTATATTGAGGTTCACGCACTGGAAGAAGAGTTAAAATACCTCACAGAAAATAATTACTATTTCCCAACATGGTCAGAAGTCCGACAATATGTAGATGGCGAACTTCTTCTTCCGAAAAAAAGCGTCGTACTTTCTTTTGACGACGGCACTTACAATTTTCTGGATCTTGGTGTCCCATTGTTTGAAAAATATAAGATACCTGTCACTTCTTTTTTAATTGGCACAAAAGAAGGAGAGAAGAAAGTGAAAAAGTATGCCAGTGAATATATGACTTTTCAGTCCCATTCCTATAATATGCACCGCGGTGGCGGAAATATCGGACATGGTGGAATCTTTCCTGCCCTTTCTCATGATGAAGCGGTTAATGATTTAGAAAAATCAATCCAATTAACCGGAAACAACGATGCCTTCGCCTATCCTTTCGGCGACTATACTGACAGTTGTGTAAAAGCAGTAAAGGACGCCGGATTCAAATGTGCTGTGACCACCGAATACGGACGCGTCAAACCAGGCGATCAGCCGCTTCTCCTGCCACGTATACGTATGTTAAAAGATCAGTCTTTGAAAAGCTTTATCAACCTGGTGGAATAAATCACGCCGAAAATTTAAAAATAGAACCCTCCTGTTTTTAAACAGGAAGGTTCTACCAAACTTTTTGGAGAGAGAGGTATCTCACTCATTCAACTTACAAACTTCCGGAAATCTCCTCACACTCTTTCATTGCCTCAAAGACTGCGCTTCTGAATCCAAGCTCTTCCAGCACACGAACGGCCCCGATTGTTGTTCCTGCCGGTGAGCAAACCATATCTTTTAATTCTCCCGGATGTTTTCCAGTCTCTAATACCATCTTTGCACTTCCAAGCACTGCCTGAGCTGCAAACTGATAAGCCTGTGTTCTTGGCATTCCGCCGGATACAGCCGCATCTGCCATTGCCTCAATAAACATGAACACATACGCCGGTGAACTTCCGCTGACAGACACAACCACATCCATCAATCTCTCTGGTACGATTTCTACTTTACCAAAGCTTGAAAGTAATGTCTTCACATATGCGATCTCTTCCTCTGTCATGTGCTCATTTGGACATGCTGCTGTCATACCTTCACCAACCATTGCCGGCGTATTAGGCATTGTACGTACAATCTTAACATCTTTTCCGAATTTCTCAGCAAGCCATGTAAGAGTTTTACCTGGTGCGATTGTAATAATAATCTGATCTTTTCTTACATCGCCTTTAATCTCATTAATTACAGACTCATAAAACTGTGGTTTTACAGAAAGAATCACAACGTCTGCTTTCTCAATAACTTCTTTGTTACTGTCTGTCACATTGATTCCGAACTGCTCTTTTACTCTTTCTCTTCCCGGAGCAAATAAATCTGCACCGATAATCTCCTGTGCCGGAATTACTTCTTTTCCAATAATTCCACCCATAATCGCAGATGCCATGTTGCCTGTTCCGATAAATCCTAATTTCATCTTACATACCTTCCTTTTCTAAAATCCTTGTTCGCATGTACGCCGTCGTTTACTTTTACTACTGTACAATTCTTTTTATCGTATACATTTTAATAATTTGTATACAATTTATTTTCTAAAGTGACTATACCACGAAGATTTTATAATGTCAACACTTTTTTTAATTTGGTCTTGAGTTTTTATTTACAAACCGTTATAATTTGTATACAACACTAGTAAACGTATACTTTTACAGTCATGCGAAATCACCAAAATATCTGTGAAACAATGAAATTCATTATAGGAGAATCCATATGGCAGAAAAAAATATGTCGCTTGCTAATCAGGCATACGAACAGATAAAAAACAATATTTTAAATCTTACATACCCACCGGGTATGACACTCACAGAAGCTATGCTTACCAAGGAATTGAATATGAGCCGCAGTCCTGTCCGTACCGCCATCCAAATGTTGCAGACAGAAGGACTGATCGTATCTGATTATTATAAGTCTATGATTGTAAAAGAGATTACAGATAAAGATATTTACGAACTTTATCAGCTTCGAGAAATTTTTGAAGGCGGCGCCTTTAAACTTATCTTTACTTCCGGACGGAATGAAGAATTCTCTTATCGAATTGAAGAAAAAGTCGTCCGTATGTGTGCCGCTGCAAACAATCTCTACGACTGGGAAGTTGCAGATACTGCTATGCATATGGAGATTATCAGTATTTTTGAAAATGAACGAATTAACCGCATTTACGAAAATAATCTCTCTGAACTTATCCGGATCGGACAGTATTCAATCAAGAACGGAATGCGAATTCCAAGGACAAATGAGAATTTAAAGAAAATGATTCAATACATGCGTAAAGGAAATTATGAAAAAGCCTACACGATTTTAAGGGAAGACCATTTTGGAATTGGAAAGGACAGTGCTCTAAAGGGACGCTAAGCACTGTCCTTTGATTTGGTATATTTCATAACCAAAGCTACTATACACTATAACTATACAAACCCCAAAATAACATGACAGCAATAATTATAATTGTAAAAATTGCCCATCTCCATTTTAGTTTTCCTTTTTTGGCATTGAGAATAGCTTGATAAACAATAATAAAATCAACCAAAATGAAAAACCAATTCACTGACGTATTCACAATACGCATATGACTCTTTAAAATGAAATTCGGTGTGATGCACAAACATCCAACAAAGATTGTTCCAAATGAAATCCATACCAGCCGCAGATATAAGTATCGACACTTTTCATCTTCCCATTCTTTAATAAGCAAATAAGTACTTCCCAACCCGACCACTCCACATACTGCCAGTAAAAAGAGACTGCCCGCATTTACATGGTCCACAAAAAGAAAGGTAACTAATACAGTGAAAATAAAAATGCCTATCAGTACCGCCGTTTGTCTCTTCTTATGATAGTTCGTCATATTTGCGGCTAAATTTAAAACCTCTGATACATCCTCTTTTGTAATTACTGCGGCTTCGTCTGCCGCCTCCCTCCTGCATGACCGCATAAGTTCCATGATAGAAATGTTTAATGCTTCTGCCAAAGGATCTAACGTATTAATATCCGGGAAACCAAGTCCTCTCTCCCACCGGCTGACTGCTTTGTCTGTAACATTTATCCTTGCCGCCAGTTCTGCCTGCGTCAGTCCCTTTTCTTTTCTTATCTGAGAAATAAAATTTCCAAACTCTTTCGCCTCCATACGCTTCCCTCCTTGTATTTTATAAGTTCAGCATAGAGGCGAAGAGTTGAAAAGTCAATCTACGAATCATTTACTAAGTACAATTTGTGGATTTCTATGGACTTCTTACGCCAATCCTCTCTCCTCCAGCCAATCAAAGAGAATCATCTTTCCCTCCTGTTTTCTCTTTGTCTTCACCTGGAATGCCAGTATCGTCAATACTGTAAACACAACAAACAACGCTGTCATCATAATCACCGCATTCGTTATACCCTCTCCTCCTGCAATCGTACTTCTAAAGGAATTCACAGTATAAGTAAACGGCAGATACCAGTGAATCTTAGAAACAAACGCCGGAGATATTTCTACCGGATATGTTCCGGCAGAACCTGCAAGCTGAATCACCATAAATACAAGCATTAGAAAACTTCCGACTTTTCCAAGTGTAATATTGAAAAAGTACATAATAGACGTAAACGTTACAGCTGTTAGACAGGAGAATGCAATAGTTTTTCCCAGCTCTGCCGGCGTAAATCCAATCGTAAAATGTAAAAGTAAAATTAACAGCAGTCCTTGAAGCGCAGCCACCGGATAAAGTACAGAGGCTTTACTTGCCCACCATGCAAATCCGGATTTCAGTTTTCCTTTATAACTCATCAATGGATAGATTAAGCAAAATGCGAGACATCCTACCCACAGACCTACTGACATCATATACGGCGCCATTGCGTGTCCGTTGTTTTCGACTGTTGTCATTTGGGTTTCCTTTTCTTGTATCGGAGCTGAGAACATCTCTATATTCTGATCTTCTGCCTTAGAATCTTTCACTTCTTTTGCACCATCTGCAAGCGCTTCCTTTAGTTCTAATGAGCCGTCTGCTAACTGCTCCATTCCCTCTCCCAAAGTTCTGGAACCATCTGCAAGCTGTCCGGCTCCACTTTTAATCTGATCTGAACCATCCGCAAGCTGCCCGGCTCCGTTGTTCAACATGTTATTATTAGACGCTAGTGTTTTGACTCCGTCTGATAAAAGTCCTGCTCCTTGACTTAATGTCTGAGTGCCTGCCGCAAGCTGGCTCGCTCCTTTTGATACCTGCACTGCTCCAGTTCTCAGATTGCTTCCCTGTTTTTTCAACTCCTTTGCCCCATTGGTTAGTGCCGCATTGTTTGAAGTCAAAACGTCAAATCCTTCATTTAATGCCGCAATCCCTTCTCCTGCTTTTGGAAATGCTTCTGTAGACTTCTCCAATGTGCCAAGTCCTGCGGAAATACTTTTCGCTCCTTGATTGACAGACGCTGCTCCGGCTTTTGCTTCCTTCAGCGCAGCTTTTAAAGCTCCAAGTGGTTGAGACGGAATTTGAGGAACCGAAGAAGCCCCTTTGCTCAACGCCTTAGCGCCATTTGATAACTCCTTAGCCCCATCATCAAGCCCTGAAGCCGCCTTGGACAAATTATCATTAATGGCAGCTATATTCTTCTTAACATCCCCATTCATCTGAATTTTATCTATTCCTTGAATATCTGACAGATTCGATGGAGTTTGTATCTCACTTACAGTATCAACAGAAGAAAGCTTTGCACTTTTCAAAGCGGTTTTCTGTACAGACAAATTAAGACTGATACCATTCGTTTCTGCTTCTTTCTCTGCTTTTTCTATTGCTTCGAGAGCCTTCTCAATACTGCTATTAGCAGTATTAATCGTCTGATTTCTGTCTTTAACCTGTCCATTTGTTTTCTGAATCTGACTGTTGGCAGAACTAATCGTCTTGTTCACAGCTTTAATCTGCTCGTTTGCGTTTTTGACTTGGCTGTCAAGGGCTTGATTTGCACGATCTACCGATGTCTCCAACCCCTCTGCCGCTTGATTGAGTACTTTCTCCCCTTTGCTAATACCTTGTGTAACAGTTGCAATCGTATGACTGGCATCCTCCATCCCTTTTGCACCGTTCTCCATTCCCTGTCCTGCCGTTTGCACACCCTTTGCAAACTTCTCAAGCATTGCTGCGCTGCTGGAAGATTCTAATTTATCTACTTGTTGATAAATTTCATCGAGCCCTTGTTGCAATGCCGCTGTACCTGTTGTCAAAGACGGACTTCCTTTTCCGTCATAGTTATCTTTGGAAACTGCGGCATGAAGTGTCTGAATCCCCTGATAAGCAGAACCTAATCCCTTTTCTAAAGGCTTCAGTTGTTTGGCTCCGTCAGAAAGCTGTTCGGCTCCTTTTACATATGCCTCTGTGCCATCCGCCAAAGTTTCGGTTCCTTTTACATAAGAATCTGCCCCGGTTGAAAGCGTTTTAGCGCCATCTGCCAAATCAGAAGCGCCGCTATTTAAAGAACCTACTCCGGTAATCAACACCGGCGCTTTCTGATTCAATACTGCAACGCCGTCTGTATACTTCCGGATACCGGCCTGTAGACTATCCGCTCCATTTTTAAATGTTACCGTACTTTTGGCAAGCGTATCAAGATTACTGGTAATCGTCTCATTGCCTTCGGAGGCTTTGGCAATACCATCTTCTAATTTACCGGCGCCATCTGCCGCCTCCTGCATACCTTCGCCTGCTGTACTAATCTGATCAAACACTGCCTCTGTATAAGTTCTGATAACCTCCCGCTGAACGCTGTCTTTGATCTTTGTAAGCGCTGTCTCACTCATCTTAGAGGCAATATAATTAGTTCCCGGATTTGTCTCGTAATTCAATTCCATCTTCTTTGGCTCTTCATCCATCAATGTCGCCGCATTTCGAGAAAACTCCTCCGGAATCGTTATAGCCATGTAATACGTACCATTACGAAGCCCATCGCTGGCAGTCTGTGCATCTACAAAATTAAACTGCATTTCATCATTCTTTCTTAATTCATCGACCATCTCGTCTCCGACCTTCAAAGTTCTTCCTTCATAATCTACCGGCTTGTCATTATTTACCACCGCTACAGGAAGCTGATCTATGTTTCCATACGGATCCCACATAGAATTCAGGAAAAATCCTGCATATATGACTGGAATCGCTACGATGGCAGCCAGTACGATCAGCAACAATTTGTTATGGAATAAGTTTTTCCATTCATTTTTTACCATAATACCACTTCCTCTACTCCATTTCTATTAATAGACTTTATGTTGATTTTCTTTTCATTATGAATTATACTATCGTATATAGAAAGATACAACCAACAATAAACTGACGCTTTATTGTTTAATAGACATTATAATTATTAATTGTTGATTTTCTATTTGTGTTTACGAAAATTTTAGAAATATTCTGAGGAGGAAAAACACATGGCAGCAAAAACAGACCGTCGTGTACGCAAAACGAAAGCCCAGCTTCGTGCAGGGCTTGCAAGACTTATGCAAAATAAAAGTATAAAGGAAATTACAGTGAAAGAATTAGTAGATGAAGTAGATATTAATCGCTCTACTTTCTATTTGCATTACACAGATATTTATCAGATGATGGACTCCATCGAAGCAGAACTTATGCAGGAAATCACTGATGCAATGGACGATCTCCCTGACAATCTCGTACAAAATATGGAAACGTATCCGTTTATTACACGAATGTTTTCTATTTTAAAAGAAAATAAGGATATATGCTGTGCTCTTCTTGGACCTAACGGTGACATGTCATTTGTGACACAGGCAGAGAGTCTTGTTGCAGAAACTATTTTGAAAAGATTGTCTGACCATTTCCCGGAAAATATCCAAAACATTACTTACGCTTACGCATTCTGTCTGAACGGATGTGTCGGACTGATCAAAACATGGCTGCTGAATGATGACTCACCGTCCCCTCAAGATATGGCGCAGATGACCTATCAATTTGTAGAAAATACGGTTCATTACTATCTGGAGAAATGCAAGGAAATGTAGGGATATCTTACATTTCTCCACAAACTTCTTTCTCTTTGTTTATATTAATTTTCACTTTTATGTCCTACATAAAATATTTGCACTTCTCTATATAAAACTGTTGTTCTTTCTCAAAAAGTGCAATTAATTTATCTAAATTCTTTTCCTCTCTATACTCCTTTAAAGCCTCCAAATACTCATTTCTATTTGCCTCCTCAATCACAACTGGCACGATTCTATTTTTCAGACACTCTCTAAAAAGTATAAGCCTGCCTGGCCTGCCATTCCCATCCTGAAATGGATGAATACATTCATACCTTGCATGAAACTCAGCTAATATAGCAATACTTATTTCCTGACTACTATACCAATCCATAAGTAAATACATTTCCTGAGCAACATTTTCTGGTCTTACAGTCTGATACATTCCAATCATATTAGGTCGTTACTTATAATCACCAATGGCATATCCATTAGCACGATCTTCAAATACACCAGATTTTAACTCATAATGCAATTGCTTTATCAATTCTTGTGACAATAATTCATTCAGTGTATCTAACATTTTATTAAACATGAGAAAATGACCATTCATTTCCTCAACATCTTTTGCTCTGTAATAATCATCTGATTTCGGCAGAGTCCCATTATCAAATAGCGAAGCCGTCTGCTCCTCGGTAAGCGTACTGCCTTCAATCTTATTTGAGTTATAAGCAAGTAAACGCTGCGTATATGCATACACACCGGATCGATCAAATTTCTCTCTTTCTATTTTGAATCTTTGCAGACGGAAATCTAAAAACTCTTTTTCTTTAACCATATTAATTACCTTTCTCTATTATTTGTTACAACTCTTCCGTCTTAAATACACAATAACCTTCATAGTAATAACTATGGTCAATACCCTTCATATAGATTTCTCTATCAGAAATATGATCGGTCAATGCATTTTTCAATAGATACTTAATTTCAATATCTTTAATTGGACTTCGTTCCATGGCAAGCAGATAATCCTCTTTATCAACCTTGCTCCAGTCAATCACATAGCCAATCTCTTTCTTCAGCATCAAATCAAGCCATATTCTTGTACTTCTTCCGTTTCCTTCTCTGAACGGATGAGCTACATTCATTTCCACATACTTTTCTATGATTTCATCAAAAGTTGACTGCGGCATTTTATCAATGTTTTGTAGCGCCGCTTCCAGATACATAATCGGTACAAATCTAAAGTTCCCTGTTGAAATATTGACTTTACGCAATTCACCGGCAAAATCATAAATTTCATCAAAAAGATATTTATGAATCATTGCAAGACTTTTATAAATTCCAGGTTCTAACTTTTCCAAAAAACCATTTTCAAACATTTCGATGGCTT
This sequence comes from uncultured Dorea sp., assembly GCA_910578495.1. Taxonomy (GTDB): domain Bacteria; phylum Bacillota; class Clostridia; order Lachnospirales; family Lachnospiraceae; genus Dorea_D. Next base: position 31,395 of record CAJTRE010000029.1, read on the forward strand.
TTCGCTTACTGATTTTCTCTTCTGCTCTTGCCAATTCTGTAGACTCTATAATACCCAATTTATTTTCAAGCATATCTTACCTCACATTCTACATACACCTTACTTCTTCTAGTCTAATGCTATAAGTATACCATAATAATGGCAATAAATCCAAACTCGGGCAAACATAAACATCTATTTGTAATATCCATTTAACAGTAAATTTCCACGAGACGATTCCTCTTTTCCTCAGTTAATTTGTACTCATATGTAAAAAACTCGTCATAGCTGTTATATTTTTCTTTGATAGCGTCAATCGTCAGCCGGATAAATTCCTCCTGTACGCCCAACAAGGGGGCGCACATCTTTTTTTACTTTTCCGGAATATTTAACTGTGCAGCCAGATGAGCGTTCTCCTGCCCTAAACACTGATTGGATAACATGTATTCTTTCACACCATCTTCCTCGCTCATCCCCAGCGCCATCATAATTAAAAATCCTGCCACACCTGTTCTATCTTTTCCCGCAGTACAATGAAAATAAATGTTCCCATCATTTTCGAGAAGAAGATTAAAAAGTCTTTGATATGCAGGATTTCCAAACGGCATCGTTTTATATCCTTCTTTTAAATATTCTAAAATGTGTCGAAACTGAGTTTCATCCATTTGTTTGTTTAATACCTTGCTACGAAAATAAAACTCGTAGCCAAGAACTGAACCTTGCTACGAAAATAAAACTCGTAGCCAAGAACTGAACCTTGACAACAAATGTTTTCAACAATCATGGAAGCATCACGATAAAGCAGTCATAAAAATGGCTGCCGTCAGTGAAATATTGGTATTACAAAAAATCAGGCTTGCGCTTCCACATGGTAGCCATGCTTCTCTAATTCACGTATGTATCGGGAAAGCTGTTTTTGTTCGCAGCTTTTACGTCTGGCTTCAAAACAGGATTCATCAAAAAGAGTGCCTTGCTTTAGCATGGTGTAAATAATTACAAGAAGTTTTCTTGCAAGGGCAATAATAGCTTTTTTAGCCCCTTTCTTCTGTTTGATTCTCCAATACCAGGCGGACAGATAGGTATT
>CAJTRE010000030.1 GCA_910578495.1 uncultured Dorea sp.
TTTCAGAAGTTCGGCGGCATCCTTATTTTTGTCTTTGTTGACTTTTAAGCAGATTTCACCGTCTGATTCACTGACGGTAAGACCGTAAATGTCCTCAAGGGTAAATAAGGTGTGCATAAGCCCGATGTAGCTGTCAATGTCGGGTATGTCCAGAGCCTGCGGCGCAACGTCAAGAGCCTGTGCCAGTGCAGCCGTCAAGTCTGCCTTTGGCTTGCGTGAGCCAGTTTCGTACTGTGCCAGACGCACATCCGCTGATTTTTCGGGAAACCCGACAAGCATACCAAGATATTTCTGTGTCATGCCCCGCATGATGCGGAAAAAATGTATTCTTTCGCCAATCGCCATAGTGTTTCACTCCTTGTTCGTATGTTTATAAGGAGTATAGCATATATGCTTAGATAAAGTCAAGCGTAAGTAAAACAAAAAAGTTTAATGCTTTCAGACAAGCTATAAAAGCAACAAGAACAGAACGGAAAGAAAGTCGCAAGAAAGTGAGTGATAAAATGTATATCTCTCCACGTTATTACATTGCCTGACAACATGAATAAAAAGGCATACGAGTAGTTAACGCAACGGCAAAAGAAATATCCAAAGTCGAAACAGAGGAAAAATGAATATAAAAAATTTAAGGGAGAAGACACATTGTAATTTTTGGGGAGTACAATGTGTCTTCTGCTTTGCATATATGCAATATTCGTATTTCCAGATTCTTTTCAATATAAAACTTTAAACAAATAAATTATAGGTAATCATAAGATACTAAATCATCTATGGCAATACGGGTAGCATCATGGCGTTCTGAGCTGACTTCGGGTTCTTTTCCATATCCAATAACTAAGATATTGACAGGTTCCAAATTATCAGGAAGATGAAACTCTTTTTTTACAATATCTGGCTTGAAATAGCATACCCATACAGTACCAAGTCCAAGTTCCGTAGCCTGTAACATCATATGGTCTGTTAAGATGGAAGCGTCAATGTCAGTAGTCTTTTTTTGGTCAAATGGACGTATCCATGCTTTCTCATGGTCAGCACATACAATAATTGCCAATGGAGCATGATAAATATTAGTTGCTTTTGCAAGTTTATTTAACTGTTCTTCTTCCTGAACAGCAATCAATTTTACCGGCTGTAAATTAGCTGCTGTCGGAGCCACATGAGCCGCTTCTAAAATTTTATCAAGTTTTTCTTTTTCAACAGGTCTGTTATCATATGATCTAACAGAACATCTTTTTTTAGCAAGTTCTAAAAATTCCATTTTCAAAATCTCCTTTGTATTGTGATTCAGGTCAACCTATACTATAATTATACGTATATATATGAATAGAGCAAGAACGCACTATTTAGGAATATACTATCTAAAAAGAAAGTAAGGTGATATTATGGGGTTGAGTTGTAGTGGGTATAATTGTCCAGTTGAAGTAACGATTCAGCTAATCGGTGGAAAATATAAGGCTGTTATTCTGTGGCACTTGATGGGAAAGACATTAAGATATAGTGAACTGCATAAACGAATGCCAAAGGCAACAGATAAAATGTTAGCACAACAATTACGGGAATTAGAAAAGGCTGGTCTTATAAATAGAAAAGTATATCCTGTGATCCCGCCAAAAACGGAATATTCATTGACGGATTTTGGAAAAAGTCTTACACCAATATTAGATGAGTTATGTAAATGGGGAGAGGATTATTTGGACAGAATTCAAACTTTAGAAAAATAGGCAGATGGCAAAAAGTTATCTGCAAGCTCCTCACTGCTCATCATTTCTCCGAGCGTAATATCATTTTTCCAGTTAATAAACTGGAAGATGCTTTATTGTATAATCGTTAGGGGTTAGCCAAGTCATAATATGTCCTGGGATGCCCCGTCCCCGAAATAGCCCTCATTCATTATGATATAAGGACTTTCGGCATTGGCCGATAGAATGGTAAACAAATATTCTTGAACAGGTAGTTCTTAAAGGCTATTAATCCGCAGTCTGATCAGGGAATATAAGAAAATAGAGCTGAATTGCCGGGAGTAAAAGGTGTAGAGCGTGGAGATTGCTATGCCCTTATCTTATAGTAGTAAGTGGAGAGCGGAAGTGGTATAATCAGGGGCATAAATGAAGAACTTGTAAAGATAAATAAAACATAGAAAGTTGGAGATAAATATGTCAGAATTAACATCGATGTTGAATATTGGTAAAGAAATGGAGAAAAAGCTAATATCTGTTGGTATTGAATCGCCCGAGCAACTTATTGAGATAGGTGCAAAAGACGCATTTCTTAAGCTAAAGCAGAAATACCCGAATGTGTGTCTAGTACATTTATATACATTAGAGGGAGCAATCTATGATACAGAATTTCACAGACTTTCAGAGGATACGAAAAAGGAATTAAAGGAGTTTAGCGATTTTTTAAAAATATAGTAACGCAGATTTCTGTTTGTAAGAGGAATAAAATTTTTCTTTCTCCATACCTTAAAGGCAATCATTATATATTTTTCTGCATTGGTAGGACCATAAGCCTATATTTTCTGCGCTATCGAAAACATTGATACTGATACCCTTTGCAATTTAGTATAGTTATCTTCTCTTTCTATATAAAATATCATTTTTTTTTCTGAAATAAGACTGTCCATATTGTGACAATAACCGTAAATCGGCTGTACAGAACAGACCAATTTCTCCCTAAGGGCTTTCGCAGTTGTGGCAAAAATCAAGAAAATGTCGATTAAAGTAGAAAGATTTAGTTAATAGTGATAAGATGGAAATAGCCTTTTTATGAAAGGCTTATAAAGTTTGAGAATATTAAGAATTTGGAGCTAGAAGAAAATATGGAGAGGATTAAGTTTTTGGTGTGTAAAGTTTTGGGAAACATGATTTTTGCATACATAATACCGGTGATAAATATACTCATTGTTGTTTTTCTTAATAATGAAGCGGACAAACATATATTTACCTTAATGAACGGATTAAATATTTTTCTTGCAACGAACGCATGCTACATAGCAAGTATTTCCAGTTATTACAAATTAAATGATAAATATAATGTGATTGCAGGCAATATCAAAACATTAGGATTGATTATTAGTGTTGTTACATTTGCCGTTTCTACATATGAACTTCAAAGAGAACAATATAATTTACCCATTGAACTGTATTATACAGTCACTATAATAACGAGCCTTTTCTGTATTGTACTGACTGTGTTTGCACAACTGGAAACGTCAGAGATTGAGAAAAGAGTAGAACAAACCGAGGTGGAAAAAGCAGAAAAAATAATAGAACAGGCTAAGAATAAGAAAGAGTTTGAAATTGACGGAGAGAATTTTAAAGTGTAGAGGAGATAAGTCAATGAATGAAATAACACTAAACGTGCTTAAAGTTTCTCAACCAATTGGAAGTATGTATATCGCAAAAATACAAGGCATTGAGTTAAGTGAATTGGCACAGGCTGACATCAGAAAATTATATAATAAAGAAGATTATATTGGTATTCAGAGAGAGTTAGATTCAGAAAGAGTGAAAAAAATCAGAAAATATATTTCTACAACAGATGCCTCATTTCCTAATTCAATAATATTGAATCTCGATTCGCAATTTTTAATTGAGGAAACAGACAGCTATATTAAATTTGAACGGAATCCTAAGGCATTTTCCATTATTGACGGTCAACATAGACTGGCGGGATTCGAAAAAAATAATATTTATTTTGAAGTTATTGTAACAATATTTGTAGATTTAGATAATGAACGACAAGCGATTCTATTTAAAACAATAAATTCAGAACAAAAAAAAGTTAATCCATCATTTAAGTATGATTTGGAATCATATAGTACAGTCAAAACTCCAGAAAAAGTTATCAGAGAATTAACACTTGCATTTAATATAGACGCTCAATCTCCATGGCAAGGACGAATAAAATTAGGGGGTAGAAAAGACGAGCTGTCTTATAGAGGGATTATTTCCCAAAAAGCTTTTGCTGATCCTATAGTTAAATATATTTATGATGTAAATGATACATATGAAATAAGAGACCAGCTGAAAAGATATAAAGAAGAATATAATAAAGAAGATAATTTTGATATACAGGGAGTTTTTGATATAAATAAATATGATAAAGAAAAATATATTTTCTGGCAGTTATATATCAAAGACAAAGAGGAGATGATATACAAAATTCTCTTAAATTATTTTGGCGCTATTTATGAAATGTTGGAGAAAGATTGGGAGCTGGAATACCAAAGCGTTTTAACAAAAACTACAGGATATAATGCAATAATGAAATTATTTAAAGATGTCTTTCTTATCTTGTATAATGAAAAAAACTTTACTAAAGAAAGATTTAAAGAAATATTACAGCCTTTGAAATGTCTGTCGGGGGAAATTACTGCGGGAAATTTTGGCGCCTCAGGGGAAAGCGCTACAAATAATTTATATAAGAAATTTTGTCATATATTGGATTTATAAAATATGATATATCTGAACACGTCTTTGCATGGAAAATCATGTGTACAAACAATAGGCGGTTTGTTATAATATACAAGAGATGAAGGAGGATTTTTTTATGCTAGATAAGACAAAGAAGATGTTGCTTGCCAGCTTCGCAATTTTGATTGCGATATGCTTTATGGTAATAGTAGTACAGTCGGCTTTTATGAATTATAAAAGCAAGGAGACCATCAGTGAGATGGGAGAGATCTATATGTCGGAGACGAATCGGCAGCTTCAGCAGAAGTTCGAAACAGTTACAAAACTCTGGAAGGAAGAGGGAGAAGGTATTATTGAAAGAACACCTCCGGAGACAGTAGTCTATGGCAAAGATATGAAAGATGAACTGGCGCTGGGAGCGTATGTAAGAGGTTTTACCGCTATGGAGTTATACGCAAGCTCAGGCGAGTATGAGGTTATATATGGAGATCATGTAACAGGAGAAAATCAACTGGGAATCAATAGACTTCTGGAAGAACAAGGAAGCTGGATCAGCGGCGGAGCAGATCAAGACGGAGAGAAAATGATTCTACTGGCGATAGAGGCAGCTTATCCTATGGCAGACGGGAAAACCAGTTCTTTCATGATATTGTGCTTTCCAATGGAGAAACTGGAGAACGCACTTGTGCTAGAGAATGAAGATGAGCTGGTATATTCTCTCTTGGTTCGTAGAGATGGAAGTTATATACTGCGCAATAAGAATGTGAAAGGAGACAATTATTTTGACCGTCTTCGTACGGATACTGAAGCGATTGGAAAAAAGAAGCCAGAAGATTTTGAGAGAGAACTTAAAAAGTCAATGCAAAATAAAAAAGCATATGCGACGCAGATTAAAATGAACGGAAAATTCAAACATCTTTACTGCACTCCGCTTGTCGGTTCTGACTGGTATCTGGTTTCGGATATGTCTTATGAAGCATTGGAAAAAACAATCAATAAACTGGGGGATGCAAGACTGAGTTCGCTCATTGGAATGGTAGTCGTGATGCTTGCAACACAGTTCTTTGTATTTTCTAAGTATTACAAGATGACTCGCAAACAGATGGAGACTCTACAAAAATCCATGGAAGAGACAGAGAAAGCAAATCGGGCAAAGAGTGAATTTCTGTCCAATATGAGTCATGATATCCGTACACCGATGAATGGTATTATCGGTATGACAGCAATCGCATTGTCAAATATACATAATGAAGCGAAAGTTCAAGATTGTCTGAAAAAGATTACATTCTCCAGCAGACATCTGCTGGGACTGATCAATGACGTTCTGGATATGTCTAAGATTGAGAGCGGAAGGCTTTCTTTAAATGTAGAGGTGATTTCTCTGCGTGAGACAATGGACTCTATCGTTAATATTGTACAGCCACAAGTAAAAAATAAAGGACAGCATTTTGATATTTTTATTCAGAATATCAAGACAGAGATGGTTTGCTGCGATGATGTGCGTTTGAATCAAGTGCTTCTCAATCTGCTGTCAAATGCGATTAAGTTTACCGGCGAAGGCGGAACAATTAATGTGTATTTGTCCCAGGAAGATTCTCCAAAAGGTCCGGAATATGTGCGGTGTTATTTTAAAGTAAAAGATAACGGTATTGGAATGACAGAAGAGTTCCAGCAAAAGATTTTTGAAACTTTCTCAAGAGAGGATCGGGCGAGAAAAATAGAAGGAACAGGTCTTGGAATGTCAATTACCCATTTTATTGTAGAGATGATGGGCGGAACTATAGAGGTTGACAGCCGTCGGGGAGAAGGAAGTGAGTTCCGGGTAACACTGGATTTGGGGCGTGCAGATGAAAAGCTTGGTAATATGATACTTCCACCATGGAATATATTAGTAATAGACAACAATCAGAACCTGTGTGAAAGTGCAGTGACTGAGCTGGAGGAGATCGGAATAAAGGCAGACTGGACGACCAGCGGCGAGGAAGCGCTGCAGATGGTAGAACGGCGTCTTGGAAAAGAGAACGCATATCAAGTGATACTTTTGGACTGGAAGATGCCGGGAATGGACGGACTTGAGACGGCGCGTGCGCTTCGTCAACGGGCAGGAGAGGACTTACCGATTTTGATTATCTCTGCATATGACTGGAGTGATATTGAAACAGAAGCGCGAGAGGTGGGAGCAGCCGGCTTTATATCTAAACCGTTGTTCAAGTCTAATCTTTATATGGAGTTGAGTCGGTTTGCCGAAGACAAACCTGGTGCAGAAATTCAGAATGAGGTAAAAGAAGTTAATTTTGAGAATAAACGTATTTTGCTTGCAGAGGATAATGAATTGAATATGGAGATTGCGCAGGAAATTCTGTCAGACGTCGGATTTGAAGTGGAATGGGCAGAGAACGGACAGATTTGTACGGAAATGTTTGCAAACTCAAAGGAGGGGTATTATGATGTAGTCTTGATGGACATCAGAATGCCGGTGATGGATGGTTATGAAGCGTGCAAGATCATCCGCGCTATGGAACGAGGAGACGCTGAACTTCCAATTATTGCGATGACTGCTGACGCATTTTCCGAGGATATGCAGAGAAGCCTGCAGTCCGGTATGAATGAACATGTGGCGAAACCTATCGATATTGATAAACTGTATCAGGTTTTGAGACGGTACATACCTTAGTAGCTGGGGAAGGAGTAATATTGTGAAAGAAAAAAAACAGATGGAGAAAGAAGGGCTGAATGTTGTCAGACAAAAAATACTGGTTGTAGATGATTCGGAGATGAATCGTTCTCTTTTGAGTGATATGTTGTCCGGTAAATATGAAATACTTGAGGCAGAAAATGGGCTGGAAGCGTCTGTCATCCTGCAAAACAGAGAACAGGAGATAGCTTTGATGCTTCTGGATATTGTTATGCCGGTAATGGATGGATTTGAGTTGTTGGCAGTAATGAATAAAAATGAGTGGCTCAAAAGTGTGCCGGTCATTATTATTTCATCAGAAACTACTTCATCCTATGTTGACAGAGCCTATGATCTGGGAGCGCATGATTATATCAACAGACCGTTTGACGAATGTATCGTACAGCGTCGGGTAAGCAATACATTAATGTTGTTTGACAAACAGAAAGAATTGGAAAACATAGTAGTGGAGCAGATTCAGAAACGTGAAAACGACAACTCACTGATGATAGAGATTCTTTCTAATATTGTAGAATCACGTAATGGAGAAAGCGGGGTTCATATACTTCACGTCCGGCAGTTGACGGAGATGTTTATGAAGAAACTTTTAGAAAAGACGGATCGGTATCCTGTCAGAAAAAAAGATATTCCTCTTCTTTGTAATGCGTCCTCTCTTCATGATATTGGAAAGATTGCAATACCAACGAGGATTCTTAACAAACCGGGCAGACTTACAGATGAAGAGTTCGAGATTATAAAAACACACTCGGCAGAGGGAGCGAAACTTTTGAAAGAAATCCCATTGCGTGAAAATGAACCTCTTGTCAAAATGGGATATGAGATATGCCGCTGGCATCACGAACGATATGACGGACGCGGTTATCCAGATGGACTTGTAGGGGACGAGATTCCGATTTCAGCACAGGTTGTTGCGTTGGCAGACGTTTACAATGCATTACGTCAGGAACGTGTTTATAAAAAAGGTTATAGCCATAAGAAGACAATGGAAATGATTCTTGGTGGAGAATGCGGAGCATTTAATCCTATTTTGCTGGAATGCCTGGAAGAACTCTCGGACACTCTGGAAAAGGAGTTGGAAATCTGTTCGGAACAGACGACCACCAAAATTGAAATTGTGCAGGCCATTGAGCAGCAGTTGGAGAAAGGCGATATGGATGTGTCTGAACGGACGATCCAGCTTCTGGAAAGGGAGCGGATGAAGTATCGCTTTTTTGCAAATATTTCGCATGAGATTCAGTTTGAATATACAAAAGCACCGGAGATGTTGACATTATCTGAATGGAGTGCAGATTATCTGGCGCTTCCCGAGGTAATTATGAATCCGAGGGAAGATGTATTTGGTACAGAAATTTTTCAGAAAGAAGACTTTTCAGAACTCTTGCAGGAGCTTGAAGATAAGGGTAGGGAAGACAGTATATTTGAGGGTGATTATCTGCTCACGATTAATGGAAGACAGCGTTGGAACCGCGTGATAGCAAGATCTATCTGGAGTGAGGCAGAACCGGGAGAGTTTCTGGGAGCGATTGGTAAGATTACGGATGTTCAACGTGAGATAGAGAAGTTCAATGATTTGAAAACTGTCAGTGAACGCGATTCATTGACAGGACTTTTGAATCACAAGACGGCCAGAGGAAAGATTAGTGACATACTTTCCAAAGATAAGGAATTAAATTATATCCTGATATTGTTTGATCTGGATGGATTCAAGCAGGCAAACGATTGTTATGGCCATCTGTTTGGTGATGAAGTTCTGAAGACTGTAGCGGCTACTCTGGTAGAGGGGACACGAAGAACTGATATTATTGCCCGGATGGGCGGCGATGAGTATCTGCTCTTTATGCCATATAAAGACAGGAGTAAAATGCCAGTGAAACGAGTATTCCGTATGTTAGATAAAGATTATAAAGGATTTCATATCAGCGTCAGTATGGGGGTTGCCAGAGCAAAAGACTGTAATAGAAATTACGATGCTTTATTCCATATGGCAGATGCGGCATTGTATCAGGTGAAGAAGTCTGGAAAACATGCGTTTCGGTTTTATGATGAATCAGATGAAACAACGAAGTCAGTGCTTAGTTTAGTGAAAGATGATGAAGAATCAACAGAAGGAGGAGCAGAAAAATGACAATAAAAGAATGTTATGAAGCAATGGGGGGAAATTATCAGGAGGTAGAAGCCCGTCTGCGTTCAGAGGAACGAATCAAAAAGTTCCTGTGTAAAGTGTTAGACGACAAGAGCTACGCACTTTTGTGTGATTCTCTGGAAGAGCGGAATATGGACGAGGCATTTAGAGCATCGCATACGATTAAAGGTGTGTGCCAGAACCTTGCAATTACGAAGCTGGGACATTCGGCGGAGCTCCTTACAGATTGTTTGCGGGAACGCCGGGAGTACACAGAAGAGGTAGAAAAACTGTTCCTTCAGGTACAAAAAGATTATACAGAGACGGTAGAATGTATCCGTAAGCTCTAGTATAGTGGAGAGATTTATGAGTAAGATAGAACTGATCGCCCCATGCCATTTTGGGCTTGAGGCTGTATTAAAAAGAGAAATTATTGATCTGGGCTATGACATTGCAGAAGTGGAAGACGGAAGAGTGACTTTTTATGGTGATGAAGATGCCATTTGCAGAGCAAATATATTTCTTCGAACTGCGGAACGTATTTTGGTGAAAGCCGGAAGTTTTCAAGCAGTATCTTTCGAGGAATTGTTTGAGAAAACAAGAGCGATTCCATGGGAAATTTATATACCGGAGAACGGAAAGTTCTGGGTGTCAAAGGCTGCATCTGTAAAAAGTAAGCTGTTCAGTCCATCGGATATTCAGTCCATTATGAAGAAAGCAATGGTAAAGCGTCTGTCTGAGCATTATCATAGGGAGTGGTTTTCGGAAGACGGGGCCTCATATCCGGTGCGGGTGTTTCTGATGAAAGATACGGTTACGGTGGGAATTGATACATCGGGTGTTTCCCTTCATAAGAGAGGATACCGCGAGGTATCCGGGAAAGCGCCCATTACTGAAACGCTTGCGGCGGCTCTCATTATGCTGACTCCATGGAAGAAAGACCGCGTGTTGGTAGATCCGTTTTGTGGAAGCGGGACATTTCCAATCGAGGCGGCAATGATGGCGGCGAATATTGCGCCCGGTATGAACCGTTCTTTTACTGCGGAGGAGTGGACGAACTTTATTCCGAAGAAATTGTGGTATGATGTGGTAAATGAAGCGAATGACGTAATCGCAGATGATGTTGAAGTAGATATCCAAGGATATGATCTGGATGGCTCGGTCGTTAAGATTGCAAGAAGAAACGCAAGAGAAGCCGGAGTGGAGCATCTGATACATTTCCAAGAAAGAGATGTAAGACAACTGAGTCATCCCAAACCATACGGTTTTGTAATTACCAATCCTCCATACGGAGAGCGTTTGGAAGATAAGAAGGATCTGCCGGATTTATATCGTGCGTTTGGCAAGAGTTTTACAGAGTTGGACAAATGGTCGGCATATATGATTACTTCTTATGAGGAAGCGGAACGTTATTTTGGAAGAAAAGCAGACAAAAACCGCAAGATATATAATGGGATGCTGAAAACTTATTTCTATCAGTTTATGGGTCCAAGACCGCCTAAAAGGGCGAGAGAAGAATAGGGGTAACGGAAAATGGATAAGATTATATTTGCCACAGGAAATGAGCATAAGATGGTGGAGATCAGGATGATTCTTGCCGATCTGGGTATGGAGATTCTATCTCAGAAGGAGGCGGGGATTCAGGCGGATGTTGTAGAGGATGGAACTACTTTTGAAGAAAATGCATTGATTAAGGCGATAGAGATAGCAAAACTTGCGGCGGAACTTCCAGAGTATAAAGACGCCGTAGTGCTGGCGGATGATTCTGGTCTGGAGATTGACTATTTGAATAAGGAACCGGGAATCTATTCGGCAAGATACATGGGAGAAGACACCTCCTATGACATTAAAAACAATCATCTGATTGAACGGCTTGAGGGAGTGCCGGACGAGAAACGGACGGCAAGGTTTGTCTGCGCCATAGCGGCTGCATTTCCAAATGGTGACAGTAAGGTTGTGAGAGGAACGATGGAAGGAATCATAGGCTATCAGATTGCGGGAGAAAATGGTTTTGGATATGATCCGATTTTCTATTTACCAGAGTATGGCTGTACCAGTGCAGAACTTTCACCGGAGAAGAAAAATGAGTTGAGCCATAGAGGAGCAGGGCTTAGAAAGATGCGAGCCATTTTGGAGGAGAGATAAGAAGTCTATGAAGATATTGATTGTAAGCGATACACATAAAAGACACAGAGAACTGGAAGAAGCGATACAGAAAGAGGCGCCGCTCGATCTTCTGATTCATTTGGGAGACACAGAGGGCGGTGAGGATTACATTCAGGCATTGGCAGACTGCCCGTCTCATATTATTGCCGGAAATAATGATTTTTTCACAGATCTTTCGCGGGAGAAAGAATTTGTATTAGAAGGGAAACGTATTTTTATCGTTCATGGGCATCAATATCTTGTGTCAATTGGTGAGGAGAGAATAAAAAGAGAGGCGAGAAACCGGAATGTGGATATTGTGATGTATGGTCACACACATGTACCTTCCCATTCCGAGGAGGCCGGGCTTCTGATTCTGAATCCGGGAAGCATTGCTTATCCAAGGCAGAGCGGACGGCAGAGCTCTTATATAGTCATGGAACTGCGCCAAGGAGAACCGGTTGTTTGGGAATTGAAATATGTGTAAGCTAGGTCATGAAAAAAGTTGTAACAGCTCAGCCCGCGCCATTCGCAAAACCGCACTAACGTGCTATTCGTTGCTGTGCAACTATTTTTGCTCATAATCTGGTGCTCCGCTCATACTCGGTAAAATACACTCATTCATGCAAGCATGATTCGTTTATTTTGCCGACTATGGCTGAACTGTTAAAAAAAGTTGTAAAAAAATAAAAAAAGATGTTGACAAGTGAGCGGTAGTCATATATAATAAGTCTTGTGTTCGGGAGAGAACAGACGAACATTATGAAAATAAATACTTCGGGGTGTGGCTCAGCTTGGCTAGAGCGCCTGGTTTGGGACCAGGAGGTCGCAGGTTCGAATCCTGTCACCCCGATAATCATGCGGGTGTAGTTCAATGGTAGAACACTAGCCTTCCAAGCTAGATACGTGGGTTCGATTCCCATCACCCGCTTTCTTAAAGCCATAAAACGGTTTTTAAGAAGCATAGTTCTAAGAGAGCTATCCTCAAGAGTCTGTAGCTCAGCTGGATAGAGCAACGGCCTTCTAAGCCGTAGGTCGAGGGTTCGAATCCCCCCAGGCTCGTTAGAACCACAGAAAATTTAATAAAGCAGTACTTAGTTGGACGAATAAGAATAGTTCGATAAGTTATATATGGTGGGTATGGTGCAGTTGGTTAGCGCGCCAGATTGTGGTTCTGGATATCATGGGTTCGAGTCCCATTACCCACCTTTCTTTTTTTCTTTACAGAAAAATATTGGGCTATCGCCAAGCGGTAAGGCACAGGACTTTGACTCCTGCACTCGTTGGTTCGAATCCAACTAGCCCAGTTATTATGGGCGTGTAGCTCAGTCGGTAGAGCACTTGACTTTTAATCAAGTTGTCCGGGGTTCGAATCCCCGCACGCTCATTAAAGAGGAGACATTGATGGTAACATTGGTGTCTTTTTTGTTATAAAGATATTTTTAATATTTGATTTTGATCAGTTTATTGATGAAATAAGTCGAAATATGATGTATTATGACATTTGAACAATGAAATCAAGAAATATTTAATGATATGCAAAAAATTTTCTATAGTTTCTTTGTGAAAAAATTAATATACTGGCAATATAGACAAAATCTTCATGATAGAAGAATGAAAAAGGAGGAAAAGTATATGAAGAAGAAATTAGTCGTATTGATGCTCGCAGCAGCAATGGTTGTATCTACTGTTGCATGTGGATCATCAGGAGGATCATCAGGAGGATCATCAGACGGAGGCGGTGATAACAAATCTGAAAGCGCAGATGTTGCAAACAAGGACAAGCCGTTAGTATGGTTCAATCGTCAGCCATCCAACAGCTCAACAGGAGAGCTTGATAAAACAGCTCTTAACTTCAACAAAGATACATATTATGTAGGATTTGACGCTAATCAGGGTGCTGAACTCCAAGGACAGATGGTAAAAGATTATATCGAAGCTAATATCGATAAGATTGACCGTAATGGTGACGGAACAATCGGTTACGTTCTTGCAATCGGCGATATCGGACATAACGATTCTATCGCTCGTACAAGAGGTGTTCGAAAAGCTCTTGGAACAGCAGTAGAAAAAGATGGAAATGTTGTTAGTGATCCGGTTGGAACAAACAAAGACGGATCTGCAAAAGCAGTTAAAGATGGCAAGATTGGTAATCTTGTAGTACGTGAGCTTGCTTCTCAGGAAATGAAGAACTCTGCAGGAGCTACATGGGATGCAGCTACGGCAGGAAACGCTATCGGAACATGGTCTTCTTCTTTCGGAGAGGAAATCGATATTGTAGTATCTAACAATGATGGTATGGGTATGTCAATGTTCAACGCTTGGTCAAGCGATAACAAAGTACCTACATTCGGATACGATGCAAACAGCGACGCAGTAGCAGCTATTGCTGAGGGATATGGCGGAACAATCAGCCAGCATGCAGACGTACAGGCTTACTTGACACTTCGTGTTCTTCGTAACGCACTTGACGGCGTAGACGTTGATACAGGTATTGGAACAGCGGACGAAGCAGGAAACGTTTTAACAGAGAACGAGTATGTATACAAAGAGGACGAGCGTTCTTATTACGCATTAAACGTTGCAGTTACATCTGAAAACTACAAAGATTTCACAGACTCTACAGTAGTTTGGGAGCCTGTATCTAAACAGCTTGACGAAAAGACAAGTCCAAAGAAGAAAGTATGGCTTAACATTTATAACGCTTCTGATAACTTCTTAAGCTCTACATATCAGCCGCTTCTTCAGAACTATGACGATCTGTTGAACCTCGAAGTTGAGTATATCGGTGGAGATGGACAGACAGAGTCTAACATTACAAACCGTTTCGGTAACCCGGGCGAGTACGACGCATTTGCGATCAACATGGTTAAAACTGATAACGCAGCTTCTTATACATCTATTCTGAATCAGTAATCAGCAGAGTTAAAATAAGAGCAGCAGGATTTTAGGGAGAAGAAATTCTCCCTAAAATTGAATTAAACACATTAATAGTTGATTTTAACAGGAGTAAGAAGAATGACAGATAAGAGAGATGACGTTGTCTTATCGATAAATGGTATGAGTAAATCCTTTGGCCGAAACAGAGTTCTGGATCACATCAGTATGAATGTGAAAAGAGGAACTGTTATGGGGCTTATGGGTGAAAACGGAGCCGGTAAGTCAACGATGATGAAATGCCTCTTCGGTACCTATCAGAGAGATGAGGGAACCATCGTTCTGGATGGGAAAGAAGTGAATTTTTCCGGGCCAAAAGACGCTCTTGAGAATGGTGTTGCAATGGTGCATCAGGAATTGAACCAGTGTCTGGAAAGAAACGTGGTTGATAACCTGTTTCTTGGACGTTATCCGGTCAATTCTGTGGGCGTTATTGATGAGGGAAGAATGAGAAAAGAAGCCTCTGAGCTTTTTAGAAAATTAGGGATGACTGTCAATCTGACGCAGCCAATGAGAAATATGTCTGTATCTCAGAGACAGATGTGCGAGATTGCGAAAGCGATTTCTTACAATTCTAAAGTAATTGTTTTGGATGAGCCTACTTCTTCACTGACAGTACAGGAAGTGGACAAGCTCTTCGAGATGATGAGAATGTTAAAACAGCAGGGAATTGCACTGATTTATATTTCCCACAAGATGGACGAGATTTTTGAAATCTGTGATGAAATATCCGTACTTCGAGATGGTAACCTGGTTATGACTAAAGAGTCTAAAGAAACGGATATGAACGAATTGATCGCAGCTATGGTTGGACGTTCTTTAGAGAATCGTTTTCCACCGGTTGACAATGTGCCGAAGGATGTATTGTTGTCCGTTCAGCATCTGTCTACTAAGTTCGAGCCGCATCTGCAGGATATTTCTTTCGATGTGAAAGAAGGAGAGATTTTCGGATTATATGGTCTGGTAGGAGCTGGACGTACAGAGCTTTTGGAGACGATCTTCGGTGTACGTACAAGAGCGGCAGGACGTGTATATGTAAATGGACATCTCATGAATTTCAGCACAGCTAAGGAAGCAATGGAGCATGGTTTTGCTATGATTACAGAGGAACGTAAGGCGAACGGTCTGTTCTTAAAGGGCGATCTTACCTTTAATACGACAATTGCCAATCTGAATGAATATAAGGCCGGTCCAGCGCTTTCCGATTCCAAGATGATAAGGGCGACCGCAAAAGAGATTAAGATCATGCATACAAAGTGTATGGGACCGGAAGATATGATCTCAAGTCTTTCCGGCGGTAACCAGCAGAAAGTTATCTTCGGAAAATGGTTGGAGAGAAGCCCGCAGATTTTTATGATGGATGAGCCGACAAGAGGAATTGACGTTGGAGCGAAATATGAAATCTATGAATTGATCATCAATATGGCAAAACAGGGAAAGACGATTATTGTAGTTTCCTCTGAAATGCCGGAGATTTTAGGAATTACCAATCGTATCGGCGTTATGTCAAACGGGCACCTTGCCGGAATTGTCAATACGAAAGAAACTAACCAGGAAGAGCTATTAAGACTCAGTGCAAAATACCTATAATGAGGGAGAATGATGGATATGTCTAATGGAAACAATAAGATTCTTACAGCTGAACAGGAAATGCAGCTGCGTCAGCCAATAGACGAATATGTCGGTGGTATTCAGAAGAAGATCGACAGTCTCAGAGTTGACGGAACAGATAAAGTGGTCTCCTATCAGAATATTATTGATGGAGTTAAGAGAGATCGTACGATAACAAAAGAAGAAAAAGACGCCAGACTTGCTAAAAATCAGGCTGAACTGAATAAAGCAAAAGCCGTTGAAGCGAAGAATAAAGGCGAAGTTGATAAATTGATCGCCGATGCAGAGGCTTATCTGAAAGCGCACTATGATAATGAATATTATCAGCCGATAAAAGCAAGCTGTGACCGAGAAAAGATTCAAGTAAAAGAGAATCACCAGGTAAGACTTGCTCAGTTAGAGAAAGAACATAAAGAAAATCTTTCTAAGATCACAGATCAGCAGGAAATCAAAGAAGAAAATTATGTATATAAAAACAGACTCTCTAATGCGAAGATTGAGCTTGAGAAAGAACTCCAGGCAGTAAAAGACAGAAGACATGATGCGTTCAATCATAAATATCACTTACTCGATCTGCTTCGTATGTCTAAATTTACATTCATAGAGAATAGGGCACAGAAGTGGGAGAATTACAAATATACATTTAACCGTAGAGCATTCCTGTTACAGAACGGATTGTATATTGCAATTATCTTAATCTTTATCGCATTGTGTATGATTACTCCAGTAGTTAAGAACACACCGCTGCTTACATACAATAACGTGTTGAATATTTTGCAGCAGGCGTCGCCTAGAATGTTCCTTGCACTTGGTGTAGCGGCGCTTATCCTTCTCACAGGTACAGACCTTTCGATTGGTCGTATGGTTGGTATGGGTATGACGGCGGCAACGATCATTATGCATCAGGGCATCAATACGGGCGCTGTGTTCGGACATATTTTCGACTTTACAAAGATGTCTATCGGTTTAAGAGTTGTTCTGGCGCTTGTAGTGTGTGTAGTTTTATGTACGTTCTTTACCTCTATTGCCGGATTCTTCACCGCAAAATTTAAGATGCACCCGTTTATTTCAACAATGGCAAACATGCTTGTAATCTTCGGATTAGTTACCTATGCAACAAAGGGAGTATCCTTTGGTGCTATTGAGCCAACGATTCCGAATATGGTGATTCCTAAGGTTAATGGTTTCCCGACGATTATTCTCTGGGCAGTAGCGGCAGTAGTGATTGTATGGTTCATCTGGAATAAGACGACATTCGGAAAGAACCTCTACGCAGTAGGAGGAAACCCGGAGGCGGCAGCAGTTTCCGGTATTTCTGTATTCGGTGTAATGATGGGAGCATTTATCCTAGCAGGTATCCTTTATGGATTCGGCGCATGGCTTGAGTGTGCGAGAATGGTTGGTTCTGGTTCCGCAGCCTATGGACAGGGATGGGAAATGGACGCTATCGCAGCCTGTGTAGTAGGTGGTGTATCCTTTACAGGAGGTATTGGTAAGATTTCCGGAGTAGTAGTTGGTGTATTTATCTTTACAGCGCTTACATACTCTCTTACCATTCTTGGTATTGATACAAACTTACAGTTCGTATTCTCAGGAATTATCATTCTTGTAGCAGTAACACTTGACTGTCTGAAATATGTACAGAAAAAATAAAATATTGTGATGAGAAAGAGCCGGACTTTGTTCTGGCTCTTTTGTTGTACAATTGTTATAATAGGAGAGAAGAAACGTAACCAGGGAGAAAACTTATGAATACTTATACATTACTTTTGGTGGATGATGAAGAAGAGGTTGTGCAGGTTATCAGAAAGAAGATTAATTGGGAGGGGCTTGGATTCTCGGTGATCGGTTATGCAAATAATGGTGTGAAAGCGCTTGATATGATAGAAGAATTTCAGCCGGATGTAGTTATGACGGATATTAAGATGCCGTACATGGACGGCATGGAGCTTTGCAAGCATATCAGAGAAGAGTATCCGGCGACAAAGATTATATTGTTTACAGGATTTGATGAATTTGAATATGCAAAAGAGGCAGTTCATCTGGAAATCGAAGAGTATATCTTAAAGCCGCTTAACTCTGTAGAGCTGACAGATGTGCTTACTCAGTTGAAAATCAAACTAGACCGGGAAATCAGCGAGAAAAGAAGTGCACAGATCTTACAGGTCAATTATCAGGAATCGCTGCCTTTTTTGAGGGCGAACTTCTATTCTACACTGATTGAGGGGAAGATTCATGATGATGAAGTCAGTAAATACATTTCTGATTATCAGATTGGATTGACAGGGCCATATTTTAGTTGCCTTGTGATCCACACGTCTTCTGGACAAGTTCCTCAGGGCATGAGTCCTCAGCTTGTGACGACGGCGGTGTATAGACAGGTGAAAGAGAAATTAGAGGAAAATTGGCGGGCAAAGACATTTTCCTATCTTGGGAATACGGTTATGCTTGCACAGCTTACAGAAGAAACGGAAGTTACAAAACTGACTGATGAGTGCGACAGGTTCTGCCGATATGCGAATCGGATTATCGGAGCAGTCGTTACAGTGGGAATCGGGCAGGTGTGCAATGATATATTAGAACTTTCTCAGTCCTATACAAGCGCCAGAGAGGCAGTGTCCTACCGAGTGATTTATGGAACTTCAAGGGCAATCAATATGAAAGAAATTGCGCCCGGAAAAGGAAATACACCCATAACGCTTACAGACGAGACGGAATTATCACCCTTATTTAAGATGATCCGTCTGGGTGCAGAGCAGGATATTATAGATGCTGTGGACCTATATTTCAAACGAGTATTTTTGCCGGCCAAGTCACTGACACAGCATCATATAGCGGTGATGGAGCTTATTTGCTCGCTATATCGGTTTGCGGTGAATAATGAGATTGAGGCGGCAGAATTTTCAGGAGAACTTAGAACGGTATATAATCGTTTAGTAGATCACGATCTAAACACATTGAAAGAGTGGATGACGAATATTAGTCTGGCATTCCATGAGAAGATGGTCAGAGCGAGAAATACATCGACTAAAACACTGATTCAGAGAGCGGAAGATTACGTGCACCATAATTATCGGGATGCGGATCTTTCGTTAGACAGTATCTGCAAAGTTTTGGGAGTGTCCAATTCCTATTTTTCCTCTGTATTTAAGAAAGAAACAGGAAACTCCTTTATCGGATATATAACAGATTACCGTATGGATAAGGCGGCGAGACTTCTTATCGAGACGAATGAAAAGAGCTATATGATAGCAAAGAGTGTTGGCTACACCGATCCGAATTATTTTAGTTATGTGTTCAAGAGACAGTTTGGTGTATCGCCTTCCAAATACAGAACGGAGTATGCAGACAGTGAGGGATAGAATATACAGATATCTTAAAAATATAGCACCGGGCGAAATTCAGTCAATGATCATGATTGTGTTTTCCGTAATCTCCGTTTCAATCGTGCTTTGTGTGGGAATCGTCATGTATCTTAGATTCTCTACAGTGTCCAGAGAGGATACGATTGAAAATACGCAAAAACTTGTAGAACAAACGGGAGAAAGTCTTGAGGATTACTTGGTGAATATGCGTCAGGTTTCGGATACAGCGTATTATAACATCATAAAAGGAAATGATTTTTCCGGAAAACAAGCGGAGCTTCAAAAAGAGATGAATCTTTTGTACCAGGCCAATAAAGAAAATCTGCGGAGTATTGCCATCTATGACAGTAAGGGCAGACTTATGGCGGCGGAGCCGGTAGTGTCCGAGAAAGAAGGAACAGATGTGACGGAACAGGAGTGGTTCTGGCAGGCGGTAGAGGAGGTGGAAAATATTCATTTTTCCACGCCGCACGTACAGAATTTGTTTGATGACGGTTCATTTCGCTACTATTGGGTGATTTCTTCCAGTCGAGTGGTGGAACTTGTCAATGGATCGGATTCGGACAGAGGGGTTCTTCTGGTAGATATGGATTATTCTTCCGTATCCCGAATGATGAATCAGATGAATAAAGCGGACAACGGACAATATTATTATCTGTGCGACAATAGTGGAGAGATTATTTATCATCCCCGCCAGGCGCAGATAAACAATGGGCTTGGCAGTGAAAACAGTTATTTTGTTTCCACCCTCAAAGATGGGGTATACGATGAAGAATTTGAGGGAGAGGATCGGAAGATCATCGTCAATACCATCAGTTATACTGGATGGAAACTGGTAGGTGTGATTCCGCCGGAGAGTTTCTCTTATAAGATGATCGATATTCAGCAGTTTATTGCTATGTTTCTGCTTTTAATTGCAATGATGCTGATTCTGGTGAACAGAGTAGTGTCGGCACGAATTTCCAGTCCGATTTTGAAATTGAATCAGTCAGTTATGGAATATGAGACGGGGGAAAATCCGGAGATCTATATCGGTGGTTCTCTGGAAATCCGGCATCTGGGGGAATCCATACAGAATTCATACCAGCGCAATGCAGCCCTTATGCAAAAGGTTGTGGTGGAGCAGAATGAGAGGAGAAAAAGTGAACTGGACGCGCTGCAAAGCCAGATCAACCCTCATTTTCTGTATAATGCATTGGATTCTATTACATGGATGATTGAAGGAGAGCGAAACGACGATGCGGCATTTACCGTAACGCAGCTTGCGAAGCTGTTTCGTATCAGTCTATCTAAAGGGCATACGGTTATCAGTGTGAAAGACGAGATTCAGCATGCTAAAAGCTATATGAATATACAAAAAATCCGGTATAAAGATGCATTTACGGTTGTGTTCGATATTGAACCGGAGGTATTTAATTATTGTGCGGTGAAACTTACGCTGCAGCCATTGCTGGAAAATGCCATTAACTATGGGATTATAAGAGGCGAGGATGAGGATGGAGAGATTCGTGTTATGGGAAGGATGGAAGAGGGAAACGTTGTTCTGGCAGTACAGGATAATGGAATCGGAATTCCAGAAGAGGAAGTAGAATTTCTTCTGACCGACAGTAATAGAGTCCGGAAACAGGGCTCCGGCGTGGGGCTTGTGAATGTAAACAATCGGATTCAGATTCTATTTGGAAAACAATATGGACTTAAGATTGAGAGCGAGCCTGACGAGGGAACGACGGTTTCCATCTGCATTCCGGCGGTTCTATATAACGAAAAGAATCGTGGAATACTGGAGAAAGGGTATCAGTTCAGCAAAGAAGAAATCGAAGATAGGAAATAATAAAGGTACGGAATATGCAAATCAGAAAGAAAATATTTATTCTGGCAGAGACTGTTCTGGCGGTCATGGTGATCATACTTGCGCTTATAATGATAGGGGATAATAGAGGCGAGAGCCTTGGGCGAGTGTCTGTGATTGTACGAAATCCGGATGATAACCGGTGGTCTGCTTTCAAACATGGTTTGAAAATGGCGGCTCAGGATTATAACATTGACCTGATGGTAGTCAGCACCGGGGATATGCAGAAGGCAGAAGATGAGAGACGGATTATGGAACATGAGATAAAAAAGGGCGCCGATGCGCTCATTGTAGAGCCGCTGCCAAGAGTTGGAACGAATGAGATGTTGGAGGAACTTTCGGGGAAAACGCCGATTATGCTGATTGGGCAGGGGATGTCAGAAAGCGGAAAAACCGAGAAGTTTCCGGTGACAGAACCTAAGCAGTATAAGATGGGTGAAGTTCTGGCGAATGAAATTCTCAAGGACAATAACAGAGATATGACAGGAAAGACCATAGGCGTTGTCTCAGAGACGACAGATTCTGAGTCGGCGGCGCAGCGGATTGAAGGCCTCCGGACGTTTTTGGAAGCTTCGGGAGGAAAGGTTAAATGGAGTGTTTCCGGTGATTTTGGAGAGGTGGACGATGATTTCCTCGGCGAGCAGCCACAGGTAGACATTATTGCGGCGATGGATGACAACAGCATGACGATGGTTGGAAAATCTATGTCTGAGAATGATTTTCCCAAGGCGCAGGTGTATGGAATCGGTAATTCTTCAGAGGCAATCTATTATCTGGATTCAGATGTGGCAGAGTGCCTTGTTGTGCCGGATGAATTTAACTTAGGGTATCAAAGTCTGACGGAGGTGGCAGAGTGTCTTAAGCATTCTTCTCATCAGCTTAAGAGTCAGGAAATCTCGTATCAGACGATACGGGCAGGAGAGTTGTTTTCCAAGAAAAATCAGCAGATTTTATTTACTGTGAGTCAATAAAAGGTGGGCGTAATGATGAGAGTGAAAAATGTGATAGCGGCAATGCTGTTCTTTGTAAGTATATTGTGTCTGAGTTCCTGTGTAGGTAACGAGTCGGACACTGCAAATGAGTTGTATGTAGGCGTGACTTGTTATGATTTGAGTGATGCGTTTGTGAGTGAACTGCTGGAGTGTTTTAAGGCGTCCTGTAACGACAGGGAGATTACGGTGACGATTCGGGACGCAGTCGGTGCTCAGCGGACACAAAACGACCAAGTGCAGGAACTTATAGACGAAGGCTGTAATGTATTGTGCGTGAATCTGGTAGACCGGACGGATCCATCGGAGATTATTGATATGGCGAGAGAGCGAGAGGTTCCGATTATATTTTTTAACAGGGAGCCTGTGGCGGAAGATTTGAGACAGTGGGATAATCTTTACTATGTGGGAGCATATTCCAGACAGTCTGGTGTTATGCAGGGGGAACTGGCAGCAGAGACAATCTGGAAAAATAAAAGTATAGACCGGAACAAAGATGGGAAAATTCAATATGTAATGCTGGAGGGAGAGACCGGACATCAGGATTCTGTTATTCGAACGGAATATGCAGTGAATACGCTAAAAGAAAAGGGAATCGAACTGGAAAGACTTAGCTATGGAATTGCTAATTGGAACCGGGTACAGGCGCAGAACAGAATGTCCCAGATGCTCAGCCGGCATGGAGAGGAGATAGAACTTGTACTGTCTAACAATGATGATATGGCGCTTGGGGCGATAGATGCCTATATGGAACTGGACGTTGAAGAGACAAATCTTCCTGCATTTTTCGGGATTGACGGTATTAGTGAGAGTTTGGAAGCGGTAAAAGACGGGACGATGACGGCAACTGTGTATAACAACAAGGAAGGACAGGCAGAAGCGATGACAGAGCTTTCTTATTCTCTTATGACGGGAAAAGAGATGAAAAATGTCAAATTTGAAAACGGCCAGTGTGTCTATATGGATTATGTGAAAGTAACGCCAGACAATGTAAAAGAATTTCTGGCAAGAGAAAAAGAACAGTAATAAAAAGGTCGTGTTCTCTGGATTTATAGAAAACACGACCTTATCCTGCGGATGACAGGAATCGAACCTGCACGGGATACCCACTAGATCCTAAGTCTAGCGCGTCTGCCAGTTCCGCCACATCCGCATAAAAACTACTTTGTTAATATACAACAGACAGGAGAACTTGTCAAGAGTTATATCCCCCTTGCAGTGCGGGAATATTTGTCTTATAATGAACTGTAATTGTAAAACAAGATGATTTCGATAGATAAAGGAGTGTATGCAGATGTTAGAAGTAAAGAATCTGACATTTAAAGTAGATGAAAACGGAGTAGAGAGAAGTATTGTAAAGGATATTAGTTTTCGGGTAGAAGACGGAGAGATGGTCGTGATCACAGGCCCGAATGGCGGCGGTAAATCTACGCTTGCCAAAGTGCTTATGGGAATTGAGCAGGCAGATAGCGGGCAGATTCTTCTGGACGGTGAGGAATTGTCGGATTATGATATGAACCACAGAGCAAATGCAGGAATTGGTTTCGCATTCCAACAGCCGCCGAGATTCAAAGGAATGACTGTGAATAGACTTCTTGCGCTGGCAGCAGGAAAAGAGCTCTCTCATATGGAGTGTTGTAAAATGTTAAGCGCTGTAGGCTTATGTGCGCAGGAATATGTGGAGCGTGAGGTGGACGGGACGCTTTCCGGCGGTGAGATGAAACGTTTGGAGATTGCAACGGTTCTCGCAAAGCCGCACAAATTATGTATCTTTGACGAGCCGGAGGCGGGAATCGATCTGTGGAGTTTTTCTATGCTTATTCAAGAGTTTGAGAAGATTCATCGTGAGAAAAACGAGAGTCTGATTCTTATTTCGCATCAGGAGAAGATTATTCGTATGGCAGACCGTATTATGGTGATCGAGGACGGAAAGATTAAGGCTATGGGAGCAAAGGAGGAGATTCTTCCAACGTTGTTTGGTAGTGAAAATTGTGCATGTCCTAAGAGAGTGTAAGGAAGAGGTGTAGAACATATGACTGAATTGGATAGAATTACAGAAGAGATATTGAAAAAGATCAGTGGCGGAGAGTTTAAGCAAGAGGGCGCATTCAATCTCCGGCATAATGGAATCCAGCTTTGCCATGGCGACAGTGAGCATGTGAAGATTAAGAAAAAAGAGGACAAGAATGGAATTGATATTTACATTGATGGAAGCACCAATGGGGAGAAAGTCAGCATTCCGGTAGTAGTTAATGCCTCTGGCGTAGATGATGAAGTATATAATGATTTCTATATTGAAGAAGGTGCGGACGTGACAATCGTAGCAGGCTGCGGAATCCATAACAGTGGATGCAATGACAGCCGTCATAACGGAATCCATGCGTTTCATATCGGGAAAGGCGCCAATGTGCGTTATGAGGAGAAGCATTACGGAGAAGGTGAGGGGGCGGGAGCCCGGATCTTGAATCCGGTGACAAAGATCTATATGGAGGAAGACTGCGTATTCACATTGGATTCTGTGCAGATTAAAGGCGTGGATTCTACGAAACGAGAGACGGATATTACGATGGGAGCAGGTTCTAAGTTGTATGTTCTGGAGAAACTGATGACGCATGATCATCAGTTTGCAGAGTCTAATATGGAGATTCAGATGAATGGAGAGGGAAGTTCTGCGCAGATTATTTCTCGTTCTGTGGCTAAGGGAACTTCGAAGCAGGTGTTCCATCCAAAGGCGATCGGCAATGCCAAATGTCAGGCACATGTGCAGTGTGATTCTATTATTATGGATCATGCAGAGGTTGCTTCTATTCCGGAGATTAATGCGAGACACTTGGACGCTGCTATTATCCACGAGGCAGCAATCGGAAGAATTAACGATGAGCAGTTGATAAAGCTTCGGACGTTAGGGATGAATGAGGAAGAGGCAGAGGAAATTATAATAGATAATTTCTTGAATTGAGGGACAATGAAAAATTTTCTTGAGCAAGCAGAAGAGGAAGAAGGAATAATTTCGTGTAAATTCCCACAAAATATGCTATAATATCTATATAATCTTAAAATAGTCAAAAAAGGAGGTAGCATTATGACGGAAGAATTGATTAAAGAAGTAAAACATATTCAGCAGTGTTTGAATGCAAAAGAGATGTCCGGTGATGATTTAGAGGAGAAGATGCAAATTGTGAAGAAATTAGAGGAAGTGTCAAGCTACCTCAAAGATGCCCTTGGCAGGGGAATTGAATTTTAGACAGAAATAGAGTTTGTCAACAGGTCCAAAGTTTCATACTCGAGAGTATGAAAAAAAGTCTGTAAATACTAATCTTCTATGATAATGTTTGGGCTGAAATCTCTTTATTTGGGATTTCAGCTCTTACTTTATTTATACCAACACATGCCCGGGCATGTCAAGAGCAGGCGGATATTTCCGCCTGTTAAAAAGGCTTTCCCCAAATTTATTCCGGCAGCCGTCCTTCATACATAATGCTTAACTCCCCATAGACCTGCCCCCAGTTCCGCAGCGGCATGGTCCATTTCTTGGTCGCCTCAAAAGTGGACAGATACAGTGCCTTTAACAGAGCCGTATTGCTTGGAAATACACTTCTCTGACGGTTTAACTTACGGTAAGTCGCATTCAGGCTCTCGATTGCGTTTGTGGTGCTATAACGACATCGTTATAGCACCACTTATACCGACAAAAAAACTATGCCGACATTTTGTTGGATCCAGCCATCCGCTGCAATTCCCAGAAAAATGTCGGCATAGTTTTGGTGCATAGACGATATAAGAGTTTTGCCATGTCCTTTTTCTTCCAGTTTTTTTCCGTATTCTCTCCGCTCGGATTTGCTTTTTGAATTGCCTTTGCAAGGGTATCCAGTGTTACAAAAGCGTAGAAACCAGATGTTGTAGAAATATTTTCATGTCCAAGCATCTGCTGGATATAGGGTAAAGGGCATCCATCCTGATATAGGCCCATGGCGCGTGTTTTACGAACCATATGAAAATGCACGGCCGATGGCATGATGCTGCCTTCATTCCTACATTTCTCCGTATATTTTTTCAGCACTTTCTGTATGCAGTCATCAGAGAGCCCATGTATATGTCCATGGGTAACCGTATAAAACAAGGGGCCTTCCATATCCGGGATATTACCATGGAATTCTCTGACATACTTACGCAGATGTTGTACGGTTTTATCCATTAGAGGGACACTGCGGTATTTTTCACCTTTCCCAAGTATCCGGACATAAGGCTTTTCTGCATCAAGAAACAGATTCCCGACTTTGAGCTTTGTCATCTCCCCAATGCGCATGGCGGCATCATAGCCAAGGATCAGCAGCATCTTATTGCGGCGTTCCGACTGTTTTTCTATTCCGGGCGCATTAAGGATTGCCTTCATCTGGTAATCCTCGAAATATTCGATCTCCCCAGCCGGGGCACCCAGACTTTGTATGGTCTTGCTTGAAGCAAAAAGAGGCGTAATGTCTATACATTCTTCTGATACATAAGAAAGCAGGGATCTTATCGCAGTCATCCGGAGGTTGCAGGTCTTGGGGCTCATTTCTTATCTTCTGTCATCCACATAAGGTACTCTTTCAGATTTTCTTTGTCCAAGTCGGAAAAACAAATGTTTTCACGCCGGATCCCTTTTGCATCCTCAAGATAATCAATACAGATATTTAGTGAAGTGCGGTAAGCGGCAACCGTATTCAGACTCTTCTTTCTTATCTTCAGCAATTCATAGTCCAGAAAGCGCCGGGCTGTCTCCCAGAAAAAAACATTATCATGGTCTTTTGTCCTATTTTTCCTCATTGTCATCCACCTCCGGTATCAGTCTTTCAGAATGTTTGGATCAGGCAGCCATTTCGCCATAAATATCCGGCACAAGATGGAAGTAGTAAAGGGTATTTTTTACATCAGAATGCCCCATATAGCGCATAAGGTAAGGGAGCATTGCATTTATATCCTTTCCATCCCGGAGCCATCGGTTCATATTTGCATAGATAAAATGATGCCGAAAATCATATGCGCGGATGCTTATTCCCGAATCTTTCTTTTCAGGAAAGGCAGAATACCAGAACCGCAAAAAGTTTTTTCAAGCATGGCGGCGCCATATGGACTGCCAGCCCTGTTTGGGAAAAACACCCTGCGGTCTGGGAACAGGTGGCTGATATGCTGGTCATAACCATCCAGATATTCCGTAAGCTCTCCGGATAGATAAATCCTGCGGCTTTTGGGGCCTTTGGATGGAAGGACATCAAAATAACCTTTATCCAGATGCACATCCTTTCTGGCAAGCACACGGGCTTCTTTACAGCGGAGACCGCAGCAGTACAGGAGACGGAACATGGCAGGAAGCACCAAATGGCGGCCTTTATGATGCGGGTCATCCCTGATGTTGTCACACTCCCGGAAAAAGGCGGAGATTTCTTCCTCAGTAAAAAAATAAGGCGGGACCGGTGTTGGAAGCCGGGTTCTCCCTGCCGGGATCAGATATGCATCCGGATATCCGCGTGCGATGAGGTACCGGCTGAATTCACGCAGGAATGCAGCGGCATTATAAAGGCTTCCCGGAGTATCTTCATATTTCTCAAGGAAACCTTCAACATTTTTTCTGTCTGGAACCGTGACCTCCGGGTTGGTTTCCGTTGCAAACCGGATATACTTTTCCAGATAATAGGCCCCTGTCTGGTATACGCGTCCATTCTGCCTTTTATATGCAACAAACTGATCTGCTAAAGTAAACAAAGAATCATTCATCATCTGCACCCTCTCCTTTCCAGATCATAGGAAGCGGCAGTGTACAGACTGCAAGGGAGTCGGCATCTGTCGAAAGATATACCGAGACAATGTTAGGATCCCTGTGTCCGAGTACCGCTGAAATATCGGGCATGGGAACGCCTGACCGGAGCATGGATGAAGCGGTGTGGTGTCTCGTCATCCGGCTTCCGGACATCCTCCCTTCCTTTTGGACACCAGCCAACCGTTCCATTTTTTGCAGGATGGGCCGTATAGCTCCTGCACCCAGTTTCCCAAATGGTGCTGTGTTCTTTAGAAATACATGTGCATCTTTGCTTTCAGGGCGTTCATTCAAGATATAATCAACGATTGCATTTCCATAAGATGCCCTCAGCGGAATGGCCAGCGGCTTTTTGGTTTTGTCCTGGCAAATGTAAATGACATCCATTTCCCAATCAATATCTTTCAGCTTCAAGGAGCAGACATCCGTTCCACGCAGTCCCGTTTCCAACAGGAGTCTGCAGACCGCTGTGTCCCTCATGGTTATCTGTCCAGATACGAGCAGGTTTTCAATGGCTTCCAGTTCTTCATGGAGTTTGGATATTTTGTACTCCATTTTTCCGTTATCCGTTCTAATGCTTCCAGCGCCTTTTCTTCTGTGGGCGACTGGTAGATGGCCTTCAGGTCTGCCGCAAAGAGTTTTCTGTCCTTGTCAGCCATATATTTCATGGTATTCCGTACCTGGTGGACAATACACCTCTGGTATTCTGTCTGGGGATATGCTGCTGCAATCGCTTCTTTTATTCCGGCCAGTCCGTCCGCACAGAGAATCAGGATGTCTTTTACGCCTCTGTTTTTTAACCCGTTGAGAATGGAAAGCCAGTATTTGGCACTTTCATTTTCCCCGATTTCAATCGTGAGGACTTCTTTGTATCCGTCCTGGCTGATGC
>CAJTRE010000031.1 GCA_910578495.1 uncultured Dorea sp.
TACAAGGACGATTCCCGATTTAGCTTTATTCCTCTTGAGAATAAAGGACATAACTATTTCAATGACGACACATATCGCAATGAGTTTAATGCGAAATTTGATGAATGGCTCAAAACGCTTGACTATGACTATAACACAGAGAAAAACAGGGAACGGTTTTCGGAGGATAAAGCTAATTATATATATCAAAACCTTGACAGGGAAAAATGGTGTAATTCATTGGATTTGGAGTTGTTCGAGGATTTTTTAGATTTTTACGATGAACATATCCATTAACCAAAAGCTAAAAATTGCCAGTATTATGCCATGCAAAGGGGATAGAAAAAAATTTCCTCTCCTGTTTGGCAAATAAAGTTGATAAAAACGGCAACCCTATTTTATCATCTGAAGAATTATTAAAAACCCCTCAGATGTATTTTAATGAAAAGAAAGAACTGGCATATTTAGAGAAGGAAAAAAACAGTTAGATGTGAAAAGAAAACCGAATGACATTCACAAACTTATAATGCGAATAAATTTTTCCGCTAGATGAAATACAGTATTTAAGAGCGAATGATTTTATTGGAATGTTTGAGGGACAAAGTATAGACAAAATAAATATGATAAATTGGAATAAACAAAATCCTGTATTTGCAAGTTTTATGAGGCGTATGATAAAAAAGATAATTTATCTCCAGTATATTTGAATAAAGCTGAATACATAATGCAAAGAACAACTTTAAGTGGGATTATTGGCTGCTATACCAATGGAAAAACTTATATAGATATAGAACATCTAAAAATATGGGATAATGTATTTTATGAAAATTATGAGGGAATAGAGAGTAATATTGATTCTTACGAATAATATATCCAGTAGTTGTAAAGCGCACAAAATCAATATATAATCAAGACATCTAATACTTTGGAGGAAATACAGTATGTTTTCGTATGAAGAAATACAAAAGTACAACGAAACAGACATTCGTATTTACAAATATATCGTTTCTAATAGTGACAAAATACAATACATGACCATTAGAGAGCTTGCAAAAGAACTCCAATTATCTACATCTACTGTATTGCGCTTTTGCAATAAAAACAATTTTGAC
Source organism: uncultured Dorea sp. (assembly GCA_910578495.1). Classification (GTDB taxonomy): domain Bacteria; phylum Bacillota; class Clostridia; order Lachnospirales; family Lachnospiraceae; genus Dorea_D. Next base: position 1,092 of record CAJTRE010000031.1, read on the forward strand.
GGGTATTCTGAATTTAAAGAAGCTCTGAAAAAAGAGATTACCTTGCAGGCTGCCTGCCCGCCTATGGAAGATTTGCAGGAACTTTCGGATTTTTTCACAAGGGCAAATTCAAGTGCCTTTGAGGAAAAATTATTGTTTGCAATTGACGTGCTTAGAAAAGCTGATTTGATAATCTTTATCGGAATGGGTTCATCAGGAGCACTAGCAAAATACGGAGCAAGATATTTTTCCAATATGGGGCATTTTGCCGTAGGGCTAGAGGATGTATTTTATCCGATAGAAACATTCCACTGGAAGAACACAGCCGTAATAGCATTATCGGAAAGCGGTGAAACTGAAAAATTGATTGAAGCAGTCAGCCAATTCAAGAAAAAGAATTGTTGTATACTAAGTATTACCAATTCCCCATTCTCGACTTTAGCAAAATTATCGGATTGGAATTTTGCTTATAACTTAAATACCAAACGGATTAACGGGGGATATAACGGAACAACACAGATTCCCGTCATTTTTGTTATTGAAACGGTTGCAAAAAGAATATAAGGGAACAGCCTGTTACTTGCTTTGTAACAGGTTTTTTTCTACTATGAAGCATGGAGGCGATATTATGACTGAATTAGAAAAATGTATGGCGGGGGAATATTATAACTGCCATGATAAAATCTTTTTGGATATAAAAAGTCATGCAAGAAAATTATTGCAGAAATATAATGCCCTTGCATATGAGCAGAAAGCAGAAAAAATAAACATCTTAAAACAGTTATTCGGAAGAATTGGTACAAATGTATCTATCGGGCTTCCATTTATCTGCGATTATGGAAGAAATATCTATGTGGGAAACAATGTTTCTGTGAACATGAATTGCACATTCGTAGATTGCAACAAAATAATGATTGGCGATAATGTACTGATTGCTTCAAATGTACAGCTTTATACAGCAACACACCCTGTCGAACTTTCCGAACGACTTACACCAAACTGGAATATGGACACAGAACAGTATTTCTGCCGTACCTACGCATTACCAATAAAAATTGGAAATGGCTGTTGGCTAGGGGGAGGTGTTATTGTCCTTCCGGGTGTAACAATAGGTGATGGTTCTGTTATAGGAGCTGGAAGTGTTGTCACAAAAGATATACCAGAAAACTCATTGGCAGTAGGCAACCCCTGTCATGTAATACGGAAGATTAACGGAGAAAATATGTAATGTTTAAAATAGTTGCTTTTGATATGGACGGAACAATAGCTGATACCATTCCAATGTGTATAAAGGCATTTCGCAATAGCGTATCTCCCTATACAGACCATGAACTTAGCAAAGAGGAAATCTTGCATACATTTGGGATTAATGAAATCGGTATGGTAAAAGCCGTTGTCGGTCAAAACTGGGAATCAGCGATTGCGGATTTTTATTGCCAATATGAATTGCTACACAATGAGGTTACAAATGTATTTCCCGGAATGTTGAAACTGATTGCTTTTTTGAAAAAGAAGAATATTTCCGTAGCATTGATTACGGGAAAAGGAGAAAAAAGCTGCGCAATTACTTTAGAAAAATTGGGTTTGTCAAAAATATTTGATGAAACATTATATGGTTCGGAAATATCCCCGAACAAGAAAAAGAATATGAAATATCTCTTGAAAAAATATTTTATTTCAAAAGAGGAATTTTGCTATATAGGAGATACGGTTCAAGATATAAGAGACTGCCAAGAGGTAGGTGTGATTTGCTTTTCAGCGGCATGGCAAGAATCCTCTAATGCTGATATTTTGGAAAAAGAAAATCCTAATCACGTGTTTTATTGTGTAAATGATTTGTACGAATATTTTAACCGTAAACTATGCACTGCCCTATGTGAGAGAAGGGGGAGACTTCCATGACTTACACAGAAGAAAAGTTCTACCCATTCAGTACAACAGATAAATATTTTATAGACCCCTGTAAGCAATACCCAGTTACGATATGTGGTCAGAGGGTTATCCTTACGAACGGGGAGCTATATGGACGTTGCCGGAGTACGGCATGGCATCACATACACAGTGCTTACAAATGTTACATGAAGAAATTTTACATGAGGAATCCTAAACTTGTGCCGTATGAAACTATTGTCAGAGCAACCAGCGGAGAGCCGGAAGCCGTTGACGAGGTTTTACGGCAAACGAATCTGGGTTGCTTCCCTTGAAAACGGACACATCAACAAGGACACCGAGGACGACATTAAACGGTGGCTTATCGCTGCCCTGCTCCAGTTCCGGTTTGATGAACAGCCATAAAAAACCGAATAGTCGTTGCCACACAAACGGTACACCATGACAGGAAATCCAGAAAAAATTTCCTGTTCTTGGATGATAACGGAAACCCCATTGGTGGCGATGCAGTGGGAACATTGATTCAACTACATGGTAAAGAGATACAACGATATTTACAGGGTACAGATGCCGAACATCACGCCGCATATTTGCAGGCACACTTACTGCAGCAACATGGCAAGGTCGGGAATGAACCCCAAGACCCAGCAGTACCTTATGGGACATTCCGAGATTGGAGTTACGCTCAACACTTACACACACCTTGGACTTCAAGAGGCAACGAATGAACTCAAGAGGGTGCAGGAAGTCGAGGATGCCAGAAAGGAACAGGAAAAGCTGGAAGGCAAAAAGCCTGTTTCTCCAAAAATGTTCCGAGCAATTTAATAATGATGCAGGATGGACGCTCTGATTCGGCAGGGCGTTTTTTCGTCTGAAAATAGGAGATGAAAAATTCACATTTTTATGATAGAATAGTCGAGAAATTGTCCCGTTTCGGATTTCTGTGACAGAGTAGGGGCATAAAAATAGGCTCTGATATACTCGGCAAAACGGGGCAAATCAGAGCAAAATATAGCATTTTAGGAGGTATTTCAAATATGATTAAGATACTTTTCATCTGCCACGGCAGGGTGAACGGATTACCAAATGTGTAGTGAAAAGTCGCGCAGAACAGGGCATGGTACGGCAGTCATAGTGCCGCGGAACTACCGAAAGACTACTTCTTAGAGAAGTTAAAGTAGATTGTGTAGAGGGAATCGTTAAGAGGGTATGGATAGAAGTGAACCCCCAAGGGGGAATCGTTAAAAGGGTTCTGCAGGGGAGACTATTACAGGTGAGAGTTAGATAAATATTTGAGAGAGAACGTCCTGCAGGTGTGGGACGATTTTTAAAACAGATAATTAAAGAAAAACTTCAGAAAAGTAACATTCTATTATTCCCACATGTTCAAAAAGTGTCTGATATATCTCCATGGGAGTTTAAGAGATATTGTCTTAATCGCGCGCGCAAGATGCGAGACACAATCAAGTATCAGTTAGGCTTATTGGATGCGGAATATAGTGGTAAAGATTTACCTCTTTTTAGTGTAAAGGGATTAGAATAATTATGAAAATTGAGAATAAAACTTGCTATGTTTGTGGGAAAAAGCCGTTGTTGAAAGATGAGATTGGTTTGACAAAGAAATTAATTGATAATAATTCAAAGGTGTTCTATTGTTTGGATTGTCTTGCGGATTATTTGGAAGTAACAGCGGAAGAACTAAATGCTAAAATAGAAGAATTTAAAGAAGAGGGATGTACTCTTTTCAAATAAAAGGAGGTCGTCTATGATTTATGCTGATAATGCGGCAACAACAAAATTGGATGAAGATGCATTAGAGGCTATGATTCCATGGCTCCACAACGAATATGGAAATGCGTCCCAACCATACTCATTCTCTCGTAAGCCGAAAAAGGCCCTTGCAGAGGCTAGGGCTTTGATTGCTTCTTGTATTGGTGCACGGACAGAAGAAAATTTTTTTACGTCAGGTGGAACGGAAAGTGATAACTGGGCAATCAAAGGGCTGCTACAGTATGGAGATTTGCGTGATACCATAACGAGTCAGATTGAGCATCATGCGATTCTTCAGGCTTGCCAAGCTATCGAACGTCTGGGGTATCCAGTTACCTATTTGCCTGTGAATCAGCAAGGGGTTGTTACTTCTGAGGCACTGTCAAGAATTATTACCGTCAATACAAAGTTGGTGTCAGTAATGATGGTGAATAATGAAATCGGTACGGTTGAGCCGATTGAGGAGCTAGCCCGTATTGCCCATGCACATGGTGCATTAATTCACACCGATGCGGTTCAAGCGGTTGGCCACATGCCGATTGATGTAAACGCACTCGGTGTCGATTTACTCTCGGCGTCTGCCCATAAATTTAACGGACCTAAGGGAATTGGCTTTTTGTATATCCGCAAGGGTACGCCAATACATCCGTTTGCTGATGGCGGAGCGCAAGAATTTGGGATGCGTGCGGGTACGGAAAATGTGGCTGCTATAGTCGGTATGTCAGTTGCATTAAAAAAGAACTGCGACCATATGGTTGAAATAGAGGAGAGGCTCCATAAGTTGGAACAAGTATTCCTTAGAACTTTACAGCAGGCCGGAATAGATTTCATACGTAATGGATCTGAAAATAGAGTGCCGGGGAATGTTAGTATATCGATTCGTGGAGCAAGTGGTGAAATGTTGCTCCATCGACTTGACTTGAAGGGTATTGTGATTTCTACTGGTTCGGCATGTGACTCTGTGAATTTTCAGGTTTCTCATGTGATTCAAGCAATTAGCGTACCTAATGAATATGCAGAAGGTACAATTCGTGTTAGCTTTGGCAGGGATAATCAGATTGAGGAAGCAAGTAATATTGCAAATGCTATTATTTGTGTTTTAAATAGTAAATTGCAAAAGTGATGAACTGACAAGGAACTTTAATGCGATTATTTATTCTAGTACGGAAGTGTGTACTATGTTTTTAATGAAAAAATTGGGTGAGCGTTTCAATATCAGAGAGATTGCATTTGACTGTTGGGGTGCTGTCCAGATGGTGCAGAATCTGGAAGGGATGGGCTTTACGGTTGTTCCCTTTGGGCAGGGATTTAAAGATATGAGTCCGCCGACCAAGGAACTGATGAAGCTGACATTGGAACAGAAACTTGCCCATGGTGGGCATCCGATTTTGAGGTGGATGATGGATAACATTTATATCCGTAATGATCCAGCGGGAAATATTAAAGCGGATAAAGAAAAATCTACGGAAAAGATTGACGGTGCCATTGCAACAATTATGGGGCTGGACAGGGCAATCTGCTGTGGAAATGATGTCACAGCATCTGTTTATGATGAGCGTGGCATTTTATGGATTTAACCAGGTATAGATTTGACTGTTAAAACACAAAATATAATATATTTCTAAACTGCTTGCGGAATGATTGTAATTTGCAAGCATTTGTGTTAAGATACAGTTGAAGGAGGCGGTGATTATGGCAAGAACAGCAAATGTATTCGCACGTGTTGAGCCTGAAGTCAAAGAACAGGCTGAAAGAGTACTGGACCAGTTGGGGATTCCAATGTCAAATGCAGTAGGAATGTTTTTAAGACAGATTGTGCTGCAGAAAGGGATCCCGTTTGAAATGAAATTACCAAGAACAGAGCCATTAGCATATGGTTCTCTTACAAAAGGGCAGTTTGATAAAGAGATTGAAAAAGGTATGGCTGATGTAAAGGTTGGCAGGGTTTACTCAGCAGATGCCATTGAAGCTGAAATGAAAAGGTATTTTGGCTTATGATTTTTAATGTAGTCTACACTTCTGAAGCGAGACAGGATTTAAGGGATATTTACGAGTATATAGCTTATGAACTTATGGTGTCGGAAATAGCATCCGGTCAGGTAGACAGGATCATGAAAGCGGCACGTTCCCTTGAACAGATGCCTATGCGCTATCGACTTTATGAAGAAGAACCTTGGCATAGCCAGGGATTACGTTTTTTGCCAGTGGATAATTATTTGATATTTTATCTGCCAGATGAAACCAATAATGTTGTAAATATTATCCGCGTTATGTATGGTGGCAGAGATGTTAAAAAGCAGTTGAGCGAAACAATTTAATAGTATAATGCACGAGAGCATCTATCAGAAATGGTAGATGCTTTCTTATGCCACTTTTTGGAAGGAGTAAGATTATTATGGGAATTTTAACAGGGATTTTTAAATCAAGGGATAAACTCACACGCATCTTGGTTTGGATGATGCGAAGAATGAGATGATCCGCATGGAAGAACTAGAGCAGGCGAGAAAAGAAGTGGATAAGGCGGAAGGTAAGAAGTCGATGAGGCAGAATATGCTTAAAGTAGTATAAGGGAAATGGAAACGCTCAGGGGAGACCTTGGGCGTTATTTTTTGTTGGGGAATTTTAGGATAGTTGGGAAGATGATCTTTTTGTATTGAAAATGAATGATATTTAATACTATATTTTAATGCTACAAAATACTTGTTGATACTACAAAAATGTGTTATACTGTATTTGATGAAGAAAGGAGGCAGAGACGTGAAGACTTATAATGTAAAGGAAATTGCAGAGATGTTAAATACAAATCCAGAGACAGTACGTCGTTGGATTCGAGATAAAAAGCTTGATGCGACTATAGAGTCCAAAAAAGGAGGACATATTGTATATGAATCGGCGCTTCAAACATTTTTAAGATCCTCACCTAAATATGCTGCTTCCGCTAAGGCTTCTTTAGCAGGAGCAGCAGTTTTATCGACCGTCATGGTGGGAGGATTGATCGCTCAAAAACTCATTGATACGGAACAACTGAAGAAAGTCTGTATATCTAATGAAGATGTTATTCATTATTTTCAGGGAGAAATTCAGAAGTGTTTGGATGCTATTAAAGCGAAAGAAGATACTGTTCAACAGATTCAAAAACAAATTGAAACTGATCGCTTACAGATTGCGGAGTTTCAAAAACTGATTGAGAATTTGTCTGTCAAGAAGGAGGAAATGGAATGAGTAACAAAGGAAAACAGATTAGAGAACTTTTAGATAAGACATCTGTGGCAGCACCAGATATGACGAAACCTCTTAAGGCTATTGGTGATGGGAGTATGTTGGATGGAATAAAAAATATTCATGATTATGCTTGGAAAGAAGGGGAAAAAACAGGACTTGTCAAAGGTACCGTGATTACTATTTGTACTGGTATTGCAATAAAGATGGTTCCTAAGGGGGTTGGTTTTGTTAAAAAGAAACTAGCCGAAAGAAAAGAACACGAAAAACTGGGTGAAAAAATTTATACTGCCTTTAATGAAGGGATAAATGACAGTCATGAAGAAGGGGGGAATGTAAATGAAGAAAACGAGAAAACCGAAGAATAAGAATATTCTTGATATCTTAACGTATGCATATATTCGAAAAATTAAAAAGTGGATGTTTTGTCCAGTATGTCAGCAAGGGAAAATGTCCATTAATAAAAAGTCAACGTTATGGACATGTGAAGAGTGCGGATATAAGCTTTCAGCTGATGAATTCGAGGATGATTATGTATTTTGGTTTTGCGACGAATGTAATTCGTATCTGAATATTCAGGAAGGTTTTGATAGACACGCACCTCAACATATTTGCAAAAAGTGTGGCTATGAAAATGATATGACATTTGATAATTTAAAAGGTATCTGTACAGATTGTGGAAAGGTTATTCCAGACCCAGATAGTACGCTGTGCGTTGACTGTTGACAGATTCGACGTCAAAAAGCTAAAGAGAGACTAATTACCGCAGGAAAAGTTGTTGGTGTAGTGGCTGCTGTGGCAGGAATTGCCTATTTGGCGTCCCAATCCAATGGAAATGAAAGCGTAGATTATATACCTCGTAGAAGCGGGGATGATGATGAAGACGAGACAGCTATGAGATATGATCATGTAACTGATTATTGGATGGAAACTGCCTCAGAAGCTGAACTTCGTTCTATTGAAGATGAGATGAGAGAGGAACTAGATTCTTTAGATTATGATTCTGACGAATATTTGCAACTCGATCTTAAACGCATAGGTGTGGTAAATGCCATAGCAAGTAGATTTTCACTTAATCTGCCTCATAGAGAGCATGGAAGGTATTTACCTAATGATGATTAAAAGGGATGGTTATGTAGATAAATTTTCTATAGATCGGGTAAGTTAATCTGCACACCCCTGTCTTTTCTATCGTTAAAAGGTTCAAAAACCTCAGTAGTCTGCCCCCTAAGCTAACTGCCAAGTGACTACATTTAACTACTACACTAGGCTGTAAATTGCCACATTTTGCGTAGTTTTCAAGAATCCGAACAGAAGTGTGAGAGTCGGGAAACTTCAAAAAAGTCCGCAAAACTGGGCATTTTACGGCATTTCAGGAGGAAAAATATAATGATAAAAGTATTATTCATCTGCCACGGCAACATTTGCCGTTCCACCATGTCCCAATTTGTTTTTCAGGACATGGTCAACAAGCGTGGCATCGCCAGTGAATTCCACATCAGCTCTGCTGCTACCAGCCGGGAGGAGATTGGAAACAGTCCCCATTACGGTACAGTACAGAAGATGCAGGAAGTAGGCATTCCGGTTTTACCCCATCGTGCTGTCCAGATGACTAAAAAGGATTATCAGGAATATGATTACCTTATTGGCATGGATCAGTGGAACATCTGTAATATGCTTCGCATTACAGGTGGTGATCCGGATGCAAAGATCTGTAAACTTTTAGATTTTGCGGATCGTTCAAGGGATATTGCTGATCCATGGTATACAGGTGATTTTGATTGTACTTTTGAAGATGTGGTAGAAGGCTGTGAGGCTTTGTTATGTTTTCTTGAGGATAAGATATATCAGAGATAAAACTACCTGATATACAGAGGAAGGAACATCATGATAATAGAAATACCAGGTTATAAAGACTTAAATATTACAACGTTACTTTTAGACTACAACGGAACGATCGCTGTAGACGGTATCATCCGTCCGGAAGTCAAAGAGCGTCTGAGAAAGTTATCGGTGATCTTGGACATCTGCGTCCTTACAGCGGATACGTATGGTACGGCAAAAGCCCAGTGTGAGGGAATGAATATTACAGTTCACACATTTCCAGTGGGAAATGCCATGGATTATAAACGTGACATAATTAATCAGATTGGCGGAGAATGTTGTGCCTGTATGGGAAATGGGCGCAATGATGTGAAGATGTTTGAAGCGGCGGCGCTTTCGATTGGAATTATGGACAGGGAAGGGGCGTACAGCGGAATCCTGAAAGTGGCAGATTTGTGTGTGAATTCTACAGAAGATGGACTGGACTTGTTATTATATCCGAAGAGAATTATTGCAGGACTTCGGGGATAATAAAAGTTTAATTTTTTACGAAGAGAGGCTGTCGCTTCACGAATCTTCATTCACTTGACGGAGAATGGTTCAAAGCGGCAGCCTCTTTTAGTAATCTTATCCACAGTATTTTTTTAAATCCTCTTCAAAATACTCTGCCTGTTTTTCCAGTGATTTTATTGAAAGATCAGACAATCCATCTATTAACTCGCTCATATATTCTTTAATCTTTGCAGGATTATACGGAACTTCCAAAGCAAAATCGGCGTGTGCACGAATTTTCTGGAAGTACATATTGGTGTCTGGCTCTTCGTGCCCGCTTCGGCACATGTGGTACATGGTCACGCAGTCGGTGGCTTCTACTTCGGTACATTCTTTACAAATCCATTTTCCAAGATAATAGTATTTATTGCCGAGTTCATATAAGAATCCAGGCTGTTTTAATAATTGTTCGATTAACATGGCTAGGTTCCCCCTTTTGTCTATATATTGATGTTGTGGGCAAAAGTCTCCAACTATCTTATATTCAGAGTAACAAATCAGTAGAGAAAATGCAATGGGCATCATCTTTTTGTCATTATCACATATACTGTATTATCGTCATAGAAGGGAGATACTGCAATGCCTGAAGACAATAATCAGAATAATATTCAGAATCATAGGAATAACGAAAGAAGAAATGACACCACGTTCCTTCCGGAATCTCCGGAAACGCCGCCGTTTGCACCACCGCCGGAGATGGATATTCCAGCAGAAGTTCCGGGTGAAAATGAACCAATACTGCCAACACCATCGGTGCCGCCTATTCCAAGCAGACCGGGAGGCGGCAATGGTTCTAACAGACCAAATAGACCGGGGAATAGCGGTCAGCGTCCACCGGTTGCCGTATATCCAATCCCAATCGTACCAAGACCTCCGCAGAATAATCAGCAGCCTTATTGCTATATTCGTTTTATCCATGCGGCGGTTGGCTATGGACCGGTCAATATTGCTATTGGAACGAAACCGCTGGCACATAGTCTTGTATATGGAGACATATCGTCATATTTTATTGAAAATACGGGATTTCGCAATATCAGTGTGACAGATGCGAGATTGAGAAGTTCTGTACTTACGCGTGAAACCTTCCTGTTTAATGAAGGAGGGGTATACACCATAGCGCTGGTGAATGGCATTAACGGTGTTTCCATGTTTTTGATTTCAGATATGCCATGCCGGAACCAGAGAGTGAATTTCTCCTGTGTGCGTGCCGTAAATCTTTCTTATAATTCTCCGGCGTTGGATGTGACGATTCAATCGTCCATGACAAAGTTTGAGGATTTGAGATTTAAGACGGTATCTTCTTATCAACAAGTCATGCGGGGACAACAGGGATTCTATGTGTCTGAGACAGAGAGCGGAGCTTATGTGTTTGACACAACAGAGATGATTGGTTCCAGAAATATTTACACGTTATATATCTTAGGAGACGCTTACGTCTATCCAGGGCTTATGCCTGTATTTACTGAAGATTATTCGTTAATTTAGAAAGCTTTATCCACATTTGGTGCAGCAGCCATGCACCGAATATCGTGGATAATATATACACGATAATACCGGTTCTGTTTCCAAATGTATCGGCAATGGTTCCAAACACTTTTTGGCTCATAGGCAGATAGGGATTGATGTAAAACATATTGATAGCCCCATATTGAAAAAAAGCAAGGTTACATCCAGTGGCAAGCAGAACACAGGCAAGATAAACGCAGCTACAGTCAAGAAAATCTTGCGGTAGTAAGGAGTGGCTATGGGAATGTTTGTATCCGTAAACATTCTCATAGGCTGTTCCTGACCATATTCCAATGATAATTAACAGGACATGCCAGGCATAGGAATGTATCGTCAGCGGCAGATAGATATAGTGCATTCCGCTAGTATCAAAAAAGGTAAAGATTCCGGCAAGCAATCCAAAGTCCATCAGAAAAGATATCAGAATCCACTGTATCTTTTCTGAATGTACAACCCCCAAAAGCAGACACACATACATGGGAATACTGCATAGTTGGAATGGAAAATACCACCAGATGTATTGTCCGTTATTGATATAAAAAGTCAATGTCCACTGTTTCCAGATTTCACTTAGAAACATAACTGCACCGCAGCATATAAAGAATCGTTTATGTTGTTTCATGATAACCACCTTATTGTTGTCTTGTATAAGTTTTCCAAAATATAGATTTATTATACACCTCTGCTGCGTTTTATGGTATGCTTAAAAAGTCGCGGGCATAGCTGCCAGAGAGAAGAAGAGAGTTTGACGTATAAAGGAGAGAAGAACATGAGATTTGTCATTCAGAGGGTATCAGAAAGTGAAGTTAAAGTAGATGGACAGATACTTGGTAAGATAGGAAAAGGATTTATGGTGTTAATCGGCGTATGTGATTCTGACACGAGAGAGATTGCAGACAAGATGGTGAAAAAAATGCTTGGGCTTCGTATTTTTGAGGACGAGCAGGGAAAAACCAATCTTTCACTGGATAGTGTGGGCGGCGAGCTTCTTTTGATTTCTCAGTTTACATTGTATGCGAACTGTAAGAAGGGCAACCGGCCAAGTTTTATTGAGGCGGGCGCACCGGATATGGCAAATGAGATGTACGAGTACATTATTGAGAAATGCAAAGAACAGGTAGAAGTTGTGGAACGAGGTCAGTTTGGGGCAGACATGAAAGTAAGTCTTGTGAATGACGGACCGTTCACCATTATTTTGGATTCTGACACATTATAATTTATAGCCATAACACTAATACAAGACCTGCAATAAATGACAAAAACACACTTATGGGATTAATAATTATTATAAATTCCCGCATGTTTTGTGTTATAATGTTTTATGTGATTTTGTTTCCCTTATTTTTCCCTTATCAGGGTTTGTAATGCCTTGTGGGAAGATATAATATAAGGGAAACTTTAAGGGAAAGCTCACCTGCGATAAACATAGTATTTTCAAAGGTTAGCAGAGATTTTAATAACAAAATATAACAGCTAATGTTTCCCTTAAAAATCATCAAATCACAATCCAAATTTGTAAGTCTTGCGATACAAAGGAGAAACAATCGTGGAAAACGAAATCAAGAATGAAGCTTTGGAAGAAGCAAAAGAAGAAGTGAAAGAAGAAGCAAAAGAAGAAGTGAAAGAAGAAACGAAAGAAAATTCCACAGAGAATTTTATCCGCTTTAAGTCAGAGAACGATTCTTTTGATAGGGAAGAGTGGATTCTTTCAAGACTTCGTGAGGAAGATATTATGGAATATCTTCGTATGGAGGAGAAGAAAAGCGAGCTGCTTCTTGAGATGAAGAAGGTAAGAGAAGAGCGCATCTTCTTTGCTTTCCAGATTCTCATGTTATTATTTGCCGTAATTTTTATAGTGTACTTCCTGAAAGACAGCCCGACAGTTCTTGTCAATATTCTTTACATTACCGGCATTATTGCGGTGCTTTGGATACTGAAGAAGAAAGAAAAGAATGAGAAATAATTACTGGTTATTTAGGACTCGTTGGACCGTTTATCGGAGCAGCGATTGCCGCAGTTATTTGGAGGTTCTTAAGTTTAGACAAGAACAACTAATTGTGACGTACCAAATATGATTAAAAAAGGCGTTGATACTTTGTTATCAATGTCTTTTTTAGATGGAGTGGAATTTTCCACAGTCTCACCGGCTTACTACACAGATACCATGCTAATTATGGTTGAGAAGTCCACATTATTTAAATATTAGTCATCTAATATTATCTGTAATAATTTAACAATAAAAAATATTAAATAAATATAAAGTCATTGACTTTTTTGGCAAATATTACGAATATATTCATTAGACATCTAACTAATGGAGGCGTGATATGATCAATGACAAAGACACATCCATCTTTTGGCTCTTACATCAGATTATTCATCTGAGTAAATATCAGGAGATGAAGAAAATGGAAGCGTTGGATTTGAAACCGGGGCAAGCGGGCATATTATTTATGCTGACCTGTAATGGAAGATTGTCGCAACGGGAACTTGCACAGAAGCTGGGAATTACACCGCCGTCTATGACAGTGGCACTTCGCAAGATGGAGGAGCGAGGTTTGATTGAAAAGGAAGCAGATGCGGAAGACCAGCGGATTATTCGTATTCAGATTTCTGAAAAGGGAAAAGACTGTATAGAAGAGATTAAGTCTGTAATGGATGAGATGAAACAGATTCTTTATGGAAATATGAATCAGGAGGAACGTATATTGTTTCGCCGGATGCTGATAGAGACAAGGGATAGTCTGCTGAATTACAAAGAATTTCAAGGGCTTGATATGAACTCTATTATCGAGAAAACAAAACCACCGATTAAACATGTATTTTAAAAAAGTATTTGATGAAAGATAAGAAAGGAAAGGCTAGATATGAGTAAATTATTCAAATTTTTAAAACCATATGCGGGCGCTGTATTAGCCATCTTCTGCGTACTGATAGTGCAGGCGTACTGTGACCTTTCACTGCCAACCTACACATCCGATATTGTAAACGTAGGAATCCAGCAGGGTGGAATTGATGAAAAAGTTCCAGAGACGCTGGCAGAGGAAGATTTAAACCATCTTCTGCTTTTGGTTCCGCAGGAGAAGGCGGATATTGTAAAGCGGGCTTATAAAGAAAGTGATAAGACTTATCAGTATGATGGGACAGTATTTCAATTAAAAGATTCTGTAAAGGAAGATGAGACTAAGATAGAGGAATTAGCAGATATTCTTGGTAAGCCAATGCTTCTTGCGGCAGGTTTTGATTCCGGCAGTGATATGACAAAGCAGATGGAAAACCAGATGAAAGAGCAGATGCGGGCTCAGACGGAAGCGAATATCCAAAAGGGTGCACCAAATGCAGAGGTCATGGAAATGCCAGACATTGACAATATGTCTATCTATGATATTTTTGAAATAATGCCGGCAGAACAAAGGGAAGCTATGGTTGTGGAGATCGAGAAGAAATTGGATACTATGCCGGAGATGATGGTGGAACAATCTGCTCCTCTCTATATCGGTCAGTTATACGAGAAACTAGGCATGGATACCGGCAAGATGCAGACAGATTACATTCTGTCTACGGGTGGTAAGATGTTAGCGCTTGCGGCTCTTGGAATGTTTGCAAGTATTCTGGTTGGACTATTAGCGGCTCGTGTGGGAGCAAGTTTAGGACGTGGACTTAGGAGAAATGTATTTCGTAAAGTGGTAGCATTTTCCAATGGAGAATTCGATAAGTTTTCAACAGCATCACTGATTACGAGAAGTACCAACGACATTCAGCAGATTCAGCTTCTGACCGTTATGATTCTTCGAATGGTATTGTATTCTCCTATTCTGGCAATCGGAGGTGTGTACCGCGTCTTTCAGACAAATGTGGAGATGTCATGGATTATCGCTATGGCGGTAGGAATTATTTTATTGGTCGTGGTTGTACTATTTTCCATTGTACTGCCGAAATTCAAGGTTGTACAAGATCAGGTAGATCGTTTGAACCTTGTTAGTCGTGAGATTTTAACCGGACTTCCGGTCATTCGTGCATTTAGTACAGAAAAATACGAAGAAAAACGTTTTGATAAAGCGAATATAGATCTTACGAAAACGAATTTATTTGTTAATCGCGCCATGACATTTATGATGCCCATTATGATGCTGATTATGAATGGAATCTCTGTTCTCATTGTGTGGGTTGGCGGCCACAGCATTGACAACGGCAGTATGCAGGTTGGAGATATGATGGCTTTTATCCAGTATACTATGCAGATTATTATGTCCTTCCTGATGATTTGTATGATTTCCGTTATGCTTCCAAGAGCGGCAGTTTCAGCAAAACGTATTGACGACGTATTAGAAAGCAGTACATTGATTCACGATCCGGAGACGCCGGAGACTTATGACAAAGTCGGAAAAGGTGTGGTAGAGTTTGATCATGTATCTTTCCGTTATCCGGGCGCAGAGGAAGATGTGCTTCATGATATTTCCTTCGTGGCAAAACCGGGAGAGACTACAGCGTTTATTGGAAGTACAGGAAGTGGAAAGTCTACCCTTGTGAATTTGATTCCGAGGTTTTATGATGTGACGGAAGGTAAGATTACCATTGACGACAAGGATGTAAGAGCCGTATCTCAGCATGACCTTCGGGCAAGACTGGGCTATGTCCCGCAGAAAGGCGTATTGTTCTCTGGTGATATTTCCTCTAACATTCTCTATGGAAATCCGGATGGCAGTGAAGCTGAGATGGTGGAAGCCGCACAGATTGCACAGGCGGAAGAATTTATTGAAGAGAAAAAGAAACGATACAAAAGTCCGATTGCACAGGGCGGTTCTAATGTGTCCGGTGGTCAGAAGCAGAGACTTTCTATTGCCAGAGCGATTGCAAAACATCCGGACATTTATATTTTTGACGACAGCTTTTCAGCCCTTGACTATAAGACTGATGTGACGCTTCGTAAAGCGCTGAAAGAAAAGACAGCCGATAGTACGGTATTAATCGTTGCCCAGCGTATCAGCACCATTCTCCATGCGGAGCAGATTCTTGTTCTGGATGACGGAGAGGTTGTTGGAAAGGGAACACATAAAGAATTATTGAAAAACTGCGAGGCGTATTATCAGATTGCCTCTTCTCAGCTTTCCGAAGCAGAGTTGGAGGCTGACATGGGTGATACCAGAGAAAATGTGGCAGCAGATGTAAAGGAGGTGCAGTAAGATGGAAAGAAGAGGAGGCCATGGCGGTCATGGACCGCATGGAGCTATGGTAGGCGAGAAAGCCAGAGATTTTAAAGGTACCATGAAGAAATTGATGGGGTATCTTGGGAAGTATAAGATTGGACTATTTTTCGTTGCAGTATTTGCTATTGGAAGCACCATTTTTAATATTGTAGGACCGAAGATTTTAGGTAAGGCGACAACGGAAATATTTAACGGCTTAATTGGTAAAGTATCAGGTGGAGCAGGAATTGATTTTGACGCTATAGCAAAGATTCTGATTACATTACTCTGCCTGTATCTTTTCAGTGCTGCATTCGCATTTATACAGGGTTACATTATGACAGGAATTTCGCAGAAACTGACCTATCGTATGCGAAAAGAGATTTCCGAGAAAATCCAGCGTATGCCGATGAACTATTTTGACAAGATGACGCATGGAGAAGTGCTATCCCGTATTACTAATGATGTGGATACACTGAGTATGAGCTTAAACCAGAGTGCAACGCAGGTTATTACATCGGTGACAATGTTAATCGGTGTACTCATTATGATGCTCAGTATCAGCCCTGTGATGACATTAGTATCTATTTTGATTTTACCGATTTCCATGGGATTTATTTCGGTCATTGTGAAACACTCACAGAAATATTTTAAAAACCAACAAGAGTATCTGGGACATGTAAATGGGCAGGTAGAGGAAGTTTATGGCGGACATAATATCGTAAAAGCGTTTAATAAGGAAGAAGATGTGATTGCCTCCTTTGACCATGACAATGATAAACTGTATGAATCTGCATGGAAATCTCAGTTTTTGTCCGGTATGATGATGCCTATTATGCAGTTTGTAGGAAACTTAGGCTATGTTGCGGTGGTGATTCTGGGTGGTTATCTGACTTTGAAGAATAAAATCGAGGTCGGTGATATTCAGTCCTTTATTCAGTATGTGAGAAGTTTTACACATCCAATTCAGCAGGTCGCACAGGTGGCAAATATGTTACAGTCTACAGCGGCGGCAGCCGAGCGAGTGTTTGAATTTTTAGAAGAAGCAGAAGAAGACCAGACAGTGCCCAATCCGGTACACATTGACGGGTTGGAAGGGCGTGTGGAATTTGATCATGTGAGTTTTGGTTACAATCCGGATCATACGATCATTCATGATTTTTCTGCAAATATTGAGCCGGGACAGAAGATTGCCATTGTTGGTCCAACCGGAGCAGGAAAAACGACGATGGTTAAATTATTGATGCGGTTCTATGATGTGAACAGTGGATGTATTCGTATAGACGGCCATGATATACGTGATTTTAACCGGAGTGAGCTTCGAAAAATGTTTGGTATGGTTCTTCAGGATACTTGGCTGTTTAAGGGAAGTATTGAGGATAATATCCGTTATGGAAAATTAGATGCTGACCACGACGAAGTGGTGGAGGCGGCGAAAGCGGCGTATGTACATCGCTTTGTACAGACTTTGCCAGGCGGCTACAGTATGGAACTAAATGAGGAAGTTTCCAATGTGTCCCAAGGGCAGAAACAGCTTTTGACTATCGCCAGAGCAATCTTAGCTGATCCGCCGATTATGATTCTCGATGAGGCTACAAGTTCTGTAGATACTCGTACAGAAGTGCGTATTCAGAAAGCTATGGATAACTTGATGAAAGGAAGAACCAGTTTTGTTATCGCTCATCGTCTGTCTACTATTCGCGATGCTGATTTAATTCTCGTTATGAAAGACGGAGACATTGTGGAGATGGGCAGCCATGAACAGTTGATTGAGAAACAAGGATTCTATGCAGAACTTTATAATTCACAGTTTGAAAGAAGTGCGTAAGAAAATGCCGGCGGGAAACCGCCGGCGTTTGGTATATTATCATTTTGCTGCTAATCCGGAAAGTACAGATTTTACGTGATCAATTTCCTGCTGTGAAGCTTTTGCCGCAGGAACATAGTAGCTTTTTTCTCGTGCTACCTGATAAAGTTTTTCCTGAGACATTTCGCACTGGTTACGAATCTGTTTCAGACATTGCTTTAATTCTTTGTTTTCTGTCTGAGAGATCATTTCTCCATATCTTACGAGTTCACCGTTGACGCCTGTTAATGCGTCAGATACCATTATTTTATCGTCTAACATTTCTCTGCCTCCTTATAAGAATTTCATCAAATCCTGTTTGTTTTTCATTGCACTGTTTGCGGCGTCCTGGAAAAGTTGTTTCACCTGTGGATCTTTTGCTTGAGACGCGTAGTCTGTCATTTTACAGTGGCATGTGTCATACCCTCCGATCAGGTGGCGTAAGTTCTGCAGGTCTAATACTGAGATTTCGGACATATGATGTTCCTCCTTTATTTCTTTTTGTCCCGTTTAGTATGTGCAGAAATGAGAGAAATATGTTATCTGTTTTTTCTTTTATGGTAATTTGTAGAAATTTTTATAAAAGCTGTATTGTTTTTGCATGTTCCGATTTTTTTGTGAAAAGTGCAAATAGTTGCCGCATAGCTTCACTTTTTTCAAGCATACATTCCGGATGCCATTGTACGCCGACAGCAAAAGGATGTGAGGAGGATTCAATGGCTTCAATGATGCCATCGGAAGCAATCCCGGTAAGTTTCAATCCTTTGCCAAGTGTTTTAATGCATTGATGGTGGAAACTGTTGACCTCCATGAACGTTCCACATAATTGACATAGTAAGCTATTGTTAGAAAAAGAGACTGTATGACAGCTATCCGAACGATTCTCGGATAATTGTATATGATTCAACGAAGAGCGAAGTCTAAGGGAAATATCCTGATAGATGGTTCCGCCAAGAGCGAGGTTCAGTACCTGCATACCACGACAGATTCCAAGGACAGGTAATCTCGAATCTAGCGCCTTTTTCATGAAACTCAGGTGAAATTGATCTGTTTTCTGGTCAGTTTTCCCTATGTCGGTCAATAAGTTTTCTCCGAACAACAGAGGAGTAATGTCGTCTCCGCCACAGAATAAAAATCCATCACATAACTTCATATAACGCTCCATGTCGGTTTCTTCCGGTACATAAGGAAGGATTACCGGAACAGCGCCGCTTTTCGTTACAGCGTCTACATATGGTTCGGATACAAATATCTTTTGTTCTATCATTCCGCAATATACAATTCCAATTGTTGGTTTCATAAGATTTCCTTTCCGAAATAACATTTACAGAGTATACTATGATAGAGATTATGTAAGCGGAGGTTTAGTTATGAGATTAATTGATATGCATTGCGATACGATTTGGAAGTTGATGGACTTAGATCAGAGCGGTGATCTGGTAGAAAATGATTGTAGTATTTCCATTCCAGGGATGAAGACTGCCGGAACGATCGCCCAGTTTTTTGCCTGTTTTACTTATATCGAAGATTATAAAGAGAAGGATGGATATGAAGGTGCATGGAGCCATTGTATGGAAATGATTGCGTTTCTGGAAAAACAGGCGCAGATGTTCCATGGAGATATAGCGATGGCACGTTCTTATAAAGATTTGAAGAAAAATGAAGCAGAAGGGAAAATATCTGCATTTCTTACTGTAGAAGAGGGCGGTGTGCTAAATGGACAGATGGATAGACTGGAAGAATTATATGAAAGAGGGATTCGTCTCATTACCCCAATGTGGAATTATGAGAATTGTCTGGGATATCCGAACAGTAAAGGAGCTTCTGTAATGGCTAAAGGATTGAAACCATTTGGTATAGAAGCAGTAGAGCGGATGGCAGAACTTGGCATAATTACAGATGTATCCCATGCGTCTGACGGAACATTTGCAGATATTCTTGCTCATACGAAAAAAGCAGATGGAACAAGAGGGATGGTCGTTGCCTCACATTCTAATTGTCGCACACTATGTGACCATCCGAGAAATCTGACTGATGATATGATTCATAGTCTTGCAGAGGCAGGGGGAATTGCAGGGCTTAATTTCTACGGATCTTTCCTAAATGAAAATGGAATGTCCAGAGTCCATGATATGGCAGAACACATCTTGCATATGATTAAAGTAGGAGGCAGTGAATTCCCTGCTATTGGAACAGATTTCGATGGCTTTGACGGGGTAGAAATACTGGAAATTTCAAAAGTAGAAGAAATGGAGAAACTGTGGGAGGCGTTAAAAAAGAAAGGCGTTACCGAGAGACAGTTAGATAAAATCTGGCATGAAAATGTGGAACGAGTATTAAGTAAAATGTAAAATCATACCCGATAGGGTGTATCGGAATATTGGGCAGTCGAAAATTTTCCGACCGCCCAATATTTTTAATCCATATGTAAATATTCTTTTATCTGCCCATGGATAATTTCCATAAGTCTTGTTCTTGCCTCCACACTTGCCCATGCTACATGAGGGGTAATGAGCAGACGGCTGCTGTCTTTAAATCCCCGCAGGGGGTTTTCTTTGCTCATAGGTTCTACGCTCAGTACATCCAGCCCGGCAGCTTGAATCTGGGAATCATTGAGTGCATCTAAGAGGTCTTGTTCTGCTACAATCGGTCCTCGTCCAAGATTTAAGAAAATACAGCTTTTTTTCATTTTAGCAAAAGCCTTGGCATTGATCAGATTTTCTGTATGTTCATTTAACGGTGCATGGACAGAGATAATGTCAGAAGTCCGGTATAATGTGTCTAAGTCCACCTGTGTATATCCAGCCTGTGGTGCGGCTCCCGAGGGTGAAGCATAGATAACAGTTACACCGAAAGCCTCAGCGATGGAAGCTACCCGGCGGCCGATATTGCCAAGTCCGATAATGCCCCATGTTTTTCCTTTCAATTCATAAAAATGTTTGGCAAAATGCGTGAACATGGTATCATTCGTATAATGATCGTTTTTTACATAGTCATCATAGTATTTCATATGTTCCAGCAGATAGAAAAGCATGGAAAATGTATGTTGTGCCACCGATTCTGTGGAGTATCCGGCAACATTTCTCCAGGTAATCTTACGTTTGGCAAGATACTCTTTGTCTAAGTTATTCGTTCCGGTGGCGGTCACGCATACTAGTTTCAGATGTTTTGCACTGCTGATTGTAGATTCGTTGACGGGAATCTTATTGACAATCAGAATGTCCGCCTCTTTCACCCTTTCCGGGATTTCTGTTTCTGAAGAAAAAGAATATTTTGTCACATTTCCAAATTGATTGAAGTTTGATAGGTCTATATCGTCACCAATGGTTTTTGCGTCTAAAAATACAATATTCATAAGATGGCCCCCTTTTGCTCAATGACAAACTTTACATGCACGAGATTTTGGACATTTTGATTTTGAACCATTATAAATTGTTCTAGAACGGCTTAATGTGGAACAATTCCTTGTACTGTGATAAACAGAACCATTAGGAACCCAATAAACAGTTTTATTAATGGATGTTGATTTTTTGGAAGTCTTTTTCTTTGGCGACACATTAACAGTACAAGTAATCCGTTTTCCCGATTTTGTTGTAATTGTAATTTTTGTAGTACCTTTACGTTTTGCTTTAATTTTACCTTTTTGGGTAACGGTTGCAACTTTATTATTACTAGACTTGTATGTTCTTATAGAATCGCCATTTGCATATTTTGGTTTTAAAGTATACGTTTTAGATACTTGTAATTTTATTGTTCGATTTGAAAGCTTAATATAAGGTTTTAGTTTTGAAATCTTTTTTGATTGAACTTTAAAGCATTCTACACATTCACGTTTTTTAATTCCGGTTCGCTTGATTGTTGCAGATTTTGATGTATACCAAGAATCCCAATCATGATTACCTGTTACAGGTATATTACGGTATTCATCTTCATAGCAGTTGTAACAAAACCTAGTTTCTGTTCCGATTTCTCCGCAAGTTGGCTCATTGAGCGTTTCCCATTCGCTCCAATCATGATTACAAATATCGGAAGCAGATACTTGTAAAGGACAAAGAGTCATCATAATTGCCGCAATTAACAAGGTACATAATTTTTTTCTCATAATAAATTCCTCCCAATAATTAGTTCTAGAGGAATTATACCAAGTTGTTGGCGTGACGACTAGTCTTATGTACATAAAACCACTATTTTTTTAAAAAGCAGCAGTTTTTTTCTGCTCTTAATTCTGATATTTTTCTTAAGAATTGTACCATATATTAGCAGGATTGGGATAAAATTTAAGAATAGTTTAAGTTGTCATACCCTGTCGCATTATAGTATAATGAACTCCTAAAAATAAGGAGAAATTTATAATGGAAATAAAAAAATATAAGTATTCAAAAAGGAAGAGGCAAGATCAACGACAGCTTTATTTTACACTGATAGGGATTCTGTGTGTAATGGGCGTTACCGGGCTTTTAAATATGAATTATTCTGGTAAGGAGAACATAAAAGAGACGGCAAACGAAGCAAAAACAGAGGAAACGATTGACGTTAAGGTGAAAGAAGAACAGGTTGAGACTTCCAAAGAAAGGCTGGAGCGTGTAAGGCGAGAAGCGAAAGCCAAGAAGTATCCGAACGGTGTGATAAGACTTCTGGATAAAAATGCAAATACGGTAGACTTCGTGGAGCAATACGATGAAAAGAAAGATCTTCCACCAGCCAAGACGATAGGAGATGATTTGGTGAAAGGTCAGATTCCGCATCTTTTACAGTGGGATCAGCGCTGGGGGTATGCACCTTATGGAACGAGCAACGTGGCGGTAAGCGGATGTGGACCGACCTGCCTTTCTATGGTGGCGGCAGGGCTTACCGGAGATGCGTCTTTGACACCTGCAAGGCTGGCGGCTTACGGTACGAAAAAAGGGTATGTTGATAAAGAAAACAACACTTACTGGAAATTCATGAGTGAAGGACTTGCCAAATGGAAAATCGATTGCTATGAAAGTGATATGGAGAAAAAGCGTATTATCACTGAGTTAAAAGCAGGGAATCCGATTATTTTAAGTGTAGGGCCCGGTGACTTTACAAAAATGGGGCACTTTATCGTTCTGACTGGCTGCGTAGATGGAAAGATTAAGCTTAACGACCCGTTTAGCCAGGAAAATACAGAGAAATTATGGAAGTTTGAACGGATTGCAAAACAAACGAAAGCTGCATGGGTATATTCTCGTAAAAAATAATGAGGAGGCAATGGATATGAACATTACTTATATTAATCACAGTGGCTTTTTTGTAGAGCTTGAGACGTCGTGGATGTTATTCGATTATTATAACAGGAAGATTCCAAGGCTGCCGGAAGGAAAGAAAGGCTATGTGTTTTCTAGTCACCGTCATCCGGATCATTTTAATCCGAAGATTTTTAAACTTTGTGAAGAGCAGGCAGATATTCAGTTTATTCTGTCATCTGATATATGGAAGAAGAAAGTGCCGGAGGCTTTGAGGGAACAGACTTTTTATATAAGACCGAATACAGACCTTGCTGTAGAGAATATAAAGATTCACAGCCTGCGGTCTACGGATGAGGGAGTGGCGTTTCTTGTGACAGCAGAAGATCAGGTACTTTATCATGGGGGAGACTTAAACGATTGGTATTGGAAAGAAGAATCTAAAGAGTGGAATAAAAAGATGGGAGAGAGTTTCCGAAGGTGTATAGAGCCTTTGAGAGGCCAGAAGATAGACGCGGCATTTATTCCGCTTGATCCAAGGCAGGAAGAATATTATAATTGTGGCATGGATTATTTTCTTGATCTGACAGAGACAAAGAAAGTATATCCGATGCATTTCTGGGAGCAGCCGGGGATTATCGAACAGTGGATTTCCGAACATGCAGACAGCCCTCATGCTCATAAAATCGTTAAGATTACGGGAGCAGGAGATGTATTTAGACAGTAAAAATAAGGAGGAATGAAGATGAGTTTTCAATTCGCACACTACAACTATAACGTCAAGAATCTTGA
The DNA here is from genome assembly GCA_910578495.1 of uncultured Dorea sp. Classification (GTDB taxonomy): domain Bacteria; phylum Bacillota; class Clostridia; order Lachnospirales; family Lachnospiraceae; genus Dorea_D. Next base: position 24,863 of record CAJTRE010000031.1, read on the forward strand.
GAAATCTATGCAGTTTTATAAAGAGGCGTTAGGACTCGAGGAAGTAAAACGTAAAGAGGCAGAGGATGGAAGTTTTGTATTGGTTTATCTGGGAGACGGAAAGACTGGATTCCAACTGGAACTCACATGGCTTCGAGATTGGGAGAAAGATCATTACGATCTGGGGGATAACGAGATACATCTGGCATTTACAACAGAGGATATGGAGGCGGCTCATGAAAGACATGAGAAGATGGGATGTATCTGTTTTGAAAATCCAGAGATGGGTATTTATTTTATTTCAGATCCAGATGGATATTGGCTGGAGATTGTCCCGGAAAAATAAGAGAAATGCGTGAAGTCATTTGTTTAGTGGCTTCACAATTTTTTTATAAAATTATTAGCACTCACCCCTTGACAGTGCTAATAATAAGTGCTATATTTCGAGTAGAACAAAGAAACTTACAGCACAAAAAAGGAGTGGTGTTATGAATATTCAGAAGTTTACACAGAAATCGTTACAAGCAGTACAAGACACTGAGCGTATCGCTATGGAATACGGAAATCAGGAGATTGATCAAGAGCATTTGCTTTATGGACTGCTTGTTCAGGATGACAGTCTTATCTTGAAACTGATGGAGAAGATGGGAATTGAAAAAAATCAAATGATTAATCGTGTGGAAGAGGCACTCAGAAAACGCACTAAGGTACAAGGTGGACAGCCCTTTGTAGGTCAGGAACTTAATAAAGCATTAATCCATGCAGAAGATGAAGCGGCGCAGATGGGTGATGAGTATGTATCTGTGGAACATCTTTTCCTGTCTTTGATAAAATATGCGAACAAAGAATTAAAAGCAATCTTTCGCGAGATGGGTATTACAAGAGACGGATTTCTACAAGCATTATCTACAGTACGGGGAAATCAGCGGGTAACCAGCGATAACCCGGAGAGCACTTATGATACGCTAAATAAATATGGTACTGACTTAGTAGAGCGCGCCAGAGACCAGAAACTAGATCCGGTCATCGGACGTGACGCGGAGATTCGTAATGCAGTCCGTATTCTTTCCAGAAAGACTAAGAATAATCCCGTATTGATTGGTGAGCCGGGCGTTGGAAAGACTGCTGTTGTTGAAGGACTGGCACAGAGAATTGTTAAAGGCGACGTGCCTGAGGGATTAAAAGATAAGACGATATTTTCTCTCGATATGGGTGCGTTGGTGGCGGGAGCAAAATACCGCGGTGAGTTTGAAGAACGTCTGAAAGCAGTTTTGGAGGAAGTAAAGAACAGTGATGGAAGGATTATCCTGTTTATTGATGAACTTCATACTATTGTAGGAGCGGGAAAGACGGATGGTGCGATGGATGCTGGAAATATGCTGAAACCAATGCTTGCTCGTGGAGAATTGCATTGTATCGGAGCAACTACGTTGGATGAGTATCGTCAGTATATTGAAAAAGATGCGGCTCTGGAGCGTCGTTTCCAACCGGTAATGGTAGAAGAGCCGACAGTGGAGGATGCGATTTCGATTCTTCGTGGTCTGAAAGAGCGGTATGAAGTCTTCCATGGCGTGAAGATTACAGACGGTGCATTGGTAGCTGCGGCAACCTTATCTGACCGTTATATTTCCGATCGTTTCCTGCCAGATAAAGCCATTGATCTGGTGGATGAGGCATGCGCACTTATTAAGACAGAACTGGATTCTATGCCGGCAGAACTGGATGAATTGCAGCGTAAGATTATGCAGTTTGAGATTGAAGAAGCTGCGCTGAAAAAAGAAAACGACAGACTAAGTCAGGACAGATTAGTTCATTTACAGCAGGAACTGGCGGAATTAAGAGAAGATTTTGCCGGCAAGAAAGCCCAGTGGGATAATGAAAAGGTAGGAGTAGAACGTGTACAGAAACTTCGCGAAGAGATTGAGCAGGTGAACAAAGAGATTGAACGGGCACAGCATTCCTATGACCTAGAGAAAGCCGCAGAACTTCAGTATGGACGACTGCCACAATTACAGAGTCAGTTAGAAACAGAGGAAGCGAAAGTAAAGGATGAAGACCGTTCTCTGGTACACGAAAGTGTAACCGATGAAGAGATTGCAAAAATCGTCTCCCGGTGGAGCGGGATTCCGGTATCCAGATTAAATGAGAGCGAAAGAAGCAAGACGCTCCATCTTGCAGATGAACTGCACAAGCGGGTTATCGGACAGGATGAGGGGGTGGAGCTGGTGACAGAAGCAATCATCCGTTCCAAAGCCGGCATCAAAGATCCGACTAAGCCGATAGGCTCCTTCCTGTTCTTAGGGCCGACCGGAGTCGGTAAGACAGAGCTTGCCAAAGCATTGGCGGAAAGCCTGTTTGATGATGAGAACAACATGGTTCGTATCGATATGAGCGAATACATGGAGAAATATTCTGTGTCCCGTCTTATCGGAGCGCCTCCGGGATATGTCGGTTATGACGAGGGTGGTCAGCTTACCGAGGCAGTTCGCAGGAAACCGTATTCGGTTGTACTGTTTGATGAGGTTGAAAAAGCACATCCGGATGTGTTTAACGTACTGCTGCAGGTATTAGATGATGGACGTATTACCGACTCTCAGGGTCGTACGGTGGATTTTAAAAATACGATTCTCATTATGACCTCCAATATCGGTTCTACGTATTTGTTAGATGGCATGGATGAATACGGAAATATTAGTGAAGCCAGCCAGCAGGCAGTGATGAACGATCTGAGGGCACATTTCCGGCCGGAATTTTTGAATCGTCTGGATGAGATGATTATGTTTAAACCGTTGACCAAAGATAATATTTATGACATTATTGATCTATTGATTGCAGATGTCAACAAACGTCTTGCCGACAAGGAACTTTCAATTTCAATTACTGAGCCTGCCAAAAGGCAGATAGTAGAGGCCGGTTATGATCCGAGTTACGGAGCAAGACCACTGAAACGTTATGTGCAGAAAAACGTAGAGACTCTGGCGGCAAAACTGATGTTGAAAGGTGACATTGGTGCGGGAGAGACGATAGTGATTGACGTAGAAGATGGTCAATTAACCGCAAGAAGTAAAGGTTAGTGTTGACAAAGAAAAAAATGAAAGATATACTAGTATAAGTAAAGAGCAGTTGCGAATTATAATCTTATAGTTTGCAGCTGCTTTTGTTGTTTGCCTCTTTGTGGGAGAGGAAGTTGGTAACTATTCAGCCATAACAACTCGAGTTTCGA
>CAJTRE010000032.1 GCA_910578495.1 uncultured Dorea sp.
AAAAACTGCGCCACAGCCCTGGCAGGCCATCGCGCAGCGATTTTGTTCAATCGGTGGTATTGCCGCAATTGCGTCTACTCCAAGACTCTCTGCATGTCTTGCAAGTTCCATGCTGTCTTTTGTATTGTTACATGCAACGTGCGCAATCACTGTCAGTTTCCCTTCTGCCGCTTTCATCACATTATCCAATACAATCTTCTTGTCTTCTACACTTTGGTAAATACACTCTCCAGAAGATCCGTTCACATACACACCCTTCACACCTTTTTCCACAAAATATTTTGTGAGAGCTTGTACACCCTTGGGGCTGATGTTTCCTTCTTCATCGTAACAAGCATAAAATGCCGGAATCACTCCTTTGTACTTACATAAATCTCTCATTTTTGTTTCCTCCTTATATTGAACATTCTTAATCTAACGCTTCTGCAAAAGACTTCGTGATAAGCTGAGGTCTTGTAATAATGGAACCAACCACTACGCCAAATGCGCCAAGCTCGATCACACGCTTTGCTTTCTCGGGAGTATTAATATTTCCTTCTGCAATAACTCTGTGCTCACATTTTTCAACGATCTCTCTTAAAATTGCGAAATCATCATCTTCTATCCGATCGCCTTTGCTCTGCTCTGTATAGCCCACCATCGTTGTTCCTATAAAGTCAAACCCCAGCTTATCTGCAAAGAGCGCTTCTTCTACCGTTGAACAGTCTGCCATTAGAAGCTGCTCGGGGTATGCCTGTCTCACTTGATGATAAAATTCTTCCAAAGTGACTCCGTCCGGTCTCAGCCTTCCGGTTGCATCCACTGCTATGATTTCCGGCTTCACCTCCATTAATTCGTCGATCTCATTCATCGTTGGAGTGATGTATACCTCGCAGTTCTCATAATCCCGCTTTACGATTCCAATTATCGGAAGATCAACCTGCGCCTGAATCTCTGCAATGTCTTCTTTCGTGTTCGCGCGGATTCCGACCGCACCGCCTTCCTTTGCCGCAACAGCCATTCTTCCCATAATGAACGATGAATGTAACGGTTCATGAGGAAGCGCCTGACAAGACACAATTAATTTCCCACGCAGCGCTTCTACTCTTTTATTTCTGCTCTCCATGTTTGTCCTCCCTCGTTTTGCTTTCTTTGTCCTCATATCGTTTGTTGTTCTTAGTATATCAATAAAGAAATTATTTTCAACACTATTGTAATATATTGAAAGTATTTTCGTTCATTTCAATAGGTGTACAAATTCGGTATAATTTAGCGTCTCTATTTTTAGTAAAACTGCACAACTCCATGTTCCTTCTTTCATTCGGCAGCTTGCACATCCTCGTATATTAAAAAAGGAATACACCCTGTTAGATGTATTCCCTATAATCTTCTTTTTATTCTGTTTTCTATTTATTTTATATCTTGCTATCTGGCTATTTTACAACTACAATCTCATACTCACGACTTCCAAGGCCAATCTTCTCCGCATGAGCAAGACAAGTCTTATATTCAGAATTTGGTGTAGTATTCTCAAAATGATCATGATGATCACAGAAATCTTCTCTCTCCATCGCCTCTGCAAGCTGGCTGTTTGGAAGTGGCGCAGCTTTCAGGCAGGCATCTACGCATGCCTGATCCAGTGCAAGCGGATCAAAAGACGCAAACATTCCAATATTCGGAAGGATTGGTGCGTCATTTTCCGCATGGCAGTCACAGTTCGGTGATACATCCACGATCAGGGAGATATGGAAATTTGGACGTCCGTCCACAACAGCCTTCGTGTACTCTGCCATTCTACAGTTCAAATCCTTCGTTGCCGCACTGTCGTTAAATGCAATTGCATCAAAATTACATGCTCCGATACAACGTCCACATCCTACGCAGTTTGCCGTATTCACAGACATTTTCCTTGTCTCTGCGTCAAAATCGAGTCCGGTGTTTGCACACTCTCTCATACATGCCTTACATCCTCTGCAAAGCTCCGAATTAATCGTCGGCTGACCATTAGAATGTTGATCTTTCTTTCCTGCACGAGAACCGCAGCCCATTCCGATATTCTTAATCGTACCGCCGAATCCGGTTGTCTCGTGACCTTTAAAATGACTCAGACTGATAAAGATATCTGCGTCCATAACTGCACGTCCGATCTTCGCTTTCTCTATGTACTCACCACCCTCTACAGGTACTTCAATGTCATCGGTTCCCTTTAAGCCGTCTCCGATAAGAATCGGACAGCCTACCGTCATAGGCGTAAACCCATTCTCCCATGCACAATACAGATGCTCAATCGCATTCTTCCTGCTGCCCGGATATAACGTATTACAATCCGTCAAATACGGAATACCGCCTGCCTCTTTCACTACATCCACAACGGCTCTTGCATAATTTGGACGCAGGAAACTCAAATTTCCAAGTTCTCCAAAGTGCATTTTAACAGCCACAAATTTGCCGTCCATATCAATATCGCCGATACCTGCCGCCTTAATCAGACGTTTCAATTTGGTCGGAAGCCCCTCGCCAATCTTTGCCCGAAAATCTGTATAATATACTTTTGATGTTCCCATAATATCCTTCCTCTCTTCTTTCTATATTACTTTCCTATATCCAGTGTACCCCACAACCAGAATACAGGCAACTATTTTTCTGCTTCAGCAGTTTCTTCATATCGAATACGATCCATCGTGAAGCCCCGGCCGCTTACCTCATTAATCTGCGTAATAGTAATAAATGCTTTTTCATCAATACTTTGCACCAGTTCTTTCACAGAATAAAGTTTCCGGTTGGGAATCACACAGAGCACACCCTTCTTATTCTCCTGTCCATATCCTGTTTCAATATGAACCATCGTCACCCCGGCGTCTAACCCCTTTAACATCCGCTCCCTAATTTCTTCGTATTTGTCCGAAATGATAAATAGCTGAATCTGAGACTGTCCCAGAAGCATTACTTTATTCAGTACGATGGTAGTAAGTACCAGATTCAAAATACCGTACATAATCTGTTCCGTACCCGAGAAAAACATCTGGAATCCCAGAACGAGAAAATCTATCACATACAGAAGTGCCGCCATAGGAATATGAAACCACTTGTTAAATACAAGAGCCAGAATATCCGTACCTCCCGTAGAAGAACCCACACGAACAATCAGCCCGATTCCGATTCCAAGAAGCGCGCCGCCATATAGCGTCGACAACATAATATTGTCTGTCAGACTGTCAATTCCCGGAATCTCCTGTACAATAGACAAAAATGTCGGGTAAATAAACGAACTTGCTATCGTTGCAAGCGCAAACTCTTTTCCTAATACAATCGCACCCAGTAAAAACAAAACACCATTTATCACAAAGATAATCACAGACAGATTGATGGGCAGATAATGATGGATCGTAAGACCTATTCCTGTCGCTCCGCCCATAATAATCCCATGAGGAACGATAAATGCAGCAACCGTAAATGCCAAAACTGCATTCCCCACCAGTACGCCTGCCGCCATGTTTATAAATTTTTTCCAACTGCTTTTCATCGTAACATCTCTCCCTAATAACAAACTTGTAATTTTATGAAATTCCTTTCATGGTGAGCTGAATTCTCTTCTTCTTCAAATCCACACTCATAACTTTTACGTCCACAATATCACCTACGCTGACAACTTCCAGTGGATGCTTGATAAATTTCTTATCTGTAAGCTCAGAAATATGTACCAAACCATCCTGATGTACTCCGATGTCTACAAATGCGCCAAAGTCAATAACATTGCGGACAGTTCCTTTTAATACCATGCCTTCCGTCAAATCTTTCATTTCAAGGACGTCTGTTCTGAGAATCGGCTTAGGCATCTCATCTCGTGGATCTCGTCCCGGCTTCTCCAGTTCTTTCACAATATCCTGAAGCGTAATCTCCCCAACGCCTAACTCTTCGGCAAGCTTCTTATAATCCTTAATCGTAAGCGAAAGCCCGGCAAGTTTGCCTCCTTGGATATCTTCTACAGAAAATCCCTGTTTCTTTAACAGTTTCTCAGCCGCTTCATAGGACTCTGGATGTACACTTGTCGTATCCAGAGGATTATTCCCCCCTTGAATTCTCATAAATCCGGCGCACTGCTCGTATGCTTTCGGTCCGAGTTTCGCAACTTTAAGAAGCTGCTTACGGTCCAGAAATCTTCCATTTTCTTCCCTGTACGTCACAATATTTTTCGCAATGGCGGAAGAAATACCGGAAATATACGATAAAAGCGGGGCAGAAGCGGTATTAAGGTCAACGCCCACTTTATTCACACAGTCTTCCACCACACCCGAAAGAGCGCCGCTTAATTTCTTTTGGTTCATGTCATGCTGATACTGGCCTACGCCGATGGATTTCGGATCAATCTTTACAAGTTCGGCAAGAGGATCTTGAAGCCTTCTTGCAATAGACGCCGCACTTCTTTGTCCCACATCAAAGTTAGGAAATTCCTCAGAAGCCAGTTTACTTGCCGAATAAACAGAGGCTCCTGCTTCATTTACAATAATATACTGTACTTTCTCCGGAATCTCTTTTAACAAATCTACAATAAACATCTCCGATTCTCTGGATGCCGTTCCATTTCCCACAGAAATCAGAGAAACATGGTACTTTGGAATAATCTTTTTCAGTAAATCCTTAGACGCCTGTATCTTCTTCTCCGTCGTCGGTGCCGTCGGATAGATAACAGTCGTTCCAATTACCTTCCCTGTCGGATCAACAACCGCCAGCTTACATCCGGTACGAAATGCCGGATCCCAGCCAAGCACTGTCTGCCCGGTGATCGGTGGCTGCATAAGAAGCTGCTCTAAATTCTTTCCAAATACTTCAATCGCCCCATCCTCTGCTTTTTCCGTCAATTCATTGCGGATCTCCCTCTCAATTGCCGGTGCGATTAGACGTTTATAACTGTCTTCTACAGCTTCTTTTAATACTGGAGTCGTATAGATATTATCACTGTGAATCGTTTGTTTCTCCAGGTAACGGATAATATCTTCCTGAGGTGCTTCAACTTTCACAATCAAAAACTTCTCTTTCTCGCCGCGGTTGAGCGCCAGAATGCGGTGTCCTGCCAGTTTATTCACAGGTTCTTCAAAATCATAATACATCTCGTATACAGACTCTGCATTTTCATCCTTGGCAGCAGACACAACACGCCCTTTCTGCAGCGTGATTTTACGAATCCACATACGGTAATCTGCCTCGTCAGAAATACCTTCCGCAATAATATCTCTTGCTCCCGCTATCGCCTCTTCTATAGTATGTACCTCTTTCTCCTCACTGAGATAATCTTTTGCCGCCTCTTCTAACGGCTTGTCCGTCTTCTGAAGCATAATAATGGAAGAAAGCGGCTCTAGCCCTTTTTCTTTAGCGATCGTTGCTCTTGTTCTTCGCTTTGGTCTATACGGACGATACAAATCCTCCACCACAACCAAAGTCTCTGCAGCAAGAATCTGAGCTTTCAGCTCCTCTGTAAGTTTTCCCTGCTCCTCGATACTTCCAAGAACCTGCTCTTTCTTCTCTTCCAGATTCCGAAGATAATTCAGCCTCTCGTAAAGTTTTCTAAGCTGTTCATCATCCAGTGTCCCTGTTGCCTCTTTGCGGTATCTGGCGATAAACGGAATAGTATTCCCTTCATCTATCAAAGTCACAGCGGCGTCCACCTGCCACCTCTTCACCCCTAATTCTTCTGTGAGTTTCTGATTAATATCCATGCTATCGTCCTTTCCTTTTTTACATAAAACACTAAAATATATTATAACGGAATTCTCTTCTTCGCGCAATCAAATACGTAATATAGAGGTCACTCTGTTTTCTTGAAAATACACAAACGATATGTTATAATATTCTTGAATTTAAAATAAATTTTAGATATCGTAATCTTATAGAGAGGATTCCAATGTATGTTTGATGAAATTGAAATAAAAGAATTATCAAAACAGCAGTTAAAATCGAGAGAGACAAAGACTCGTATCTTTAACGCTGCGAAACGTATTCTTCAAAAACAGGGCTATGAAGAACTGTCTATCAAAAACATCTGTGAGGAAGCAGGCGTTTCCAATGGAAGCTTTTATCATCATTTTAAGACGAAAGACGACCTGCTCTCCTACTATATTGAGGAACTGCCAAGTATTAACCCCGATCTTTTAGAACTCCCGGCTGACAAAGATGAAGCAAAAGAAGCAATCATCTATGTGTATCTCAATTACATACACTACTGTCAGGAACTTGGCTTAGAATTTATGGCGAATTATTATACACCAAAGAATCAGTCCTTGAATCCTCTGATTCGTACAAAACGCCCGTACCCCATCGTCACTGTCCGTAATTATCTTCAGAAATGTATAGATGCCGGTGTTATAACACTACAGCACCCATTAGAAGAAATCACTACTGACATCCGAATGATCGTTATCGGTAATGTCTTTGAATGGTGTCTGAAAAACGGCGGCGCCGATTTTGAAGGAAATATGAGACGAAGCTTAGAAAATTATTTGAATGGAGCACTCTAATGTACACATTTATCGTAAATCCAAATGCCCGCTCAGGTCTGGGAGAAAAGACATGGCATACCTTAGAACGCATTTTAAAAGAGCAGGAAGTAAGTTATCAGGTATTCTTTACCAAGTACCAGAAACATGCTACCAAGATAACCCAAAAACTTACGGAAGAAAATATGTTACGTACCATCATTGTCCTTGGCGGCGATGGTACGATCAACGAGGTGGTGAACGGTATTTCCGATTTATCTTCCACCACACTCGCTTACATCCCGATTGGTTCCAGCAATGATTTCGCCAGAGGCATGGGTCTGTCCACCAATCCCGTAACTGCACTGAAACATATTCTGTCCCCATCCCGCTACGCATATCTGAATATCGGGGCTTTGCAATATCAGGAGAAAAAACGCAGGTTTGCAGTCAGTTCCGGATTCGGTTTTGACGCAGCCGTCTGTCACCAGATTCATGTCTCCAGTTTTAAAAAACTTTTGAATAAACTACACCTCGGCAAAATGATATATGCGGCCGCAGCCGTCGGAAAAATTCTTACAATGACACCAAGACGGATGACGCTGGTTCTTGACAATAGCCGGAATATCATCTTTGACAAAGTATACTTTGCCGCCGCCATGAACCAGAACGTACAAGGAGGCGGACTAAAGTTTTGTCCCAAAGCAGATCCATCCGATGATGTGCTGGATATTATCGTTGTTGCAGGACTTTCAAAACTCAAGATTTTAATATTACTGCCAACGGTTTTCAAAGGCTGGCATGTTCATTTTAAAGGAATCTACACTTACCAATGTAAAGAAGCCAAATTTCAGAGCGAACATCCCCTTCCGGTGCATACCGATGGAGAACCCGTCTTTCTTCAGCGTCAGCTTCATCTGGCATTGGAGGATGAAAAACTCCGTCTAATATTAAGCTAGAGGCAGGAATCATGAGCAAAATTTTTATAATTATTTTATGTGTTACTATCTTTTATCTGTTTTCACTGCTGCCCCGATTATCGAATCGGGAACGCATGATGCGGTATCGACACTCGTTGTTCGCCCACAGAGGTTACCACAATGCACAAAAAGGAATTCCCGAAAATTCCATGAAAGCATTTAAGGCCGCTCTGGACCATGAATACGGTATTGAATTAGACGTCCATCTGACAAAAGACATGCACCTAATCGTCTTCCATGACGACACGTTAGACCGCGTCTGTGGACGTCCCGGTTCCATAGAGAAAATGACGCTTTCGGAATTGCAGACATGCCGTCTTCTTAATACAAACGAACGGATTCCTCTTTTAAAGGATGTCCTCTCTCTGGTAAATGGTCAGGTACCGCTTCTAGTCGAACTGAAAATGCCAACCCATTCTTTGACTGTCTGTCAGAAAACTTACGATATGTTAAAAGACTATAAAGGCGACTACCTGATTCAATCCTTTAATGCTCTGGGGCTACACTGGTTCCGCACTCATGCCCCGGAAGTTTTAAGAGGGCAGCTTTCCTCCAGACTGACAAAGAAAGCCTCCAAAGAACCTTGGATATTAAAATTTTTTACAGAACATTTGATTTCCAATATTCTCGGTCGGCCGGACTTTATCTCTTATAAGCTTGCAGATCTCCCAACGATAGAAATCACTCTGTTAAGACTACTCTTTCATGTTCCGCTTGCCGTATGGACGCTTCGGACAAGAGAGGCACTAAAAGAAGGGGTTTTGCACTACGACATCCAGATTTTCGAAAAACAAGATGAAAATTATTAACAATATATGAATCCCCTTGTTGCATGCATCGTTTCATGTTATAATCCGTTCATCAGATTACAAAAAGGGGCGTATTTATAAATTGAAAATTGCCATTATAAAATTTTTTAAAAAATATAGTCACGCATGGGTGTTATTATATACCTTTATCTATATGCCATGGTTTACCTATTTGGAACGGCATGTAACAAAGGACTATCATCTGATCCACTCTTCACTGGACCGTCATATTCCTTTTGTAGAATATTTTATCATTCCGTATTTACTATGGTTTGCATTTATAGCGGCTGTGCTTATATATTTCTTTTTTACAGACAAGATTGACTTTTACAGAATGACTGCTTTTATGTTTACAGGCATGACCATTTTTCTGATTGTCTGTACGTTTTATCCAAACGGCCAGCATTTGAGACCGCATACTTTTATTAGAGATAATATCTTCGTAGATCTTGTAAAGCTGCTGTATGAGAAGGATACTCCAACCAACGTGCTTCCAAGCATCCACGTATTTAACTCTCTGAGCGCTATGATTGCCATCGCACATAGCAAGGCTTTGAAGAAACACAGAATGGTTCAGATCAGCTCTTATTTTCTTGCTGTTTTAATCATCCTGTCTACTGTATTTTTAAAGCAGCATTCTATAATAGATGTCATTGCCGCATTTTGCATGGCAGGAGTGATATATCCTTTTGTATATGCAATCCAGCCAAAGAAAGTTACCGGAGCAGCTCACCAGACAGTGTGAGCTGCTATAACTAAATTATAATAAATTGATCCGTTCAAGCAATTACTGGACAGTTATGAACGTGGACAGAGCAAACCTGCTGCAATAAAAACTTGGGATTATCTTGCAGCAGGTTGTTTTATATTCCAGATACAGCAGGCTTTGGCATATACATCTCAAATGCCGCCGGAATCGGATAGGTCTTTTGTATCTCTTCAGGATGGATAAAAAGAAACTCTTCCTTATTCGTCTTTTCCAGCTCGTCCACCCGGATGTCATAACCGATCATCTGCCACTCCACATGGCTGAAAATATGCTTTGCGGCCGAAAGCTTTTTGATACGCAGCGGCATAAGTCCAATCTCTTTACAATATTTTTCCAATTCTTTTCTACCCAGATGTCCCGGCAGATTCGGTAGTTCATAAAGTCCTGCCAACAGCCCTTTTTTGTCTCGCTTTCCAATGGCAATCTTATCCTCGTCCCGAAATACAAGAATCGTTTTCTTCTCAATCCGGCGTTCCTTCGCCTTTGTTTTCACCGGAAAATCCATTACTCGGTTTTCTTTCCTCGCCCTGCACAGATGCGCCGCCGGACATTGTCCACATTTTGGTTCTCCGTTTGGAACACAGACAAGCGCACCAAGTTCTATTAAACCTTGGTTAAAGTCACTGGCTGCATACTCCGGTATCACCTTTTTGAGCGCCGCTTCTATGCGGTTTTTCGTTCTCTGCTTCATAATATCCGAATCGTCTGCCAGAATCCTTGTCACTACTCTAAGAACATTTCCATCTACCGCAGGCTCCGGCAGTCCGTATGCAAAAGAGCAGATTGCTCCTGCCGTATAGCTCCCAATTCCTTGAAGTGTACGGATCTCCTCGTAAGTTTTCGGAAATCTCCCGTCATGCTCTGTCATAATCTGCCACGCCGCTTTCTGCATATTGCGCACCCGGTTATAATATCCGAGTCCCTCCCACAATTTTAACAGCTGATCTTCTTCTGCCTCCGCCAAATCCCGGACTGTGGGCAACTCTTTTAAAAACCTGTCGTAATAAGCTTTTACTGCCTCTACACGAGTCTGCTGAAGCATAATCTCAGAAATCCATACCCGGTAAGCTTCCGGATTCTCTCTCCATGGAAGGCTGCGTTTATTCTTCCGATACCACTCGATGAGCGGTACGGAAAGTTCATACAACTCAGGGTTTTCCAAAACCACTTCCACCGAATCAGCAAGTGCAATCTCCTCTTTCGTTACATTGCAATCATATGCAAGAATATGCACTCCTGCTCCGGCTGCTTCTTGAAGCGCCTCTGCAAACGCAAGGTGTGTGTCTATATTCGGTGTGAAATATCTTACACCTTTCATCTGGATGACAAAAAACACATACGCTTCGTATCCTTCTTCTACCGCCTTTCTCAACTCCTGCACATGCTTTACTGCTCGATCGCTTGGAGCGTCCGGAAATCGAACGACACCGTTTTCCTCCAAAGTTACACCCTTAACTTCAATCAACGCTTTTGTCTTTCCCGTCTCTACATATATATCAAATCTTGAATTTCCATACGTATATTCCGGTTTTATCAGTGTTATATCCTCGAACAAGTTCCCCTTTTCCAACCATTCTTTTACCACCTTGTTCGGTATCTGTGAATCCATGTTGATCATCCTGCTGCCTTTTTCAACGGCAATCAAATCCCATTTTGTCTTTCTTTCCCGGCTATTGCTCTCCTGAACATAAATAACTGCCTCTGGTTTTAGAAGTTCTGCGCACCGCCCGGTGTTTTTTACATGAATCATCTCTTCTTTTCCATCAATTCTTGCATATGCCGTAAAACGATTCGGACGACTGATAAAATTTGCTTTTCTAATATGTTCATATTTCATACTGTTTCTCCAAAAAAAGACCTGAGATTATCTCAGGCCTCCTGCTGCTTGTTGTTTGCCTTCCAAATTCTGGACTGTACGCACCTCTCCCTGCTTTTTCTGGCTTTCCAGACATTTCAGAATAGCTTCGTTGAGGGATAACATCTTATCATCAAGCTTTGATACCATCTCCGCACATTCCCTAAGATCCCGGCTTATATACTCCGGTGCACGCCCCTCAAATTTATAATATATCTTATGTTCCAGACTCGCCCAGAAATCCATTGCGATTGTGCGTATCTGTATCTCTACTTTCGTATCCGCCACACTGTCCGACAGGAAAATCGGAACAGACACTAGCATATGGTAACTCTTATAGCCGCTCGCCTTGGGATTCTTGATATAATCTTTGATTGACAATACCTTAATATCACTCTGGTTTCCAATCATCTCTGCCAGCCTGTAGATGTCCGATGTAAAAGAACAAATCAGCCTCACACCTGCAATATCATTCACGTACTTTACCATGTTTTCAATAGATATTTCATATCCATATCTTCTCAACTTTTTCACTATACTTTCCGGCGATTTTACTCTTGTCTTAATATGTTCGATTGGATTATACTTATGTACATGCTGAAATTCATCATTCAGTATCTCAAGTTTTGTTCCTACTTCTTTGAGTGCGGCACTATACAGAAACATAATTGTCTTCCAACTGTCCACATCTTCATAATTTTTAATAGCATTTTGCATTTGACATCTCTCCCCTCACTTGCCGAAGAGTTATTTCGCACTTTAATAGTATACCATAAATTAATTAAAAATGTATAAAAAAACATTTTTTCTTTATATAAATTACTAAAATTCAATGCCTGCTCTCGCCGTATATCCCTCGTCATATGGATGCTTGACTTTCCTCATCTGTGTAACGTAATCGGCAATTTGAAGCAGACGCTCTGATGCTTCGTGCCCTGTCATAATAATTTCCAGTCCATGAGGTTTCTGTTCCAAAAAACGAAGAAGTTTATCCTCGCTCAGTAAGTTAAGTTGAACCGCACACAAGATCTCGTCCAGAAAAAGAACGTCAAACGGACTACAGAATTTCACAATTTCATCCAGCGCCTTCGTATTGTAGTGCTTCAGTTCCGCTTTTTCCTCGGCATTCAACTGATTGTAAAACTTTACCTGCTCTCTTCCTGCCAGACAGGTAACATTTGGAATCTGCTCCAAGATTACACGCTCGCCGGAAGAATTATCTTTTAAAAATTGGAACACCAATACGTTTAGTCCTCTGCCGGCCGCCCGGACAACCTGACCTATGGCTGCAGTTGTCTTTCCTTTGCCGTCCCCGTAATATATGTGGATTTTTTCGGTTTCCGTCATGTTTGTATCCTCCCTTGCTTTCGCCCCTCTCGCTCTTTCACTTCCCTTTCGCAGAGCTTCACTTCGTAAACTTACATTTACTCAGTGGGGGCTTTCGCCCCTCTCACTCTCCCACTCCACTTTCGCAGAGCTTCACTTCGTAAACTTACGTTTACTCAGTGGGGGCTTTCGCCCCTCTCGCTCTTCCACTTCCCTTTCGCAGAGCTTCACTTCGTAAACTTACGTTTACTCAGTGGGGGCTTTCGCCCCTCTCGCTCTTCCACTTCCCTTTCGCAGAGCTTCACTTCGTAAACTTACGTTTACTCAGTGGGGGCTTTCGCCCCTCTCGCTCTTCCACTTCCCTTTCGCAGAGCTTCACTTCGTAAACTTACGTTTACTCAGTGGGGGCTTTCGCCCAATCAGTCTTACAAAAAGAGAGCAAAACTGTGAACAGTTTGCTCTCTTTTTATAATCCTGGCTCTGCTCATTGCTTATATCATATCATATTTCGAGCTTCATATCACCATTTTTTATCCAATCTTTTTTGCGCATGTATTCGCTGATGGCTAGTGTTATGATTCCGGGGAGGAAGATATGTATGAGCATAATCTTGATCATGACTATGGTTGGGCTTTCTGCCGCTATCATGGTCTGCCATGTCATGATCTGTCCTACCAGACCTGCGGTTCCCATACCGGAACCTGTGGCATTGTTTGTCATATGGAAAACGAGTGTTCCAACTGGCCCTAAGATTGCACTGGAAAGAATCGCCGGAAGCCAGATGATTGGTTTTCTTACGATGTTTGGCACTTGCAGCATGGAAGTACCGATTCCCTGCGCCAGTAGACCGCCTATCTTATTTTCGCGATAGCTTGCAACTGCAAACCCTACCATATTACAACAACAGCCTATCGTTGCTGCTCCTGCCGCAAGCCCGGACAAATTCAAAATAATTCCAAGCGCCGCAGAACTTATCGGAAGCGTGAGTATCATTCCCATCAGTACAGATACGACGATCCCCATCAAAAACGGCTGCTGCTCGGTTCCCCAGTTAATCAAAGAACCAAGCCATGCCATAAACTGTGAAATGGGTGGGCCGAGAATCAGTCCTACTACGGAACCTGTTCCGATGGTCACAATAGGCGTTATCAAAATATCGATTTTCGTTTTACCGGATACGATCATCCCGAAAAAGATTCCCACATATGCGGCAATAAACGCCCCCAACGGCTCTCCTGGCCCTGCATATATCATCGCTCCGTCTGTCAATACTTTCCCTGCCAAAAGGCTGCTCACAAATGCTCCTGTCATTCCGGTGACAGCCGCGGATACTATGACAAGTGCGTCGCCCTTGAATCGGTATGCTACAGCGGCTCCAATTCCCGCTCCAGTCAGAGATGCGGCAACTTTTCCTATCATAAATATCATCTGCCCCGTTGTTCCCGGAATCAGATTGCCAATCTGTTGTATGATAGTTCCGATAATCAACGTCGCAAATAATCCTTGAGCCATAGCGCTCAATCCGTCAATAAATATCTTATCCAGTAACTTTTTCACAATTCCCATCCTGTACACTCCTTTTGTCTATCTCCATGAGGTTGTCAATTACATTTACACGTGTCTTGTCACTTGTGAAAGTTTAACACACATACTATGTAAAATCAAGCGTTCCTATTTACATTTGCAAGAAAAGACGTTATACTTCTCCATAAAAGGCAACAGTTCAGCCTACGTGAGGTGCTCTTATGTTTCGTTTATGGGGAAAAGAATTTAAAGATAATCATATGCTGCGAGACACCGTCGTCTGCGACGACTCAGATGATACAAGAACACACAAAATCTTTCACGCTCTTGATGAGATCTGCTATGAATTTGATTTAAGCAAACCAATCTGGCTGGACTCCACCATCGAGGAATTCAAAAGACACGATAAGGCACGATTTTATCAAGATAATTTTGTAGACGATATTGATTTTGACTATCTGGAAATCCATGTAATAGAAGAATAAGAACAGGAGCAGTCGGTACTAAACCTGCTGCTCCTATTATATGCTTCGTAACCTAATTGTTTCTAATCGCCTCCAGCGGGCTAAGTCTCATCGCACGCTTCGCCGGGAAAAATCCTGCCATAATACCTACTAACATAGCAAATGCAATGGACGCCAGAACAAGCCATAGCGGAATATATGAAAGCTCCGCACCCATTCCCATCTCCTTCATACCGGCTGTCACCGTATTAATCATTTTTGATATAAGAAAACTCAGAATATTTCCGATTACGCCCCCGATAACACCGATAAATCCTGCTTCCATAAGAAACATGATCCGAATATTTTTAAGGCTGCATCCCAAAACTTTCATAACGCCGATTTCTTTCGTCCTTTCATAAATAGACATCATCATCGTGTTAGCTATTCCAATTGCCGCTACAAACAGGGATACTGCGCCGATTCCTCCAAGCACACCTTGAATAATTGCCATTTGGCGCTTCATACTATTTAAAAGTTCTGCGTTTGTCTCTGCGTTATACCCCATCTTCTTAATCTGCTCACATACCTCTATCACATGATCTGCATCATCAACTTCAAGTTCTGCATATGTGTAACAGAATTTGTTGATTGGCTTCCCATTCTCAGTCTGTGGCTGCCCCGGAATCACCCTTCCCGCAAACTCTTTCTGCAATATTTTTTTCAGCGTATTCATATCGCAGAATGCACTACTAGAGTTGGCACCATAGTCTTCTATGCCCCCCGCAATCAATCCACTGGCACGTACAACATGCTTCTGCACCTGAACTGGTTTTGACATCTCACCATCTTCACCACCTGAGCTGTCCATTTCAAATGGCGACACATCCTGACTGGAATAATAATTATCTGTATCCAGAATCAAAAACAATGAGTCTTTCGCCAAATCAATATTCGGTAACTGCCCAGTTTCCCAATATCCTTCTCTCGTACCTTTATCTGTAAAATTCATAAGTACCTGATTGCCGTAAACCAGCTCAAGTTTCCCACTTCCTGATCTCGGCAGCGTTCCCTGAGCCAATTCTATATTTCGTTGTTTCAATCCCTCCGGTGTCATAGCAAGAAGATCCACGTATCCTTCATATGAACCTTTCAGAAGTATCGCCGACAACGTATACACCGGCTGTATAGTCTGTACATACTGTAGTTTCTTTAGCTCTTCAATGCAGTCATCGTCCACATATTCTACAGATTCACTCGACGTACCGCCGCTATCCGAGTCCATCATCATCATACCACTTTCGCTATCGCTTCCATATACTTTGATGGTTGTCATACCGCCATACTCCTCTAGCTCTTCATACATGGACTTCTGCATTCCAAGTCCCAAAGAAACCATAACAACAATCGATGATGTACCGATGATAACCCCCAGGACTGTCAAAAATGTACGTAATTTTCTTCTTCGAAGATTACTCGCACTCATCCTCAGAAGTTCCATCCAACTCATACAACAGTTCCTCCTCTTCGTTTCTGTTTTTCTTTTGTCTCCGTTTCTTCATGATGAACACTGTCGAAGCTATTCCGGCCAGCACTACGATTAGGCCGATTACAGGCGCCATCGGAAAGCCTTTCTCTTCTTCCGGCATTTCCCCAATCATCTCTGCCATTTCTTCCGGCGCTTCTGGTGCATTTACATTCAGTTGAAGCTCTTTCACCTCTGTAAATACTTCTCCTTCTTCATTTTCATAGGTCATCGTCATGGTCACAGTGTTATCATCTGTGGACTCTTTCACGCCTTTTACCATGGCGTCAATAGACGCTGTAGCTCCCGGCTCCACGTTCCCTACAAAGATTTCTTCCGTATCAATTCCAGCGCCTTCAAATATTGCTTTCACATTATATAATTTTAAACGTCCCATATTGTAAAGGCTGCACATAATGTTCGCTTCTTCCTCTACGGCAATACTCTCCGGATTAATCTGAAAATTACTGAACTCAAACCTTGCGTCCTGTTTTACCGGAATAGACAGACTGGAAGATGCCTCAACCTGGTTGAAATCCGCATCTTCATACTGCATACGCAGCTCTACACTATACGGTTTCTGAAGAAGGTCAGACTTCGCATTCAAATTAATAGAAATGTCTGCCGTTCCACCCGCTTTTATTCCATCCAGATAAACAACACTTGAACCGGACGCCGGAAGAAATGCCGGTGCGGTCGTCTGTTCATCCGCCCCTTCTTCCGGAGCATTAAGATCAAAAAGCATATTTCCTACTCTAGACTTCTTAGATGTATTTTTAAGATGAATAGTCAAGGTGAAGTCATCTCCTGCGCGTACTTTTGCCGGTTTGGTTGTAAATCCGGTAACAATAACTCTCGGCACAGAACCACCGCCGGAGCCGCCGCCCCCCTCTTCACCACTCGAATCTCCTTCCGAATATGACACAGGGCTGGTATCTCCTCCAAAGTCTGTATAACCAGAACCAACTCCCTCGCCGGAGGACTTATCTGTTTTGGTTTTATCTGCTTTAGACTTATCCGTCTTAGAGTTATCCGTTTTAGAATTATTATCCGAAGAATCTTTTTTATCTTCCGGCTTCTTGACAGTATTCACATAGAATACTTCTTCATCTTCTTCAAGCTGATCTGCACTATATGCAAAAACAAGCGTATATCTTCTTGCTCCTGCATCGTCTCTCTGTGTAAATGCGAATTTCACCTGCACAGTTTTACCCGGTTCTATCTTCTCAATTGTCTTCGAGTATTTGTGATACTCTGTCTTAAACGGCCACTCAGAGTCCTTGTCTTTTTTGAGGTCCGGGGCTATCACAAAATTAGTAATCACATCTTTTCCGGTATTTTTAATATCTAACACAAAATCTTTGGACTTTCTATATTCATAAGTCAACACCTTCCCCTTCGGCGCTGTAACTTCCACAGACACCTCTTTCTTATCTTCCTCTGCTTTCGTCTGAACTTGAACCGAAGCCGCTGCCACCAGTACCGCCAACGCCAGCGCAAAGATTCTAAGCGCTGATTTCTTTTGTCTTTTACTCATCCTTTGATTCATCCTTTTCGTCCTCCCTGTTATTTGTTTCTTCTATTTTAAGAATCTTCCCGTCTCGAATATGGAAAATCCGATCTGCATAAGACGCCAGATGATCGTCATGAGTAACCATGACCAACGTCTTCTTATGTTTTCTAACAATACGCTGCATCAGTTTCATAGTATCTTCCGCAGTATGGGAATCTAAATTTCCTGTAGGTTCATCTGCAAATATAATCTGTGGATTTACAACTAACGCCCTTGCCACGCCTACTCTTTGCTGCTGTCCACCGGACATCTGGTTGGGCATATGCTTCTTATGTTTCGTAAGCCCCACCAGACTTAACATAGCATCCGCTTTCTTGAGTCTTTGTTTTCTGGGCTCTCCCCGGAAATTTAGTGGAAGCGCAACATTCTCTAACGCATTCAGCGTCCCCAGAAGATGAAAGGATTGAAAGATAAATCCTACTTTTTCTCTTCGAAACGACACCAACTGTTCCTCATTCAAATGTTCCAAATGCTTTCCTCCAATGACAATTTCTCCTTTGGTTGGCTTCTCAAGTCCCGCAAGCATATTAAGAAGCGTTGACTTTCCCGAACCGGACGTTCCCACAATAGCACAGAACTCACCGCGATGAATCGAAAAATCAACGCCATTAAGCGCACGTACCACTTCATCTCCGACCTTATATAATTTGTATAAATTTTTTACCCGAATAACTTCTTCCATGATCTTCCCACCGCCCCATACTCTTATTTTCATATGTTACTACAGAAATACTAAAGATTCCCTGTATAAAACCAAAAGGTTTTCTTAATTTATTCAAGTTGTCATCCTCTCCCCATTATGCTAAGATAGTCTCAGACATTTTGGAAAAGAGGTATTATTATGATTTCTTCCATTGGATTATCCATTCAATTTTTAAAAAAAGAGGTTTACACCGGCTCTCACAACGGTATCCGCTATCTGTTAAGAAAAGAGGAGGATGTGTTGAAAGTCTGCGTCTACCCAGAGCCTTATTGTTTCGAGGCAACCAATAACGATGATAAAACATGGAATGAATTTCCGTTTTCTCCCGAGGGATTAAATAAGGCGTTGCTCTGGATTGAAGATTACCAGAACCAGCACCCCGAAAAATTCACTATATTTTAATTAACCGTCCACCAGAAACATATCAAAACTGCTTCAGATATTCTCCAACTGAACGTGTCATCTCTCTCGAAAAATCACTGTCATACTTTCGGTTACAGAATTTTTTCATCCACTCATCATATGTCTCTTTGTCACATCTTCCATTGAACATCTTCCGAAGCGCAACCCCGTCTTTTTTCTGATATGTATTTTCACAGACAATATCCTCCAGCTCAAAACGCCTTGGTTTTTTTCGATTCATCTGCTGTTCCGTAGGATAGCCAAATACAACCATTACCGCCGGAAATACATATTCCGGCAACTGAAGAATCTCCTGCTGTGTCTCACATTGTTCCATAACATCTCCAATATAGCAAGAACCAATGCCAAGACTCCACGCGGCAGTCACCGCATTTTGTGCCGCAATCGCCGCATCCGTTACCGCCAACATAAGATCTCCTACCCCTGGATCTCGCGGCGTAAGCCCTGCCTCCCGATATGCCTGCAGCCATTTCAAACAATCCGAACAAAAAACCAAGACCAACGGCGCATCTGCGATAAAAAGTTGATGGTCGCAGCTTTCGGCAAGCTGGTCTTTCAGCTTCTGATCTGTAATATCTAAGATTGTATATAACTGCTGATTCCCTGCTGTCGGTGCTTCCATTGCCGCTTCTAAGATAGTCCTCCTTGCCGCTTCTGGTATCTGACGCTTTTCAAAGACTCTCACAGACTTACGTTCTATAAGCTGCTTTGTAACCTCATTGATAACCCTGTCTTTCATTTTCCCTGTCCTTTCTGTTTAATCCCAAATGTTTTCACAATCTTTATAAAGTAAATGATAGGCTTATCATACATGAAAGTCAATAAAAATACAAACAATTATTATTTTCTTTATTTACTTTCTTTAAGCAAAGCAGCCACAACTCCCATGTCAAACATAACAAACAGACTTTTTACAATCAGACATACCATCGCTACCTCTTGATTACTCTTATCAAATGGCGTTGTAAACGTTATGTAAAACAGAAACGATAAAATTATGATAACCGCACATAGTATATAATTCTTACAATTTTTCATAAACTTTCCTCCAATAAAATGACTTACTTACTTCAATTAGTGCTTTCATTCTAACTTTTTTAACTTTCCAGTTTCTTTCGTGTGAACTTCAAACTCTTCTGCCGATTCCTCACCTGTTGTCCACACTACTTCATAGCTTCCGTCCTCCGAAATATTCAACATATATTTTTTTGAAACAGGAACTCCCCATATTTTTCTAATTTTTTCTTCCTGCATCTTTTGAAGTTTAGGATACCCATTTTTATCATATGATTCATATTTTTTTTACCTTGAATAATATTTTGAGGGAAACAGTTCTTTCATTGAATCCTGATAAGCCTCTCCATCTTCCGGATATTCACTATCCAGATATTTTATATTACTATCATCAAATTCTATTTTTATTTTCGCAGGAACATATCCTCCTGATTGTTCGTATGCTGTATCTTTAAAATTGACATACTCAACCTCTAACACATACGCATAAACATATCCTATATTAGTATCATTTTCACGCTCAACTCCAAATATTTTACATGAAGCAGCCCATACGTTCGGAAGATATTCATCATAATAACATTCCATATTTTCTACATATTGCTCCATCAAATCTTCTTCCTGCTTTTCTGTCAAATGAATTTCCTCCGAGGATTTATTATCATTGGAAGCACACGATGACAGAAACATTAACATTACACCTAATATACATATAGCATGAATTTTGTATTTCATAAATATCATCCTCGCACTGTTGGGAAATATGGAATGATGTTGGGGTCAAAAGCTCTTACAAAACTGCCCGGTCTACAGTCAAATCGTTGTAGACTGCCCCTATTAGCAGGATGATTTATCAGTGTATGTTTTTAATGATAAATATCCAACAAATAGGAGCATTCCCATTATACATAATGTTATATAGTCTTCATCTAAATAATAGAAAAAACACAATAAGGATGATTGCTTTTCAGGCACCGTCATCTGTTTTCCAAATAAATCAATCAAATAATTACCGCTAAAACAATTTTTCCGAATTGCATATAGCAATAAAAAATATAGAATTATTATCATCCAATTTTCTTTTAGCACTGTGGAGAGAAGTGACGGCATTGTTTTTAAACCGTTATTTATTATTAGCTTAAAGATAAAAAAAATCATCGGCATACATAATATACTATAAAATAGCATATCAATAAAAAATGTGCCTGTACTTTGTTCTTTTTGTATCTGTGATGTATATATAATTGCATGAATAAATTGAATTAGACAAATATATAATATTGATACGCTTATGAAAAAGTATATATTTTTATTTTTTGTAGTTCTTTTTTTCATATTATTCACACTCCTTCATTCTCTGTTTAGTATATCTATTATAGTAACAATGAAAGAAACTATTTGTGACACTCATTTTTTAAAAATGAGTGTCAACAATATCTCCTATGGCATTACATAAAAATCACTTACCCACAAATTCGGCGCAAGAAATGATTTTACTTTCGGAAGGTCAGATTTAATTAAACTTTCCAATGTTCCATCTTCTTGTATTTGAAAAATTTCAAATACATTACTATCTATATCCGGTTTTAACACGTACACATCACCATCAATTTCCCGTATATCCAACTGCGCTAAATCTTCTGAAGATTCCTCTTCAAAAATATAGTGATATGTAAATTCTTTTCGTTTACAGTCAAAATTAATAACTGCATTAGGATATGTTGCTGAATAGTAAATAATCTTATTCTCTTTTAGCATTGCCTTTATATGAGCTCCCATATAGTCACTACTTTTTAATTCCATTTTATAAGAATTTTCATACGCAATTTGATTGCCTAAAACTTTGTACTCCAACAGATACGGTATCGACTTCTCACCAAGTTCCAGAACCTGATATATCTGATTCCCTTTCGCCAATGTTTTTCCAATAGTATATGTGTTATCATTTTTTAACATATTATCCCGCATAAAATCTCTCAAGTCAATCTTACCCTCATTACGCAAAAAATTCTTTTTCTTTTCATCAAACTTCAACGCTTCATAATATACGTATTCTCCGGATTCTCCATAAAAATTATAAACCATATGCTCTGATTGGTTATCCGCCACTATGCCGCCTTCTTTTATTCGTACATTATATATATTCTTCTCATTAAAAAACGTAAGAAGATCAAAATAACCTAACTCTGATTCTGCATAAGCAAGCCCATGGGGAATATGTTTATAAAAAAGATTCCAGCCTTTCATATATCCGCTTGCATACACTTCATCTGCTCCATTTTTCGATGCAAACTTGTACCTGCTTTGCATTTCATTATTTGACAGCGTTGCTTTTACATCATGATTAAAATATAGTTCTTCGTGTGTAAAAAGCATATAGTTATCTATTACCGGACTATAAGAAATACTGTCCGCACTTACATTATGATTTAATTGATTTCTGCCAAGCACATTACCAAAACTATCAAGGTAATTAACTATCGACTTTTCACGCTTTGTTTCCCCTGTGGAATAAGTGATAATATATTTTGTGTTTTTCGGAATATCAAAACCCTGTTCATTTTCATGATTTCTGTTGATGAAAAAGTAAAGCCCTCCACATATAAGAAGAACGAGGATTGTCGCAACAATCTTTCGTTTTTTAGTATTCATCTTTCAATCCTCCTCTATAAGTTATTGCTTATTTTTCCGACAGAGAATTGCAAGAGCAAGTACGCTTGCTCCATATATGATTCCCATACATATATTGTCATTCTGGAGCTCCATAGTTCCTTCATATCCACTCCAGAAAAGTATGTCTGGTTTTAAGAAACAAACCACTGTCCAAATCATCATCAAACAGGAAACAACTTTTACCAAAACGTACATGACCTTTTCAAATTTCTCAAAATAAGAATTTTTCATACCATTCACTCTCCTTTATGTCATGTTCAGCGTATCTACTTATAGTAACAATGTAAGAATTTATTTGTGACACTTAATTATAAAAATTATTTTTTTAAATAACAGTTCAGCCATAGTCGGTAAAATAAGCGAATCACGCTTGCATGAATGGTTTCTTTTACCGACTATGAGCGGAGCGCCAGATTATGAGCAAAAATAGTTGCGTAGCAACGAATAGCACTTTAGTACGGTTTTGCGAATGGCACAGGCTGAACTGTTACTTTTAAGCAGCGCAGGCTCCCACCAGACTCTTTATCCAGCGGGAGACATTTACACAACTTACTATTGAGAAAAAAACATAATACGACCAATTCCAACTACGCGTAAGCTGCCAGCATATACACCAGTATAGTGGTATCCACCGTCTGCCCAATTAATGTTAATCCAAAGACAAAAAGTAACAATGCGAATTCTATTCCAACATACATTAAAATTCTATTCATTTATCGACATATATGTATAGTCAAATCCCATCTCCTTTATGATTTCTTCAAATTCAGTAAAAGCCACTTCCTTTGAATCTCTATTTTTGACCACAAAAATCCTTTAGTTGCCTTAGAAAATATTTAATTGTCAAATTTCATAATTAGGCTTATTAAGATATGCCCAAAATCTGATGTCCTATGTCAATTCAGAAACAATTCTGAATACTGACCTTTTTTCTCCTTATATAGCGGAAAGTTTTCCACATTCAACACTAAAAACATTTATCAATTTTTCAAATTATTTACTTTGATAAATTGATTTTGTACGATTTGATCCTTTAATATTATTAGGATATACTCCTTCACCTCCATTAGAGTCTAAATCCAATTTCCCTTTGAATTTCCATGCTTTCCACACTAATTCAGAACAGTTAAACTTTTTATTACTTGCAGGCGTATTTTCCTTATTATTAGCAAAATTCACATCATAAGCCCGACCAACTTGCGCTTTTGCCCATGCTGCAACAGATTTTCGTTTTTCAAGAGAATATCTTGTATTCCCATTCTTTTTTGTCACTACTTTATAAATAATAAACGGATACTCTTTCATTTTCTTTCCAACCGTTCTTGTTTTTACACCATCTGACAGTGCCTCAGTAATTTTATTGTTTACCGTGTAAATACCAACATGATTGAAAGGAGTAAGCGGGTTATTGGTCCAGATAATATCTGCATATGCTGATTCTGGAATTTTCCTGTCCTTTTTAAGTGGACTATTTGATGACGAGTATGTTGCAACTTTTGAATCATTGTTTACCACGGAAAATCCATCTCTTTCTTCTATCATAGCTTCTACTTCGTCAGTAAATTCCTCACTATCAGACTCAAGTACACCATAATACTCACAATAATTCTCTACTGTTTCCAATTCTGCTATTTCCGTTATAGTATTTTCTTGTTTCTCCGATATTCCTTCATTTGCGAAACAATTTCCTGATAAACTAAATACGGCTACTCCCAAAAACATTACTCCAATTACGATCTTTTTCTTCAAAAAAATTAAAACACTTTTAAAATTCATTTTAATTTACCTTTCCACATATTTGTATTTTCGACGCGTCTCTTTATTTGTCATTATACTAACCCTACATTATCATTTTGTCAATACTATATTTTAATTCTATATATTGATTTTAAAATTGAGTCTGCTATAATTATAAACAAGAAAGGGAAATGCACACTATGAATTCGACAAAATCACAACTAACAACCGGGTTGAAAAAAGCAACGATTGAAATGATGCTCTTAAAACTACTATCTGAATCTGATATGTACGGCTACCAGATGACACAGGAACTCAAAAAGCGAAGTACCGGCATCTACACTTTATTAGAGGGTTCTATGTATCCGATTCTATACCGTTTGTCCGACCAGGAACATGTCAGCTTTTATGAGAAAAAAGTCACCCAGAGACAATCAAGGGTGTATTACCACCTGGAGGAAAAGGGCGTTCAGTATTTGAAACAGCTTCTTTCGGACTATGAACAATTTCTGGATGTTATCTCCTTTCTTCTCTATTCAGAGACAGGAGACGTCTATCAGGAAAGGCAATAGAGAGTTCTTATTGATAATAGCGGGAGAAGCAAGATTATGGAAAAGTATTTAAAGAACTGCAAACGCCTGTTTCCAGTCTATGGCAAACAGGAGCGCCAATACTTAAAACGATTAAAAAGTCATATTCAAGAGTATCAGTCAGAGAACGGCAACTGTACCTATGATGATCTGGCAGAACAATTTGGAACACCTACAGAAGTTATCAGCAGTTATTATCGCAGTACCGATTATAACGATTTATTGAAAAAAGTAAACTTTGTAAGATATGTTCGGATTTTGATGGTAGTTGTTATTAGCGCCGTAATTATATTTTTAGGCTGTAAATCCTACACCCTTTATCAAGATTATTTACAAGAAAAAGAAGACTGTACTCTTTACGAGGAAATAACAATCGAAGAAGGCTAAATTACTTTTTATTACGTAACTATTCAGCCATGCACTGATATAGCAGACAGGATGTGCAAGCTTGCTTGCAACAGACTGTATGATATCATCAGCATATGGTGCTTAACCATAAACGAGAGTTTTAGCTGCGTAAGCAGCGTAAAGACTGTATAACAGTCGAAACTCGAGTTGTTATGGCTGAATAGTTATTTTATTACGGAGGATTCTCGTTATGAGAAAATATTTAAGAGACTGTAAGCGCTTATTTCCTGTACATGGAAGTTGTGAACGCGAATATTTGGAACGATTAAAAAGCCATATTCAAGAATATGCAGCAGAACACGAAAATTACAACTATGACGATTTGACAGCGCAATTCGGTACACCTGCCGAAGTAGCCGCCGATTATTATGACACTATAGACGACGACTATTTATTAAAAAGAATCAATTTCAAAGGGCACTGTCGTATTTTTGCGATTGTATTGCTTAGCCTGTCTCTTATATTTACAGGCTACAGAGCTTATATGATTCATCAAATAATTGAACAAGATATCATTATTATTCCCGCTGAAACAATTGAGTACAAATAGAAAGGAGAAATTCACTATGAAACGATTGTATTGTTTAATTTTATGTTTAGTTCTAAGTATCTGCTATAGTTCAACTACGCTTGCTTCCGATTACACCGACAGTTCTACTACGATAGAAGTTCTGGACGATGGAAGTTATATTGAGACCACAATAGAAACTACTCCTTCCATTAATCTGTTTGTCGTTACATCTACCAAAAGCGGCAAAAAAACCAGCTCCCATAAGGATAGTTCTGGTCGTACATTATGGAGTGTCACCGTAAACGGAACTTTCTCCTACAACGGTACGTCCTCCAAATGTACGTCCTCCACAATTTCTACTACCTGCCCAAGCAGCATGTGGAAACTAAGCGGTAAATCTGCAAGCAAATCCGGGGCAACTGCAACTGCATCAGTAGTTGGGAAAAAATATGGTAATGGTACTGTTACAAAAACTATAAATCGTTCCGTTAGCCTTACATGCAGTAAAACAGGAAAATTATCTTAATACTCAAAACGCACAGCAAAAATCCCATGGAAACATCGCATGGGATTCTTTTTTTGCACAAACCTTTTATAAACTTTTTTTCCATCTTAATCTATCCCGCCAGCACTTCTTCTGCAATATTTCTCGCATGATCTGAAATACGCTCTACGCATACAAGTGCGTCTAAGAATACCACTCCTGCGTCTGTATTACATTCATTTCTTGCCAGACGTTTCATATGGCTGCTTCTAAGGTCAATCTCGTAATTGTCAACTTTCGTCTCTTTCTCGATAACTTTCAGCGCTTTCTCATGACTGTTTTCCTTGAATGCATCCAGTGCATACTCATAGCATTGCACTGTTTCATCAATCATATCTCTCAAGTTATTCACTGCCACATCTGAAAATTCTGCCTTTTTCTCATTCAGAGTTTCCGCAAACTCGGAGATATTCTCGCAGTAGTCGCTGATTCTCTCAATATCTGATAATACCTGAAGAAGATGCGCCGTTGTCTGATGCTCTTTCTCACTGATTTGAAGTGAACCAAGCTTAATCGTATAATCAGTAATACCTGCGCACAGTCTGTCTACTGTACTCTCATCATCTCTGATCTGATCAATGTCATCTTGTTTTCTTGTATACAATACATCTTTTGCCAGCTCTATGGACTCTCTTACAATCTCACCCATACGGATCGTCTCATTAATCACAGACTGAAGCGCAATACTTGGAGTCTCAAGCATACGGTCGTCCAGAAGAATCTTACTTCTGTCATTTTCTTTCTCATCCACATGTCCAATCTTTTTCGCCAACTTCACAATCCAATTAGAAACCGGGAATAAAAGAACCGTTGTCGCAATATTGAAAAATGTATGCACCGTACTAATCTGTGTCTGTGTAATCGTTCCAACTCCTGCCGCCGGATTGACCATCTGGAAATAAACGATTGCAAACACACTGAAGATCACCGTTCCGATAACGTTGAACAATAAGTGCATAAGAGCGGCAGATTTGGCGTTTTTCTTGGCACCAAGACTGGACAGGATGGCAGTTACACAAGTACCGATATTCTGTCCCATGATAATGTAGATTGCCGCACTAAACGGAACCAGTCCCGCAGCCGCGAGACTCTGCAAGATACCTACAGAAGCTGACGAACTCTGGATAACCGCAGTTACAAGCGCCCCTGCAAGGATTCCAAGGAACGGATTCTTTCCCAGTGTAACAAAGAGATTTACAAATCCTTCTGACTCCTTAAGCGGCTCTACTGCCGTTGACATACTGGAAATTCCGATAAACAAAAGTCCAAAACCTACGATGATACTTGCAATTTCTTTAGAAGACCTTCTCTTCCCTGTCAGCATAATCACTACACCTACGATAACTGCAACCGGGGCTATTTTTGCAGGACTTAAAAACTCTGCCCACTCTACGGAAGAGACAAGCCATCCGGTAACTGTCGTACCAACGTTCGCTCCCATGATAACGCCCATCGCCTGTGTCAGATTCATAATTCCTGCGTTTACAAAACCAACGACCATGACTGTCGTCGCCGACGAACTTTGAATAACCGCTGTAATGACAGCTCCTAAAAGAACTCCCATGAGCTTATTCTTTGTAAGAACTTCAAGCAATGATTTCAGCTTATTGCCTGCCGCGTTCTCAAGTCCCTGTGCCATAATCTGCATACCGTAAATAAACATTCCCAATCCACCCGCAAATGGAATCAATATATCCAGGTAATTCATTGTTTTCCTCCTAAAATACAATTCTTTTACAATTTACTCACCTTTTTTACAATACCATCTGCCGGCATAAAAAACAACTATTTTTTGTAACAGTTCAGCCATAGTCGGTAAAATAAGCGAATCATGCTTGCATGAATGAGTGTTTTTATCGACTATGAGCGGAGCGCCAGATTATGAGCAAAAATAGTTGCGTAGCAACGAATAGCACGTTAGTGCGGTTTTGCGAATGGCGCAGGCTGAACTGTTAC